>DASSON010000142.1:0-8087 GCA_035700525.1 Burkholderiales bacterium
CGCTTTCGACGCCACCATGGTCTGGAAATTGATCAGGTTGACGAGCCGTGTTTCGACCAGTTGCGCCTGCGGCAGCGGCGCGGTGACACGCAGCACCGGCTCATCCGGGAAAAACACCGTGCCTTCCGGCAACGCATGCACATCGCCGGTAAAGCGCAGCGCGCGCAGCTGTTCGCCGAAGTCGGGACGGAATTGCCCGCTGGACGCGATCCACGCCAGATCCTCGTCCTGAAACCGCAAATTTTCCAGAAAGTCGAGCACCTGCTCGAGTCCGGCAGCGATCATGAAATTGCGATGCGGCCGCAACTTGCGCACGAACAGCTCGAACACGGCACTGCCCGTCATGCCATGGACGAAATATGTCTGCAGCATCGTCAGCTGATAGAGATCGGTGAGCAGCGCGCTGGCGGACGGATTCATGCTTCGATGTCGGACAATTGCGCCGGCACCGCCCCGAGCTGGATCATCTGCGCCTCGGCGCGCGCACCGTCGCCGGCGTCGATCGCGCGAATCGCGTCCGTCAGCAGCACGACGCGAAAGCCGGCAGCCAGCGCATCGCGCACCGAATTCAGCACGCAGTAATCGGTGGCCAGCCCGCCGATCAGCACGCGATCGACATTGGCCTGCGTCAGCAGCGCCCGCAGCCAGGTGCCGTCGAATGCCGAATAGGCATCGCGCTCCGGACGCGTCGCCTTCGAAATCGTGATCGCGTTCGCGGGCAGCGCCAGTGCCGGCGAAAACTGCGCACCCGGCGTATCGGCGATGCAATGTTCCGGCCACGGACCGCCCTGCGGCTTGAACGAACAATGGTTGCGCGGATGCCAGTCGCGGCTGGCAAAAATCAGCAACTGGCGCCGGGCCGCCGCCTGCAGATAACCGTTGAGCGGCGCAATCACCGCGTCGCCATCGGGCACGCCGAGCGCGCCGCCCGGCAGAAAGTCGTTCTGCACGTCGACCAGCAGCAGCGCGTCACCGATTGTCAGATCAATTGTCATCGCGTTGCATCTGCCTCCATCAAATGCCGGCCGCAACAGGTGGGCCGCTTGCAGCAGCGTCCCTCAACACCGGTTTCTGCCAGAAGATACCATAACAGGAAACATCGCGACTCTTGCGGGCCGCCGAAAATCACGTCTTGACGCCGCGCCGCCGGCTCATCGCACGGCCGATTTCAGCCAGCTCGGCCGTGTCGAGTACCTGCGCCGCAAACGGCAGCACATGCCGTTCCTCCGTGTCCATGTGAGCGTCATACAACGCGCAGAATGCCTCGACCGTGGCGGCATCGAGCGCCACCGCCTCTGCTGCTGCAGTACGGACCAGCACCGCGCGCAACGCCTTCCATGCGTCGTCCATGCGGCGGTGATCGGCGCCCAGTCCGGTCAGCATGACCCGCAGATCGATGCCACAGCCGGCCGGCACCGCACCGCGATCGACCGCCGCCAGCAGCCGCGGAAACAGATCGTACTCCTCATCTGCATGATGGTTGACGCCGGCGGTATCGAAATAGCGCAGCACCGCGCCGGCGGCCTGCTGCGCCTGCGCATCAGCGCCGTGCTGCGGCAGGTGAGCAACGAGCCGCTTCAGCGTCTCGCATTGCGCGCGAATCCGGCCATGGCAGGCGGCCAGCATGTCGAGCGGATGATCGAAATCGGGCGCCGGACTGCCGAGCTTTCCGAACGCGTTCATGCGCTCACATCCACGGTGCCGGATTTTTCGTGATGGCCACCGCAACAATATAGAAGAACACCGCCTGCGCCGCAATCCACGCGCCGATGCGCATCCGGCGGCTGCGGCCGCGCTTCAGCGCCACGGTGCCGATCGCGACGTACGCGATGAGCCCCAGCACTTTCGCGGTCAGCCACGGCTGCACGAACGGATACTGGCGAATCAGGATCGCCAGCCAGATTGCGCTCGCCAGCAGGATGGTATCGACCACGTGCGGCACGATTTTCACCCAGCGCCGCGCCAGCATGCCGGACCCGCGCATCATCCAGATGCCGCGGATGACAAACAGCGTATAGCTCAGCACGACGCAGGTGACGTGCGTATGCTTGAGCGCGAAATAGTCCATCAATGCGAGAACAGCAGGTAGCCGTGGCTGCCGGCGACCGCGCCGGCAATGGTGATCAGACTCACGGTCAGCACAATCCAGTGCAGCCGCTGCAGGCGCGCGACCAGGCGGTCGGCATCCGGCGGCGGCCGTCGTGCCGCGCGCCGGCGGTTCAACGGTTCGATCACGAACAGCATCGCGGCAAAGAACAGCCATACCAGGACCATCGCATCCAGCCACCAGTATTGCAGCGCACCGAACAATGACCATGCATCGAGCACATGAACCATGTAAAGCCCGGACAGCCCGGCTACCAACATCCAGATGCGTGCCTGCGGTATGAACGCCTTCTCTATGCGCGCAAAGAATTTGAGCCGCTCTTCCGGCGTGCGGATATGGCGCGCCGCCGGCAGCAGCGTCAGTGTCACCATGCCGACGCCGCCGATCCACAGCACCACCGCAATCACGTGCAATGCACGTGCTATCGCAAGTTCGGTCATTGATTCAACACCCGATCTATCCTGGCTTGCCATCCACGCGCGGCCGCCAGTACATCGGCAGATAACGGCACGCCCACACCCCGAAGCACAGCAGCCACAACGCCGCTGCCAATGCCGAGAGCCTGAGTCCGACCGTTCCCGGAACAAACGGGACCTCGGCCACAACCCGCACGCCGGCGGCCGCAATCACGCCGAGAAAGCACCACCACGTCAGCGCGTCGGCGACCAGCGCACGTCCCGAATGCCCGAGCGAAACACGCGACACCATCGCGATCACCATCGCGGTGAAAAAGCCGATCGTCAGTGCGTGCAACGGCGCCGCACCCAGCGTCATGCGGCCACTCCACAGTAATGCCGCATCCTGGATCACGAACAGCCACAGCGCGATCGCCAGCGCGGCAAGCGAAATGTGCAGCACCGCCAGCAGCCGCACCCGGAAACTGCGCAGCAGTCCCCAGCGCACGACGACGCAACTGATGCCGATCGCCATCGCCGCATCGGGCACGATCAGCCAGCGCTGCGCCCCGCCGAGCGACAGTGCGGCGTGTGCCAGCGCGCCAACGATCCCCAGCGGCAGCACCCAGCGCGGCGTGTACATGACGTAGTCCGCCAGCACGCGGCTCGAGAAGAACGGCACCAGCCGCGTGCTCGCCGCGAAAAAAACCGGCAGCAGAAAATACCAGATACCGTGCCATGAAATGTTCAGCAGTGCCGACGCGCCGGTCGCCAGCCACAGCAGGTAGCATAGCGCGCCCAGCCAGCCGAGCGCGAATACGCCGAGCAGCACCATCGGAAAATGCCGCTTCGGATGGTGGCTCCCCGCCACCAGCCGCGCCAGTGTGGTCCAGCCCACCGCCCATCCCGCGAGATGCAGCGCCACACCGGCGATGACAACGCCGCGGCCCGCCCGCAGTCCGATGTAGAACAGCGCCATCCCGCCCAGCATGATCAGACAGGCGGCGACATAGGCGCGCCGCGGCACCTTGCCGCCGTCGAGCCAGCTCGGCATCGCTGTCATCATGAAACCGAACATGAAGAACGGGAACAGCCCGTAGATCATCAGGTACGCGTGCGCCCACATCGGCGTCACCGTCCATGGCAGCGGCGCATACCAGCCGGCGTAGCGTCCGAGCAGGTCCGCCAGCCACCAGCCGACCGCCGCCACGCCCTGCAGCGTGCCGGCGAAGAACATCATGCGATGCGGAGTGGCGGTGAGCTGGCGCAACGGAGATGGATTTGCAAGTGTCATCAGAAGGTGTGGAAAGGCGATCGTAGCCATTATAGGTGATCGGACATGAGCCGTTCCTTGATGCGCATCAAACCCTTCCGCCGCTGCGGCGCATCGGCGATAATTGCAGACCATCAGCCATAATGAAAAACCGGGGCGCCAAACGTGTCACCGCCGTCGATCAAGGTCCAGAATTTCCTGTCCAACCTGCCGCTGTTCAAGGCGCTCGGCGCACAGGAGCTGGACCGCATCGCATCCGGCACACGTGAAGTGCGCATCGAGCGCGGCGGCACGCTGTTTTCGAAGGGCGATCCATGCTCGGGCTTCTACATGATCGTCTACGGACAGATCAAGCTCGCGATCCCGGCCGCCGACGGCGGCGAGAAGGTGGTTGAAATCATCGGCGACGGCCAGAGCTTCGGCGAAGCGATCATGTTCCTGGAAAAACCCTACATCGTATCGGCGCAGGCGCTGGCGGACAGCCTGCTGCTGCACGTGTCGAAGGCGACGGTGTTCGACGAACTGGCGCGCGACCCGCGCTTCGCGCGCCGCATCATCGCCGGACTGTCGGCCCGGCTGCACCATCTGGTGCGCGACGTCGGCTCCTACGCGCTGCAGTCCGGCCGCGAGCGCGTCGTCGGCTACCTGCTGCACCGGGAAAGCGAACGCGACGGCACCGCCGGCAGTTTCACGCTGCCGACGAAAAAAGGCATCATCGCGTCGCGCCTCAATCTGACGCAGGAGCATTTCTCGCGCATTCTTCACGAACTGGCCGCGGAAGGGCTGATCGAGGTCCGCGGACGCGAAGTGACGATTCCGGATATCGGCCGATTGCGGCGGCACGATTCCGGCCAGCAACCCTAATCACGAATAATCACCCATGATGAACGACGGAAACTACCATTATCGATATTTCACGACCACGCGCGCGATCGCGCAGCAGGCACGCACGCTGGCACAGGCCGAGGGCATCGACCTCACCCGCCTGGAATGGAACCGCGGGCATGAAACCGCCGAGCTCGACAACTACCAGTTGATGCTGGAGGCGGAAAATCGCCCGGTCGCGGTGCGCATTCCGGACGCATGGCTGGAAGAATTCCGCACCACCGGCCATTCCGCACGGATCGACGCCGCGGTAGCACAGACTATCGCGGCGCTGAAGCGCGCACTGACTCCCACTCCTGCCGAACAGATGCCCGGCTGAGCACACGCTGCATCTGAACACCAGCTGACCGCCGCGCTCCCTGCAGCCGGCTCCCCACTGCGCACCGCCGCCGGTGCGCTGCTTGCTGCTGCTCCTCACTGACTGTTTCCTCTCGCGTGTAATCCGCGATTGACTTTCGCTTGCGGCCGAGTATAGTAGCTATATATATAACGACTATCAAGCAATGGTATCCGAAACAACCCTCACCGCAGCGCTGCAAGCGCTGGGTTTCACCGAATACGAGGGGCGCGCCTATCTCGCGCTGCTGCACGACGGCACCCTCAACGGCTACGAAGTCGCCAAGGCCTCCGGCATTCCGCGTTCCAACATCTACCCGGTGCTGGAGCGGCTGGTCGCCGGACAGGCCGCCCGCCGTCTCGATACACCCGATGGCACGCGCTACAGCGCGACGCCGCCGAAAGTCCTGCTGGCGCATCTTGAAACCGACCACCGGCGCGCGATCGGCGACGCACGCGAGGCGCTGTCGCAAGTCGAAAAAAAGCCCGAGGACGCACCGGTATTCAATCTGCGGGATCGTGACGAGCTGCTGGCGCAGGCAAAGGTGCTGCTGCGCGCGGCGCGCAAAAACCTGCTGGTCGCGATCCAGTTTCAGGAAGCATCGGCACTGGCGCCGGAGCTTGCCGCAGCGCGCGCACGCGGGATCACGATTACCACGCTGTGCATGGAATCGTGCCCAACCGTATGCGAAGGCTGCGTCGGCGATATTCACCGCTACCGGCTCGCACCCGACAACGGGGCACGCTGGCTGGTGCTGGTCGCCGACAATCGCCATCTGATTGCAGCCGAGATGCGGGCCGGCACGACGCGAGCCATTTCAACACAACAGGGACTGGTCGTGGAACTCGCGACCGCCTATGTGCGGCAGAGCCTGGCGCTGGCAATGGTAGCCGGTGCGCTCGGAGAACGTTTTGACGGGTTGCTTTCGGCCGAGGCCCGCAGGGTACTCGACGGACTGCATCCCGATGGCGGCTTCATCGCCTACCTGGAACGCCTGGTAGGCGGTCCAGTCAAGTGAATCCGCGCACCTGCGCGGCTATGCGATGATGAAAGGAATAGTGCAATGAAACAACGTTATGGATCACTCCGCCCGCTGGTTGTGGCGGTTGCGGCGGCGACCTTGATGACGGCTGGAGGCGCTTTTGCCGCCTCGTCGGGTTGGGGCCCCGCAACGGGCACACACCCGGCTGCGGTACACAAGGGCGAAGTGATGAACATGTATGGCGGACAAGCCTATCTCGGCAAGCCTGCGCTCGCCGCGACTTCCGCGCTGTTGAAGGCGGGCGGCGGCGAAGCGAATTTCAGCTTTGCCAAGGCGCTGAACTCGATGCTGGGCGAGAAAACCGTCAAGGCTGAAGTCGCCAAACTCACGAAACAATACGGCGAAAAGGACGTGAACGACTGGATCAACGGTTCGGACGTTGCGGTGGGTCTTGCACTGAAGCACATGAGCGCCGCCGGATTCAAACTGCCAGCCGCGCCTGCGGATCTCCATGGTATTGCGCTCGCCAAAGCGCTGGTGAAGGCCGGCACCGCCCCGGACGGCACGTTCTGGGCCGGCCACCTCTATGACGTCGCGTTCTCCCACAAGGTGCATAACGAGGTGATGGACGATATCAATGCCAAGCAGGGCAGCACCATGGACGGCACGGTACACCGCATCACCAACCAGGCGATGTATGACGTGGCGCAGGCGCTCGGCATGAAAAACGTCAAGCTGGCAACCTTCCACTGACGGCCATCGCGCATTCCGTTCAATCCCGGACTACCGGGATGAACGGAAGCGGTTGATGCACTTATTACACAGCCCGCCGCGCGAGCCGCGGCAGGCGCACTGATTTCAGGACGAAAAACATGGCGGGACGCAACGTAAGGCTGCTGAAAAAGGAAACCATAGCTGAAGCAACCATGGCGTTTCATTTTGAAAAGCCGAAAGGTTTCGAATACCGCGCAGGCCAGTTCGGGGATTTCACGCTGATCAATCCGCCGGAGACCGATGCGGAAGGCAATACCCGCGGGTTTTCTCTGGCGAGCGCGCCGGATGATCCGGCTCTGATGGTCGCAACCCGCATGCGCGACACGGCATTCAAACGGGTTCTGAAAGATCTGCCGATCGGCACCGAGGTGGTGCTCGACGCGCCGTACGGCGATTTCACGCTGCACAAAACGCAGACGACGCCGGCGGTTTACCTGACCGGCGGCATCGGCATCACGCCGGTGCGCAGCATCATCGCCGCCGCGGCGCGGCAGAAATTGCCGCATAAAATCACACTCTTCTACTCGAATCGCACACGGCAAAGTGCCGCCTTCACCGCGGACCTCGAAGCATTCGCCGCCGCCAATCCGAATTTCAAATTCATTTCCGTCATTGCCGATGGTGCGGATCCCGCGGGGAAAGCCGAAGCAGGGCTCATCAATCGCACGCTACTCGAGAAATACCTGCCCGACCTGCGTACTCCGATCTATTACGTGTCCGGCCCGGCCACGATGGTTGCGGCGATGAGGAAAATCCTGACAGATGCCGAAGTGAACGAAGACAATATCCGGACGGAAGAATTTTCAGGCTATTGATCGAAGGTGCTCGATGGAACAGCCGGCGTATCCGGCCTCCGATCGGGACATCGTGCAGCAGCGGAACAGGCTTGCGCCGCAATGACCCGCAGTCTTTCAGTCATTCACAAGCGCGCACGCCCCGTACCTGCGATCGACACCATGGATTACGCGCCTCCACCGGGCGTACGCTGAACCCCGCCGATCTCCGCGTCGGATCGTCCGTCGCACCGGCGCGCATAGTGCCTCCCCGTGCGGCAACGGCCCGCTTACCGCGGGAATGCCGCATCCTACAGATAGAACATTGCCTTCGCGAGAAACACGATCGCGATCATCATGCCCAGCACGATGCGATGGGTGATGCGAAAGCGGCACGGATCCATGCGTCCGCGCAGCCCGGCCCACATCGCGTTCAGAAACACCGCGAGCACGCCGAACGCCAGCGCGACCTTGGTGAGCAGCATGATGCCGAATTGCGTGTTCACACACTCGAAATCCGGACAGCGCATCGAAAACAGCGCGAACCCGCTCAGGAACAGC
>DASSON010000143.1:0-9593 GCA_035700525.1 Burkholderiales bacterium
GGCAGTATTCGGGCCGTCGACGGCGTCAGCTTCACGCTGCGGGCCGGGGACACGCTGGGGCTCGTGGGCGAATCGGGTTGCGGCAAGTCCACGACCGGCCTCGCCGTGCTGCGCATGCTCGATGCCACTGCCGGCCGCATCGTGTTCGAGGGCCGCGACATCACCCGCGCCGACAGCGACGCCATGCGCCCGATCCGCCGGCGCATGCAGATGGTCTACCAGGACCCTTACGGCTCGCTCAACCCGCGCATGAAGGTGCGCGACATCATCGGCGAGCCGCTGGAGGTGCACGCCGTTTCGGCAAGCGCCGCCGAGTACCGCGAATGCGTGGAACGCCTGATCGAAATGGTCGGGCTCCTGCCCGATATGGCCGACCGCTATCCGCACGAGTTCTCCGGCGGTCAGCGCCAGCGCATCGGCATCGCCCGCGCCCTGGCGCTGAACCCGAGCCTGGTGATCTGCGACGAGCCGGTGTCGGCACTCGACGTGTCGATCCAGGCGCAAGTCGTCAACCTGCTGGCCGACCTCCGGCAACGGCTCGGGCTGACGCTGCTGTTCGTCGCCCATGACCTGGCGGTCGTTGAATACGTTTCCGATCGCATTGCGGTGATGTATCTGGGTAAAATCATGGAAATCGCGCCCAGCCGGGAACTGTGCAGCGCGCCGCGGCACCCATACACCGAAGCGCTGCTGTCGGCGGTGCCGGTTCCCGACCCCGGCGCGAAACGGCAGCGCATCGTGCTCGAAGGCGACATTCCGAGTCCGATCGATCCGCCGTCGGGCTGTGTGTTCCGTACGCGCTGCCGTTACGTACTGCCGGAATGCGCGCACGGCGTGCCGCCGCTGCGGGAGACGGCGCCCGGACATTTCAAGGCCTGCATCCGGGACGACGTCCTGTGACGGCCGTGCGCGCCAAGGTATAGAAGTTCAAGCCGGGCATTCGAACCCGGTGGCGGAACATCGCCAACACGACCATCCGTCATCAACAAAGGGAATCCCCGTTCCCTGAAAGGAGAGAGGCAAGCAAGATGAAAAACCAGCATCTGTTGTCGGCAGCAATCGTTGCAGTCGTCGGACTCGCCGCCACGGGCGGTGCGCAGGCGGCGATCGGAGATTCGGCCCAGACGCCGCTGGTGGTCGCCTGGCAGGGCGGCGCCACCACGCTCGACCCGATCATGCGCAGCGAGAACACCACTTATTCGTGGCAGCGCCACATCTTCGACACGCTGACGTTTCTCGCGCGCAGCGGCTCGATCGAGCCACGCATCGCGGTCGCGTGGAAGAACACCGCGCCGGACACCTGGCGCATCACGCTACGCAAGAACGTCAAGTTTCAGGACGGCACCACGATGACGCCGGAAGACGTCGGCGAATCGATCCTGGATACGGCGAACAATCCGAAATCGCAGTTGCGCGAATTCGCGAATGCCGTTTCCGGTTACAAGGTGGTCGACGATCACACGCTCGACGTCAAGTTCAAGCAGCCCGATCCGATCTTTCCGCGCCACATGGCCAATATTCCGGTGATGCCGGAGCGCGAGATCAAGAAGGAAGGGCGCGCCGCATTCGAACAGCACCCGATCGGCACCGGGCCCTACAAGTTCGTCAGCTGGCTGGCACAGGATCACCTGATCGCCGAAGCCTGGAAAGGCTTCTGGGGCAAGCAGCCGGCCTTCAAATACGTGAAGCTGGAAAGCATCCCGAACAGCGCAACGCGGCTCGCCGCCCTGCTGTCGGGGCAGGTCCAGGTCGCCGAAAAAGTCGAGCCGCAGGATTTTGCACGCGTCAAGAAAAGCGGCAAGGCCTACATCACGATGACCAACGGCGTGCGTGTGATCTACCTGGCGATGGATTACTGGCGCAAGACCGATTCGGCCGGCATGGCGAAGGGTGAAAAGAATCCGTTCATGGATCCGCGCGTGCGCAAGGCGGTCTACCAGGCAATCAATACGAAAGCGCTGAAGGACAAGATCTTCAACGGCGCGATCACGCCGGCAGCGCAGTTCATGCCGCCGCAGCTGGAGGCCTACGATCCGAGCCTCAAGCGCCTGCCGTACGATCCGAAGGCCGCGAAGAAGCTGCTGGCCGAAGCCGGCTATCCGCACGGATTTTCGGTGCGGCTCGACGCGCCGAATGATCGCTATCTCGATGATGGACTGGTCGCGCAGGCGCTCGGTGGCATGCTCGAGAACATCGGCATCAAGGTAACCGTCAACGCGGTGCCGAAAGCGGTGTTCTTCCCGCAGGTCAACAAGGGCGACTTCACGATGTACATGGCGGGCTGGGGCAATGCCGATCCGATTTCGGCATACGGCTCGCTGTTCCACTGCCGCGACAAGGCGCACGGCTACGGCCACGTCAACCGCATGCACTATTGCAACCCGAAGGCCGACAAGCTGGCCGAGGAGGCGGCGACGACGTTTGACAAGGCGAAGCGCGTCAAGCTCGAGCGCGAGTCGTTTCACATCGCCGACCGCGAGGATTTCGCCTACCTGCCGCTCTACTTCGAGGACGTGATTGCCGGCGTCAATGATCATGTCAACTGGAAGTCGCGCCCGGATGAGCTGATCTTCGCCTGGGATATGACCCGCAAGTAACCGGTCGCCGATACGATGGCGGCGTTTGCGGTCAAGCGCCTGGCGCAGGCGCTGTTCGCGGTGTGGGTGGTGGCGACGCTGGTGTTCGCGCTGATCCACATCGCGGGCGATCCGATCGCCGTGCTGGCACCGGAAACGATGACGGCACAGGAGAAACAGGATCTGCGTCATGCGCTGGGACTGGACCAGCCGGTCTACGTGCAGTACGTCCGTTATGTCGACGGCGTTCTGCACGGCGACCTCGGCGTATCCTATTACAGCAACCAGCCGGCGATGCACCTCGTGCTGGAACGCTTTCCGGTCACACTCAAGCTGGTGCTGCTGTCGATCGCGATCGCCGTCATCTTCGGCCTGCCGTTCGGGGTATCGGCGGCGATGCACGCCGGCGGTTTCGCCGACCGAACACTGCGCGCGCTGTCGGTGCTGGGCTCGTCGATCCCGACGTTCTTTCTCGGCATTCTGCTCATTTTTGCATTCAGCATCACGCTGAATCTGTTGCCGTCTTCGGGCGTAGGCGGCTGGCGCCACTACATCATGCCGGCGTTCACGCTGGCGTTTTTTCGCATTGCGCTGTTCACGCGCCTGATACGCACCAGCCTGCTCGACACGCTGGCGCAGAACTACGTGCGCACTGCGCGCGCGAAAGGCCTGTCCGAAACCATCGTCGTCTACAAGCACGCACTGCGCACCGCGCTGCTGCCGTTCATCACGGTGTTCGGCCTGCAGTTCGGACATCTGCTCGCCGGCGCGGTGGTCACCGAGACCATTTTCGCGCTGCCCGGCATGAACCGGCTGGCGCTTGAAGCACTCTACCGGCTCGACTATCCGATCATCCTGTCGTACGTGCTGGTGGTCGCCGTCCTCTTCAGCGCAATCAATTTCATTGTCGACGTGATCTACGGTTTCGTCGATCCGCGGGTATCGTATGCGCAATAATCTGCGCGTTCCGCCGCTGGCGCCGACGCTGATTCTGGTCGCACTGATCGTGCTCGCGGCATTCGCGCCATGGATTGCGCCGCACGATCCGCAGCACCAGGAGCTGCTGGCCCGCCTGACGCCTCCGGTGTGGGCGGGCGGCACCTGGGATTATCCGCTCGGCACCGATGCGCTGGGGCGCGACGTGCTGTCCAATATCATCTACGGCCTGCAGGTGAGCCTGCTCGCCGGATTCTTCGCGGTCGCCATCAGCGTCGTGATCGGCGCCACTGTCGGTCTCGTCGCCGGCTATCGCGGCGGCTGGTTCGATACCATCGCGATGCGCGCCGCCGACATCCAGCTGTCGATGCCGACCGTGCTGATCGCGCTCGCGGTGCTGGCGATATTCGGCCGCGGGCTGTGGAAGGTGATTTTCGTCATCGGCATCGTCGGCTGGGCACAATATGCACGCCTGGTGCGTTCGTCCGTGCTGGCGGAGCGCGAGAAGGAATATGTCGCGGCGGCGACCGTCATCGGCGCGTCTCCGTTTCGCATCCTGTTCCGTCACATTCTCCCGAATGTGATGGGGCCGACACTGGTACAGATCTCGGTTGACATTCCGCGCGCGGTCGAACTGGAAGCGACGCTGTCGTTCCTCGGGCTGGGCGTCGCGGTGACCACGCCGTCGCTCGGCCTCAGGATCGCGCAGGGCTACCAGTATCTGTTCAGCGGCGCGTGGTGGACCTCGGTGCTGCCCGGCCTCACGCTGGTGGTGCTGGTGCTGTGCGAAAACCTGATCGGCGACTGGCTGCGCGACGTGCTCGATCCGCGCTACCGCGTCGGCAAGAAAATCAAGCAGACCGTTGCCGAAACAACGGCCACATCGTAATGCCAATTCAACGGAGAAAAAAATGACGCAACCGGATTTGACGAAACTGTTCAAGACCGTCGGCCCCAAGGTGATCGCGACACGCCGTGACCTGCACCGGCATCCCGAGCTGGGGTTGACCGAGTTCCGCACCGCGAGCCTCGTCGCACGGCGGCTGACGGATCTCGGGCTGGAGCTCAAGCTCGGCCGCGACGCGATGGATTCGGCAAGCCGTGTCGGCCTGCCAAGTGCCGACGAGCTCGCGCGCTGCTTCCAGCGCGCACGCGACGAAGGCGCCGATCCCGAATTCCTGCCGGCATTCGAAGGTGGTCACACCGCGGTGCTCGGCATCCTGAAGGGCGCGCAACCCGGGCCGGTGGTGGCACTGCGGGTCGACATGGACGCGCTGCCGATCCTGGAGGACGACAGCAGCGTACATTTTCCGGTGCGCGAGGGCTTCGTGTCGCAGCACCGCGGCGTGATGCACGCATGCGGCCACGATTCACACACCGCGATGGGGCTGGGCGTCGCCGAAGTGCTGAGCCAGATGCGCGACCAGATTCACGGCACCGTCAAGTTCATCTTCCAGCCCGCCGAAGAAGGCGGACGCGGCGCGGCGCCGATGGTCAAGGCCGGCGTCGCCGACGACGTCGATTACCTGATTGCAATCCACGTCGGTACCGGCGTGCCGAGCCGCCTGCTGCGCCCGTGCGTATTCGGACATCTCGCCAGCGCCAAGTTCGACGTCAGCTTCCACGGCCACGCGTCACATGCCGGCGGGCGGCCGGAAGAAGGCAAGAATGCACTGCTCGGTGCGGCACAGGCAGTGATGGGCCTGTATGCGATCTCGCGCCACCACACCGGGCGCTCGCGCGTGAACGTCGGCGTGCTCAATGCCGGTTCCGGCCGCAATGTGATCGCCGACACGGCAACGATGCTGATGGAAGTGCGCGGCGAAAACGACGAAATCGTTGACTACATGATCCGCCGTGCCGAAGCGGTGTTGCGCGGTGCCGCCCTGGCGCAGGATCTCGAAGTCGACATTCGCGCCGTCGGCCGTACCACGACGGCGGCATCCGATCCTTCGCTTGCCGAGGTAGTCGCAACCGCGGCGAAAGGCATCGCGAATCTCAGCGTTAACGTCGAGCCGCATCGCGCATCCGGTAGTGAAGACGCGACCTATTTCGTGCGCCGTGTGCAGGAACGCGGCGGGCTCGCGATCATCATGCAGATCGGCTCCGACCTGCCGTCAGGCCACCACACGACAAAATTCGACATCGACGAAGCGGACCTACCTCCTGCGGTCGAGGCAATGTCACGGTCCATCATCGAGATCGGACGCCAGCCGGTGCGCGCGGCCAAGGCTGCCTGAGCGCATGGCCGGCGCGACAGTCACGGAGCGCATCTCCACCGTCACATTGCACCTGCTCAAGGTGCCGCTTGCGGTGCCGTACAAACTGTCGTTCGGCAATCTCACCGCGTTCGATACGCTGCTCGTCGAAGTTGAAAACAAAGACGGCGGTTACGGTGTTGGCGAGGCGACGTACCTCGCCGGCTACAGCGACGAAACACCGGAAAGCGGCTGGCAGCTTGCGCGGCGGCTGGCACAGTCGCTGGCAGGAATGGATGCGGAAGAAGCGCACTCGGCGATCGATTCACACATCGACGATGCCGCCTTTACCGCCACCGCGCTCAACACCGCGATCGAGATGCTCGAAGGCAGCACCGCGCTCGACGTCCGTGCGCATACGGGCGTACCGATTCTCGGCCTGCTGCACGCCAGTACGCCGGCCGAGATCGAACGCGAAAGCAGCGAGCTGTTTGCGCAGGGCTATCGCACGCTGAAGGTCAAGGTCGGTTTCGACGTCTTGCACGATCTCGAACTGGTAAAAGACGTGCAGCGCGCGGTGCACGGCCGCGGCACGATCCGCCTCGATGCGAATCAGGGATACAGCCGGGACGATGCCTGCCGCTTCGCGCAATCGCTCGACCCGCAGGATATCGAACTGTTCGAACAGCCGTGCGCCGCCGGCGACTGGGAAGCGGCGCAGGCGGTGGCGCGCGTCGCGACGGTGCCGATGATGCTTGACGAGTCGATCTACGGACTCGCCGACATCGAACGCGCCGCCGAATTGCGCGCCGCGCGCTACATCAAGCTCAAGCTGATGAAGCTCGGCGGATTGTCACGGCTCGCCCATGCAATCGAAACCATCCGCGAATGCGGGATGGAGCCGGTGCTCGGCAACGGGGTGGCATGCGAAGTCGGCTGCTGGATGGAAGCCTGCGTCGCACGCTCGCACATCACGAACGCCGGCGAGATGAATGGTTTTCTGAAACCTGCCGCGTCGCTGCTTCAAAATCCGTTGGTGTTCTCGGACGGAGCGGTCCAGCTCGAACCCGATTTCACGCCGCGCCTCGACGCCGCAGCACTGGCCCGCGTGCGCACCATGCACGAGACGTTCGATAAAAGGCGGTGACGATAGGTAGGTGGAGTTGACGAAGCGTAACCCGACGTTTCGATGCGTGCGTCGGGCCGCGTCCTCCAGATTAACCCGATCCGCATTTGCAAGAAATGATTCATAGGTGTGCTCGACACACCGCGGATTGACTTAAATTCATGTGGTGCGCACGGCGCATCTTACGTGAACTGATTTCGGGCTCGGTGGTGCCGAATTGACAAGGGTTCGCAGTGTGTGGAACGCGCGCTGAGTATTTTTTCAACGCCGCCCACCGCCCCCGCCCGCCTTCGCGGGCTCCCCGCCTCAATAAGGCGGGGAAAATTCGTGCGCCATTTGCAGTGCACTTTACGTTCCCCTCCTTTTTTAAGGAGGGGTGGCGCCTCGAAGCGTCGGCCGAGGGCCCCCGCAGGTGGTCGGCCAGCGTAGAGAATGCGCGACCGTGAATCGAGCGCTGCATCCCGCTCCAGGGTCGCACCCGCTACGCGGGCTCCTGCTCTACCTGTCGCGGTCGCACGCGGAGCGGACGAGGTGGTCGATTTTTTATCACGCAACGTACGCCGCACACCATATCACCACCAATTGAATTATTCGATCGAAGGGCAGGCGCGACGTACCCAACGCTCGGACCGCGCGGCGCGCCATGCGCACCGCCCCATATCCCCTCTCCCACTACAGCCGCACCCATCTCCTCCGCAACAAGTAGTCCACGACGATCCCGAACACAAACGCAATCCCGATGTTCCACATCGCGAATGCCGCGACCGTCAATGAAACGAAACGGTCATCCTTGGTCTTGCCGAAGTCGCAGCTTCCGAGTGCAAGCTGCGCGCCGGTCATGAACAGCATCACGCCGAGCACCGGCTGTGGAAAAATCTTCAGCAGCGTGGCAACCGATCCGCTGAAGAACAGCGCAACTATCACCAGGATTGCACCCAGAATCACCAGCGCGCCGCCGGTGCGCGCGCCAAAGCGCACGTGCCCGGCCATTCCGCCCGCGCCGTGACACATCGGCACGCCGCCCAGCAGCGGGCTGAGCAGATTCATGATGCCGGTCGAGATCGAGACCTTCTGCTCGCTCACTGTACGGTCCGGGAACAGCCGGTTGTTTTCTTCGGTCACCGCAATCACCGCATTGCCGAGCGTCAACGGCAACTGCGGCAGCGCCAGAAACAGGGTGCCGACCACCACGTCCTTCCACTGCAGGTCGCCGAGGTGCCACGACGGCCATTGCAGCTCGGGGCGGATCGCCGCCAGCTGATGAATCAGCGCCGGGTCTTTTACCACCGCGGCCACGGCGCCAAACACCAGCAGCAGGAACATCACCGGTATCGTCCTGCCGGCAAGCAGCAACAACGTGCCCAGTAACGCAATGCCGCCCAGCAGCCAGCCGGTCGCGATCATCCCGATTCCCTGCAGCATGAACGAGAAACCGAGTCCGAGCACGATGCCGATTGCAACCGGGCGCGCCACCATATTGGTGATGCGCCGCGTCAGGCCGGTCGCGCCGAGAACGAACCAGACCAGTCCGGTGACAAGACCCGCACCGTAAACCGAATTCGGCGTCAGCACGATGCTCTTTGCCGCTTGCGTGGTTGCGACTGCACCGATCGCCTTCATCGGCTGCACCGGAAATGGCGTACGGTAATACAGGCCGGATGCGATCTTCGCGATGCCGAACGCCAACAGCAGTCCGGCCGGATCCATTTTCAGCAACGAAATGTACGCAACGACGAACGGGATCAGCGTTCCCAGATCGCCGAACGCGCCGGCCCATTCCATACGATCAAAGCGGTTTTTCATGTTTTTCGGAGCACTCTGCTGTCCGGCTTTTATCGGGCAGCGCAATTATACCGGCCGTGCTCTCGCCATCCGCGACAGCGCCGCAGCCCGGTTAGTCGGGACGCGGATAGTTGTCATCCATGCCGGATGACGCTGCGCTGGTCCAGCCTGCGGTTCGTTCAAGTGCCGGAGGCCCCGAAACGGTCGAGGTCGGCGGGCCGGTCAACGTCGTAGATTATTCCAGCATCATCACAATCGATCAGCCGCAATTCCGCGCGATGCGCCTGCAAAATGGACCGCGCTCCCTGGTCACCATTCAGCGTGATCAGCTCATCGCGAAAGCGGGCCGAGAAACCGACCGGATGGCCACGCTCACCGCGATAGACCGGGGCCGCCAGCGCCGCACCGGCGCGCAACGCATCTGCGACGGCCGAGATGGTATCGGGCTTCACCAGCGGCATGTCCGCAAGCGCGACCACCCACCCGCCTGTGTCACCGTCCGCCGTAATGCCGCACGCGAGGCTCGCGCCCATGCCGAGGTGCGCATTGGTGCACTCGATGACGCGCAGCCCTTCATTTCGCAACATGCTGGCCAATGCGGCGTCACCCGGTCTCACCACCGCCAGCGATTGCGGCAGGGCTACGCATAGATGCCGCGCCGCCGCCACGCCCAGTGCGGTGCCGTCCGTCAGCGGGTGCATCAGCTTGCCGCCGCCGAAACGCCGCGCTACGCCGGCGGCCAGCAGTATGCCGATGATTGTCGGATCCATTGCGCAATATTGACAGATTTTCCGGTCGTCAGCCGAGTCAGCGTCTGGCGCACCGGCTGGTGCTATGATTCAGGCAGGAGGTGTTACCGCCCGTGAATCTCCCGTCACTTGCCGCCGTACACGAACCACTTCCCGCCGCTCTGCTCGATGCGTTGCGCCAGCGATTCGGCGAGCGCTGCGCCACCAGCGACGCGGTGCGCGAACA
>DASSON010000144.1:0-6614 GCA_035700525.1 Burkholderiales bacterium
GCGCAGCAGGTTGCCCTGCAGGTCGAGCGGCAGGTCGCCGATCTCGTCCAGGAACAGCGTGCCGCCGGACGCCGATTCGATGCGCCCGATCTTGCGCTGCGCCGCGCCGGTGAATGAGCCCTTCTCGTAGCCGAAAAGCTCGGACTGGATCAGTGTCGGCGGCAGCGCGGTGCAGTCCACCGCCACGAACGGCCCCTTGGCGCGCCGCGAACGTTCATGGATCGCCCGCGCGGTCAGCTCCTTGCCGGTGCCGCTGTCGCCTGCAATGAACACCGTGGCATCGACCGCCGCCACCTTGCGGATGCCGCGAAACAGTTCCTGCATTGCGGGGCTGGTTCCCACCATCTCTTCGTCGGTTCCCGCCACGCTGTGCCCGGCACGTGCCGTGTGCTCCAGCGCCTGCGACATGCCCCACGCATGCCCCAGCGTCTGCCGCAGCCGCCCCCCGCTCAGCGGCAACGTGTGATAGTCGAAAAAATGCTCCGCTATGATGCGCGTCAACCGCCCGTCGCCCTCCGATAGTGCACCGGCCGGCACCAGCCCGATCCACTCCACAAAGCGCGACACCTGCGTCAGCGCTCCCACCGCCTCGCTCGCCCGCTCCTCGAAACCGCGCTCCAGCCGCACCATCCCCACCCGGAACGCATGCTGCTGCAGCAGCCGGCGCGCCTTGTCCAGCGTGTTGACGCTATGAATTTCCCAGTCGGATAACTCCTCTCCCGCTTCCAACTCACCCTGCAGCGAGAAATCCACGTACAGCAAATGCCGCTTTTCCTGGCTCATGTTTTGAATTTGTCGCCTGTGCGCGGGACGGATTTCGGATGCGTAGCTGTCAGTGCGGGGACACGATTACCCTATCGATTGATCAATGGATCGTGCTGAACGACGCTGTCGTGCCGCTGCGATTCATCGGCGATCGCGCCGTCGACCATCGTCCGGCGATCGCTGCCCGGTGCTGCACGCACTGCGGCCGGAGCGGACACAGGGCCGCTCGACAGCCCCGGAATCCGGCCAATGATGCCGGTGATGCTGAGTGCGATGCTTGCCAGGCAAAATATCAGCACGCCGGCAGCCACCAGTGCCAGCGACACGCTGCGCAACCTGTTGACATGGGTATGGGTGTCTGCAGCGGGGAGTTGTCGATTGCCCCCTCTCTGCGACGAAGCGGAAGCGCCGCGCCGAATATTGCGCCGTGCTGATGCGGATGTTGAATCGGGGGCAGTGCCGGATTTGTGCGCAACGCCGACACGCCGGGGACCTGATACCGGAATCTCCACCTGTACGCCCTTTCTTTCACTTTATCTGGTCATATTGTCCGGATCCGTGCAAATGCTTCCGTGCGGTAACGCACAAACACATCTGACCTGTGTCATCATGATTGGTTTCAAAGGCAGCCCGACAAGGACGTGAACATGCAAAAGCGGTTGCGTGACGGGATGCTCATCGGACTGGGCTGCACCGCCGGCTGTGTCGACGCGCTCAGCTATCTCAAACTCGGCCACGTCTTTACCGCGAACATGACCGGCAACACCGTGCTGCTCGGCATCGCGCTCGGCCAATGGCACGGACTGGCCGCATTGCGCGCCGCGCTGGCCCTGCTCGGATTCGGCGTCGGCGTCGCGATCGCGACGCTGATGGACAAGAACACCGGCGGCGGACATCGCATCTGGCCGCTGCCGGTGACGCTGATACTGGCGCTTGAATGCGTGCTGCTGTGGCTTTTTGCGTTCGGCATGCGCCATGCCGAGGCCGCCGGTTACGCCGGAACCGATGTACGCGCGCTGATCGTGCTGTCGGCAGTTACGATGGGATTGCAGAGCGTCGCCGGCCGTCGCCTCGACGTTTCCGGTGTGACGACGACTTACATCACCGGCACGTTCACCGGCCTAGTCTCCCGCTTCGTCGCCCATCTGCTGGCGATGGCGGGCTGGAACGCGAAATCCGCCAGCGCACCGATTCGGCGCTCGCGCGCCCGCTACCACATCGGATTGCTCGGCAGCGTATGGGCGGGCTATCTCGTGGCCGCGGTGGTGATGGCGCTGCTGCTGACGCGGTTTTCGTTTGCCGCGGCGGTTATCCCCGCCGCGCTGCTGACGCTCATCGTCGCGACCGCCGCGGCACGTTATCGGCGGCGCTGAATTTCCGATCTATATCCCGATCGCGGCTTCGAGCGCCTGGATGATGCCGCTGGTCGCCACCCAGTCCTCGGCGTTTCTGGCCAGTTTCGAAATCCGCGCCAGGCCGGAACGCAATTCGCCCGGTGCAGCCTTGTCGAGCCGTTCGCCAAGCGCATCGATCTCTGCGGTCAGTTTCGTCTTGTCCTCTGCCGGCAACTCGCCGCGCTCGAGCCACGCCCGCAACTCGCCGATCAGCCGGCGGGCGCGTTCTACGTCGAAGTGCTCATGATCATTTCGTTCATTCATCGTGCATCATTCTACGCGAAATCACGACAGCAGCGGCAATGGCATTACTCGTCGCGCCATGCGCTGCGCGTATTCATCGCACTGCCCGTTCTGAAGCAAGCGACGAGCGCAGCGCAGCGATGGTCAGCGGCGCGTGATGGATTCGCGGTTTTGCGCAAAGCGTGAAACGTGGCACGCAAGGCGATCTGATTATTCGCGTCGATCAACCGCAGACCGTGATTTTTTTCACGCTCTGCGCATGACCTTGGCATCGCCCGACCCGTTCATCGGTGGATTCGCCCCGTCCATCGGTTATGAATGGCAATTGCGCCCGGGAAATGATTGTATGAGCGCCTAGGGAGGATAAGGGCCATGCCCAATATACGTTCGCAATCCGGATTTACGCTGCTGGAACTGATGGTGGTTTGCGTGATCGTGGCAATTCTTGCCGCAATCGCCTACCCGTCCTATACCGCTTACGTTCTGCGCGGAGAGTTGACCGAGGCCAAGACCAATCTTGCGGACTGGAGCGTCCGCATGGAGCAGTTCTACCAGGACAACCGCTCGTATGCAGATGCCAGTGGCGCCTGCGGGGCCGCCGGGCCCGCCGCCGCCAGTGTGAAATATTTCACGTATTCGTGCAGCACCGGAAACAGCGGACAAACATTCACCAGCACCGCCACCGGAACCGGACCGACTGCCGGATTCACGTTTACCATCGACCAAGCTGGAGACAAGGCCACCGCCGCCGCGCCGTCCGGCTGGGCCACGGCAGCTTCGTGCTGGGTCTCGCAATCCAACGGGTCATGCTGACGGCGGCACACAAACAGCCGGGCTTTACGCTGGTCGAGCTGGTCGTCGCGATCGCGGTATTCGCGATCCTGCTGCTGCTCGGCATGCCGGCCTATACGGCATGGATGCAGAATTCCCAAATTCGCGTATCGGCGGACGGCATTCTGAACGGCCTGCAAAGCGCGCGCGCGGAAGCGGTGCGACGCAACCAGCGGATACTGTTCGAATTGTCCGGAAGCGGCGCCGGCTGGTCCGTTGCGCTCGACAGTGACGGCACGGTGCTGCAGATCCGACCCGATTTCGAAGGCAACAAGACCGCGGTAGTGACCCCCACTCCATCGAATGCTTCCGAAGTAACGTTCGGCGCGCTGGGGCAGGTGGTTCCGAATTCGGATACCGGCCAGCCGACGATGACACAGGTCGACGTCACGTCGAGCGCGCTGGCCAGCACGCGAAATCTGCGGGTTGTCATCAGCCCCGCAGGTGAGGTGCGCATGTGCGATCCGGCGCTGCCATCGAGTGATCCGAGAGCCTGCTGAGAAAAGGAGAACAAGTTGTCCATGCCAACGCACAATCATTCAAAAATGCAGGGCGTAATGCTGCTGGAGGTCATGGTGGGCATCCTGATTTTTTCGGTCGGCGTGCTGGGGCTGGTCGGATTGATGGCAAAAAGCACCAGCTCGCTGGCCGACTCCAAATACCGCTCGGACGCCAGCTTCCTGGCGAGCCAGCTGATCGGACAGATGTGGGGCGACCGCAACAACCTGCCCTCGTACGCCTATGCCGGCAGCGGTGCGCCTCCCACCGCACTCGCCTCCTGGGTGACTGAAGTCAACAGCATGCTGCCCGGCGCGGAACCGCCGAAAGTTGCCGTCGACACGGATAATCAGGTGACCGTTACGATCACGTGGAAACCGCGCAACATCAGCACGCCGCATACCTACACCACGATTTCGTATATCAACGGGTGACGTCATGCATCCCCCCGTCATTTCACGCAACCGCGGATTTACACTGATCGAAATCATGGTGGCCGCGGTAATCGGCATCCTGGCGGTGCTGGTGATTGCGCAGACCTGGAAAGTCAGCGAATCGTACAAGCGCACGACGACCAGCGGCGGGGATGCCGAGCAGAACGGCCTCATCGGCATCGTGCGCATCAGCGACGATATGCGGCAGGCGGGATACGGTTTGAACAACCCGGCAATCATGGGCTGCACCGTACACGCGTACAACGACACCACCGGCAGCACCTTCACGTTTTCCCTGGCGCCGCTGGTCATCACCGCGGCGGCGGCAGCCAACGGCAACGACAGCATCACCGTCGTTTACAGCAATTCGTCGCTGGTCACTTCACCGGCGAAGCTCACGCAGAGCATGCCGAGTTCGGCGGCCACCTACAAGGTGGACAACCGCTTCGGTTTCTCACCTGGCGACCTCATTGTTGCAACCGAGCCCGGTCTGGACTGTACGTTGGCCCAGGTTACGAGCACCCCTGGAACGCCGGGCCAGTCCGACAACGTGATTCACAATTCCGGGAATTACAAGGACAGCAACAACAATACACACGCCGCAATCTACAACAAGCCGGGCGGACTCGGCATTTCATACACCACAAACGGTTCGCTCTACAACCTAGGCGCAGCACCTACGGCAATTACTTATGCGGTCACCAACGGGCATCTGACCGTCGCGTCGCTGCTCGCAGGCAACACGCCCGTCGACGCCGCCGACGGCGTCGTGGGACTGCAGGCGCAATATGGCAAGGACACCGACGGTGACGGCGCTGTGGACACCTGGGACAAAACCGTTCCCACCACTGCCGCCGGCTGGCAGCAGGTAGTGCTGGCGCGGGTCGGTATTGTCGCACGCAGTCAGCTGCCGGAGCGGCCGTCGCTGATCGGCGGCACCTACCAGTGCAATACAACAACGGTGCTGCCTACCTGGAGCGGCGGCACGTTCGATCTGTCCGGTGATGCCAACTGGAAATGCTACCGCTACAAGACCTACGAGATCACGGTGCCGTTGCGCAACATGATCTGGAGATTGTCATGAGATCGCAGGGTCTCCTTCATCGACGTCCGACTGCGCAGCGTGGCGCCGTGCTGTTCATCGCGCTGATCGCGCTGGCGGCAATGGCGATAGCCGCCGTCGGCCTGATCCGCTCATTGGGAACGGCGCTCAACGTATCGGGCAACCTGGCGTTTCGCGCCGCCGCGCTGCAGGCGGCCGGGCGTGGCGTCGAAAAAGGCTACCAGTGGCTGCTGGCACAGGCCGGCACGCCGACGCTCAATACCACCAATGCGGCCACCGGTTACTTCTCGTCGGCTCCCGGAACGGAGCCGGACTGGAGCGCCGCCGCCACCTGGACCAGCGCGGTGGTTGCGAACGACGCGTCGGGCAACAGTACCGATTCCGCCGGCAACAAGGTGTCGTACATCATCAACCGCATGTGCACGGAACCCAACACGGCATTCAACGGTGTCGGCGCGACCGGCGTCGCAAACCAATGTGCCATGTATTTCCCAAGCACCGCCGGCAATACCGGCAGCAGCATGGCGTCGGGTTCCTTCACCTTTCAGGGCAATCCACAGATCTACTACCGGATTTCGGTACTGGTAACGGGGCCACGGGGCACCACCGCAGTGACACAGGCAATGGTTCTAATCTCCAATTGAGTGTGAACATGAGTTCAAAAAGATCCATCACTCTGACATGCGCCGCGGTTCTTTTTGCCGCGGTCGTCAGCGGCGTTCCGCGCAACGCCGCCGCCGACATTACCGATTTGTCGCCGACGCCACTGGCGCAATCATCGACCGCATCGGTGCTGCCCAATCTGATGTTCATCCTGGACAATTCAGGAAGTATGGCATGGGACTATCTGCCGGATTACGTGAACGACGCGTATGGCGCCAGCACCTCCGGAGACGATAATGGACGCGCCAGAGCGGGCGATCCGCCCTACTACGCGGCGCAGTTCAATGGCGTTGCCTACAATCCGCAGATCACCTATACCCCGGGCGTCAATGCCGACGGTACATCGATGGCGGCGCAAACCAACTGGAATGCGGTCCAGGTCGACCCTTACACCGGGAGCGGGGGAACGATAGACATTACCACGCAGATACCCGAAAGAGTCTATTGCAAAGGGTCCTGGTGGTCCGGCTATACCTGCAAACAAAACGGCATCGACAACAAGGATGCATCCGGCGAGTTCCGCTACAACGTCGTGGGTTACCCCGATTCGACCTACGGCACCGAGCAGACGAATGACACGCACCCGTTCTACTACACGATCACGCCGGTCGAATACTGTTCGGATGCGGCACTGACGACATGCGTGTCCGCCACCTCCGCGACCGGCACCTATGTCAATCCGGCGCCAGTGCGCTTCTGCGCGACCTCGGACGACGCTCAGTC
>DASSON010000145.1:0-9911 GCA_035700525.1 Burkholderiales bacterium
ACTCCTCACGCCTCACCCCTCACGCAGTTAATGTTTGTCGCTCTCCGCAACCTTGCGATACGCGGCCGCATCGAGCAGGCCGTCGATTTCGGCCGGCGCCGCGGGCTTGAGCCGGAACAGCCATGCGCCGTACGGATCCTGGTTGATTTTCTCCGGCGCGCCGGTGAGCTCATCGTTGGCAGCCACCACTTCGCCGGCAATCGGCGCATAAATGTCGGACGCCGCTTTTACCGACTCGACCACTGCGCATTCCTCGCCCTGTTTCACCGCGCGGCCGGCGGCGGGGTTCTCGACGAACACGATGTCGCCCAGCAGGTCCTGCGCGTGATGCGTGATGCCGACGCTTACCGTGCCGTCGGATTCACGGCGTACCCATTCGTGAGATTCGGTATAGCGAAGATCGTCCGGAATGCTCATAGTGGCTCCGTTGTAGTGGCAATTGAAAATTTCGTCCGCATCAGGCCGCGACCAGAATTTTTCCGTGACGCACGAACGGCGGTTTCACGACATGTGCGCCGACGCGCTGGTTGCGGATTTCGACCTCGACCGTGGCATCATTTGCCGCTGCCAGCGGCACCCGCGCCAGCGCGATCGAGCGGTTCAGCGTCGGCGCGAAACCGCCGCTGGTGATCTCACCTGCACCCGACGCGGTGATGACTGGCTGGTGTGCGCGCATCACGCCTTTCCCGTCGAGCACCAGGCCGACCAGACCGCGTTCGACGCTACGCGCGCGCAGCGCCGCCTTGCCGATGAAGTCACGCTCATCCTGCAATGCCAGCGTCCAGCCGAGCCCGCATTCGCGCGGGTCGGTGGTCTCGTCCATGTCCTGGCCATAGAGATTCATGCCGGCCTCGAGGCGCAGCGTGTCGCGCGCACCGAGACCGGCCGGCGTCACACCGCGCGCGTGAAGCTGGCGCCACAGCTGTACCGCCTGTCCCGCCGGCAGCATGATTTCGAAACCGTCCTCGCCGGTGTAGCCGGTGCGCGCCACCAGCATTTCACCGAAATGTGCCGCATGAAACGGCGCCAGTGCCCCGGTCGCCGGGCGCAGGCCGGGCATCTCGGCCCAGAACAGTTCACGTGCGCGCGGTCCCTGCACGGCGATCAGCGCCAGGTCGCGCCGCGGCGTCAGCGTCGTGTCGGGTGCACGCGCGGCGCGCACTTCGGAAATCCACGCCACATCCTTGTCCGCGGTACCGGCGTTGACCACCACGCGATAGTGCTGCGGCGACAGAAAGTAGACGATCAGATCGTCGATCACGCCGCCGTCATGATTCAGCATGCAGGAATAGAGTGCGCGGCCGGGTTCGCGCAGCCGCGTAACGTCGTTCGCGAACAGCAGGCGCAGCAGTGCGGCGGCACTGGCGCCGTTGACGTCGATCGCCAGCATGTGCGACACGTCGAACATGCCGGCGCCGCTGCGCACGCTGCGATGCTCGTCGATCTGGGAACCGTAATGCAGCGGCATGTCCCAGCCGGCGAAGTCAACCATTTTCGCGCCCAGTTCGCGATGCGCTGCGTTGAGCGGCGTTCTCCGAAGCTGCACTCCGACCTCCACGGCCAAATAAAAAGGGGTAAAACCGATTTGTCGGTTTTACCCCTCTGTCCTTTAACCTGAGAGTTTGCGATGACGGCAACCGTCATCCGCGTGCCCCTTCGGTGGAGAAACCGCATCGCGGTCTCACGCTCTCCAGAGTTGCCTCATTGCACGCGGTAATGGAGCCTGAGCGATTCCGGGTAGTTACGCCTTCGGCGGCGCCTGTTGCACATGGCGCACTCTCCCGCTGCAACTTGGTTCGGCAATCCCACTATACAGTGGCCGTACCGATTAAACAAGCGCGCGCCGCGCCGCTACGCGCCGGATGCCGGCAGCAACTCCATGCGAAAGCCGGATGCGTCGAGACCGCTGATGTCCAGCGTCAGACGCACGCTCACTTCAGCGTCCGGCGGGATGCCGGCCTGCGCGTCCTGATCCGGCTTCAGATATTGTGCCGGCATGAAAACGCGTCTCGCGACCGGACGGTTCTGGCCGTCGGTCAGCGTCAGATCCAGTGCCGGATAGCCCATCGTGACCGACCCGCGATTGCGCAATGTGACCGAAACCGCGACGCGATCGGGGTGCGCCGCGTCCGTCGCGCTCAGATCGGATGATTCGATCGTGATCTTGTCCGGCCGCTGCGGCAGCGGCACCGTGCAGCCAAACAGCTCACAGGCGCCGGTCAGAACCGGCTTGAATGCCGGGTAGCGCGCGGCCAGACCGACCCGGAACAGAAAAATGAGCTGCACGATGACGAGCAGCGCAAGCAGCAGCGCACCGCCGCCCCACAGCCGGCGACGGCGCCGGGTCAACGCGCTTTCGCCGGAAAGGAAATCCGGATCGAGTGCCGGAACCACCGGAGTCTTCGGCTGCGGCGCGGGCGTCGCAGGCGCCGCCTCGGCTGCGGCGGCCGGTCCGGCATCAGGCGCCTTTTCCGACGGTGCCGGCAGCGGGACCGCGGGCGGGGTCGGCGTCAATGCCCGCTGCTGTATCGCGGCGCCCGGCGCTTCGTCGGCGGCCGATTCCTGCGTGACGGGTGCCACCGCCGCGGGCTCTTTTTGTTCCGGCTCGTGTCGCAGACCGGCCGCAATGTTGGCGGCCGGCCGAATGGCATCCAGCATGCGCGCAAAAATGGGTACGCTGCGGTCGGGTGCGACCGGCGCGAATTCGTCTGCCGGTTTTACCGCAGGCTTCACATCGGACGGCTCGGTCAGCGTCGGCGTCCGCCGGTCGCGATCATCATCGAGCGATGGCGTACCTGGCATGGCGGTGGACGATACGTCCGGCGCCGCGGCAGGCGGCGTGCCGGAAGCGGCGGACGAAGCCACGTCGGAACCGACCGGTGGCGGGACATCGCCGACGCCGGATGGCGATGCGTCAGGTGCCGCGGCGGGAACCGAATCATGCGCCGCCGGCGTAGCCGATGGCGACGGCGCGTCAGACGGCAATGCCCGCTCAGCCTCTGCAGCCGGCGCCACATCCGCCCGGATTTCGGGTTCAATGCGGAATCCGGGTTCGATGCGAGTACGCGTGTCGCGCGCGAGACCGGGAACCGGCGCGTCGGCAGCAGGCAGCGACAGCTCCTGAAGACCGTCGAACACCGCGAAACAGCGTCCGCAGCGCACATCGCCGTCGTGCGCATCGAGCTGCTCGGTGGTGATGCGAAACAGCGCGCCGCAATTCGGACAGCGCACGGCCATCGTCATGATCGTTTCCCGCCGTTCATCGCTTCACACCCGACAGCAGCACCCAGCCTTCGTCCTGCGTCGCGGCTGCGGCCGGCACCATGTCGAACCATCGCCGGTAAACATCGCACAGCTCCGCGGCCTGCCCGACCAGAATGCCGGACAATGCAATGCGTCCGCCGCTGCGGGTATGGCGTGCGACAATCGGGGCAAGTACTTTAAGCGGCGTGGCGAGAATGTTGGCAACGACGATGTCCACATCGAGCGGAAGCTGCTGTGCAGCACTGAAAAACCGGATGCTGACCTGATTTTGCACAGCATTATGGCTCGCGGCAACCACCGCCTGCGGGTCGATGTCGACGCCGCACACGTCGCCGGCGCCGAACTTGCATGCGGCAATCGCCAGTATCCCGGAACCGCAGCCATAGTCGAGCAGCGTCTCGCCGCCCGTGATCTGCGCTTCGAGCCAGCGCAGGCACAGCCGGGTGGTCGGATGCGTACCGGTGCCGAACGCGACGCCGGGATCAAGCAGCACATTGATGGCGGCGGGATCGGGCGGCTGGTGCCAGCTCGGCACGATCCACAGGCGCTGCGAAACGTGCACCGGCCCGAACTGGCGCTGCGTCGCACGCACCCAGTCCTGATCGTCGACGCGCACGACCCTGAATCCGGCCGTTGCCGGCAACCCCGCACGCCGCAGCGCGTCCGGCATCAGCACCGCCGGGTCGACATCGGCATCGATCAGTGCGCTGACGCTGGCCCACTGCCACGGCGCCCCGGCAGCGTCGCCGAACACCGGCGTTTCGTGCGGCGTTCCGGCATCGGCGTCGCTGACATCGACCGCAATCGCGCCGCATTCGAGCAGTGCATCGGCCAGCGCATCGGCAACGTCACCGGCAACCTTGGTCGAAACGGCAAGCCAGAATGCCATCGGTTCCACCGTTCACGACACGCGACGGCGATGATCGCAGGCGCTCATTCGACCTTGGCCAGCTTCGCGAGTTTCTCCTCCAGGTAGTGGATCGGCGTGCCGCCGCGCAGGAACGCGGCGTCGTGCAGCAGATCCAGGTGCAGCGCGATATTGGTGTGGATGCCTTCGATCACGGTTTCGCTCAGCGCGATGTTCATGCGCGCAATGGCCTGTTCGCGATTGTCGCCGTACGCAATGATTTTTGCGATCAGCGAATCATAGTACGGCGGCACGAAATAGTTATTATAAACGTGCGAGTCGACTCGTATGCCGGGGCCGCCCGGCATATGCAGCGACGTGATGCGGCCCGGCGACGGTGTGAACTTGAATGCGTCCTCGGCGTTGATGCGGCACTCGATCGCGTGCCCGCGCAACTGCACGTCGCGCTGCTTGATCTTGAGTTTCTCGCCGGCGGCAACGCGGATCTGCCATTTGACGATATCGACGCCTGTGATCAACTCCGTGACCGGGTGCTCCACCTGCAGGCGGGTATTCATTTCGATGAAAAAGAAACCGCCCTCGTCGTACAAAAACTCAAACGTTCCGGCGCCTACGTAACCAATCTTGCGGCAGGCTTCCGCGCAGCGCTCGCCGATGCGGGTATGGCTGCGGGCCGCCAGCAGCGGCGCCGGCGCCTCTTCGATCAGCTTCTGATGGCGGCGCTGCATCGAGCAATCGCGGTCACCCAGATAAATCACGTTGCGATGCTTGTCGGCGAGCACCTGGATTTCGATGTGGCGCGGATTTTCCAGGAATTTTTCAATATAGACCGCCGGATTGCCGAACGCCGCCTGCGCCTCGGCGCGCGTGGTCGCCACCGCGTTCGGCAGCGCCGCTTCGGTATGCACGACGCGCATGCCGCGCCCGCCGCCGCCGCCGGACGCCTTGATGATCACCGGGTAGCCGATGTCGCGCGCGATCTTCAGCGCTTCCTTCGGATCTTCCGACAGCGGCTCGTCGACGCCCGGCACCACCGGCACGCCGGCTTTCTTCATTGCATTCTTGGCGCTGACCTTGTCGCCCATCAGCCGGATGGTTTCGGGACGCGGCCCGATGAACACGAAGCCGCTGCGCTCCACGCGCTCCGCAAAATCAGCGTTCTCGGACAGGAAGCCGTAGCCGGGATGGATCGCTTCGGCATCGGTGACTTCGGCGGCGCTGATGATTGCCGGAACGTTGAGATAGCTCTGTCCCGACGGTGCCGGGCCGATGCACACCGATTCGTCGGCGAGCTTCACGTATTTCGCTTCGGCATCCGCTTCCGAATGCACCGCGACCGTTTTGATGCCCAGCTCGCGGCACGCACGCTGGATGCGGAGCGCGATTTCGCCGCGGTTGGCGATCAGGATTTTTTCGAACATTTGTACTTCGTGAGGGGTGAGGAGTGAAGAGTGAGGGGCAAATAATGCGGCGCGCAAGGCGCGCCGGAAATTTCCGACTCCTTACACCTTACACCTCACGCCTCACGCAATAATAAACAGCGGCTCGCCATATTCGACGGGCTGGCCGTTTTCGGCCAGGATTTCCTTGATCACGCCGTCGCGGTCCGCCTCGATTTCATTCAGCAGTTTCATGGCCTCGATGATGCAAACGGTGTCGCCGGACTTAACCGCCTGCCCCACCTCGGCGAACGGCTTCGCGCCCGGCGCCGACGAGCGATAAAAGGTTCCGACCATCGGCGCTTTCAGGACGTGGCCTTCCGGCACGGCCGGCGGCGCAGCCACCGCCGCAGGAGCCGGCGCCTGCACCGGCGCCACGGCAGCCGCGGCCGGCGGCGCCATCATGACGGCGGGCTGACCACCGTGACCGCCGCTGGCGATCCGCACTTTCTCTTCGCCTTCGGTGATTTCCAGTTCGGCGATGCCGGATTCCTGCACCAGGTCGATCAATTTCTTGAGTTTCCTCAAGTCCATGTTCACTTAATCCTTTTTGAATTGCAGTGCGAATTCCAGCGCCAGCTCGTAGCCCTTGGCGCCGAGGCCGCTGATGATGCCGACCGCGATATCGGTGAAATAGGAACGATGCCGGAACGGCTCGCGGGAAAATACGTTCGACAAATGCACTTCGATGAACGGTACGCCGACGGCGGACAGCGCGTCGCGCAGCGCAACACTGGTATGCGTGAAAGCCGCCGGGTTGATGATGATGAACGCCGTGCCGTCGCCGGCGGCGCGTTGCACGCGCTCCACCAGCTCGGCCTCGGCATTGCTCTGGAAGGCTTCGATCACGGCCCCGGCCGCGGCGGCCTGCTGCGCAAGGCGCTGATCGATCGCGGCCAAGGTGTCGCGGCCATAATGGGCCGGCTCGCGATGGCCCAGCAGATTGAGATTGGGCCCGTGCACCACCAGAATTTTTTTACCGGCGCTCATTGCTGATCCGAATTTGGTCTCGTGAATGGCCCCGGAAATTGAACATCGGGCCAGTATTACGGCGCAACGGGCAGCAAGTTTGACGCAATTCGCTACAAGTTGTCCAGTTTTCAGAAAACTTGCGGCTTGTGATGTGGGCGCGCAGACTCGATTTTCCGCTGCCGTTTTCGGGATGACAAAACGGCAATGAACCTCAATCGCTGGTCGCCCGCCTGTTACCGTGAGACGTCCAGACGCGACTTTCCGTTGGCAGAAAATCGGCGAATATCACGGAAGATGATGGCTGAATACGATCAAAAGAGAGGGATCAGCCCATGCCGCCGGCCGCGCGGCGGACTTGAACCGGCTCGTCAAGCATTTCGGTAATCGTCTTTTCCAGATGGTCGAACTTGACCTCTCCGAGATGGGTGCCCACCACCCGGCCGTGGCGATCGATCAACACCGTGTACGGCAGACCGCCCAGATGGTTGCCGGCCTTGCGCGACAAATCAACGCCATCGGCCCGCCCGATCAGCACCGGGTAATTGATCCCCGTTTTACGGGCAAAATCGGACACCTTGTCGCGGCCGTCGATCGCGATGCCGATGAACTGCAAGCCCTGTGCGCCGTACCGCGACTGCAGTTTCACGAAGCGCGGGATTTCGGTGCGGCACGGTTCGCACCAGGTCGCCCAGAAATTGATCACCAGCGATTTGCCGCGCCAGCGCGACAGCGGCTGCTGCCGGCCGGATAAATCATCGAAGCTGGCGGCGAAGATCGCCTGCGCGGCACCCGGCGGCCCCGCGGCGGCTGCGCCGCCATGCTGCCAGCGGTAGACGCCGTAACCGCCGCCCGCCGCCAGCACCGCGATCACGACCACCAGCAGCGTTTGCCTCCAGCCGCCTGTCGTCATGATGACCCCGCAGAAACTGCCGCTGGCCGACCGGCCGCAGCGGATGGCCCGGCGTCGGCCGCAGCGGCGGGATACGGATTCACCCTGGTCGGCGCCGCTGCGCTGCGCAAGCCGGCCAGCGGCTGCAGTACGTCGCGGCTGCCCGCCAGCACGCCGATCACCAGCGCCACGCCCGCCACCAGCGCGATCACACCAACCCCTTTGCACAGTCGCCGGAAATTCGAGGTCTCGGCCGGCAGCGCATCGATTGCATGCAGGTAGATCGCCGACAGAATCAGCAGCGCCGCCCACAGCAACATGTTGATCACCGCCGGAACCACCGGAGCAATGAGGTAGATCGCCACCGCAAGCAGCAGCACACCGAAGAAACGCTTCACCGATTCCATCCACGGCCCGGCTTTCGGCAGCAGTGCGCCGGCCGACACGCCGACCACCAGCAGCGGCACACCCATGCCGAGCGCCATCGCGAACAGCGCCGAGCCGCCCAGCACCACGTCGCGCGTCTGGCTGATATAGAGCAGCGCACCGGCCAGCGGCGCGGCGACGCACGGTCCCACGATCACTGCCGACAGCGCGCCCATCGCGAATACCGCCAGCATGTGACCGCCGCGCAGACGGCCGGCGCTCGCGGATACGCGGCTCTGCCACGAGGCGGGAAGCTGTAATTCATAGAACCCGAACATCGACAGCGCCAGCAGCACGAAAATCGCGGCAAATGCGCCCAGCACCCAGGCATTCTGCAGCGCAGCCGACAGCATCGCACCCGACAGCCCGGCAATAACGCCGGCAGCAGCGTAGGTCAGCGCCATGCCGATCACATAGGCTGCCGCCAGTGTCAGGCCGCGCAGCTTCGTTAGACCGCTTCCCTGCCCGGCGATGATGCCGGACAGGATCGGAATCATCGGAAACATGCACGGCGTGAACGCGAGCAGCAGGCCGAAGCCGAAAAAGCTCGGCACCAGAATCCACAGTCCGGCGCCGAACAGACCGGCAATTTGCGACGAATTCGACAGTATTGCCGGCTGCGCTGCCGCCACGCCGGGCAACAGCAGCAGCCCCAAACCAAGAAGACGCATCAGCATGGTGCTATTCGATAGCGATGGTGGTTTCCGCGATCAGCCATTCCAGGTACCGCGGCAGCACGTGTTCGGCTGCGATCGCGATGATGTCCGGCAATTCATATGGATGGCATTCGCGGATGATGGCTTCGACTTCGCCGTAAAGCCCGGCGCGCGTCTTGATCAGCAGCGGCACTTCGGCCGTTTCCTCGATCCGGTCCTGCCAGCGGTAGATCGACGTGCACGGCGCCAGCACACTGGCACAGGCGGCAAGATGCCGCTCCACCAGCGAGCGCGACAGCTTCAGCGCCAGTTCGCGGTCAGGCAGATGGGTAAGGATGATAATGGCATCAGTCATGGCACGGGGCCTGGTCGAACATCGACATTTTACCGGCGATCCAATGCGCCAAAACCCTTCCCTCAACGCGGTCGTACAGGGCGCCGCTACTGATGCGCATCGCCTGCTGTGGTAGACTGCGGCATTTCGCGAGGGTTGCGATCCGGTGCGCGGCGCATGCATCGATAGCCCCCGTCGCAGGCGACGGCTCGGGATGAAACCGACTGCGGCCATGCAACGGCCGGCACGGCGTCGACGGCCATGAGGCGCAGCGCCTGCCGTCGCCGGCACGAGAAGGTCGCGTGAATACCCGTCCATCGCTTCGCTATTCTAACTTGAAACCGCGCCCGGTTCGCGTTCGCGCGAGCAACCCCGCGTCATGTCATTCCACGTCACGATCAAACCCGGCAACCACAGCTTTACGGTTCACGACGACGAAACCATCCTCGAGGCCGCATTGCGCGAAGGGCTGGTCATTGCCTACGGCTGCCGCAACGGCGCCTGCGGCAGTTGCAAGGGAAAAGTCCTGTCCGGAAGCGTGGATTATGGCGATTACCAGGAGCATGTGCTGCCGGATGCCGAAAAGGCGGCCGGCTGTGCGCTGTTCTGCAAGGCGCGGCCGCTGAGCGATCTCGAAATCGAATGTCGCGAGATCAGCGCGGCAAAGGACGTTCCGATCCGCAGCATGCCGGCGCGCGTACAGAAAATCGAGCGTCCGACGGACGACGTCGTGATCGTCAATCTCAAGCTGCCGGTGAGCGAGCGGCTGCGATTTCTGGCCGGCCAGTACATCGACATCCTGCTGAAGGAAGGCAAGCGCCGCAGCTTTTCGCTGGCCAACCCGCCGCACGACAACACCTTCCTGCAACTGCACATCCGCAACTATGGCGGCAGTTTCAGCGAATACGTGTTCACGCGCATGAAGGAGAAGGACATCCTGCGCTTCGAGGGGCCGCTCGGCACGTTTTTCCTGCGTGAAGACAGTGAGCGGCCGATCCTGCTGCTTGCCAGCGGCACCGGCTTCGCGCCGATCAAGGCGATCGTCGAGCATCTGTGGAGCAAG
>DASSON010000146.1:0-16257 GCA_035700525.1 Burkholderiales bacterium
CTCGGCAACGTCGCCGGCCTGCTGGAATTCTGTGTCAAGAATAATTACCTCAACGGCAGCGGCGCGTCGTCGGTCAAGGATTCGCTGATGAGCAAGCTGTCGGGCAAGCCGTCGTCGGACAGCGGCTATACCGACGGCGCAAAGGGCATCCTGAACAGCAGCAACGGCAAACAATTGGACCTCAGCGGCGGCGGCCTGAAGCAGCAGGTTACGAAACAGATCTGCGACCAGGTGCTTGCGCAGGGAAAATCCATGCTGTGAGGCAGTGCCGGTCGGCCGGGGCGCATGACTCACTCGCCCCGATCGACACAACCACGCGGCAAGCTCGTTCCCGCGTTTTGCCTATGAGCCGGGCGACTGCTCGGCTTTTCCCGACATCAGCAGTATCCCGACCACCATCAGTGCAATGATGACAACGGAAGAAGTGATGCGTCCCAGCGCGAGACCGCCTTGCGCATAAGACTTGGTTAACGTATCGCCGAGTGTTGCACCAAGCGGCCGTGTCAGAACATACGCAGCCCAGAACAACAGGCTGGTCGGAATCTTCTTCAGCCGGAAGTGTGCCGCGGCCACCAGCGCGATCAGGCCGGCGAACACGAGTGCACCACGCTCGAATCCGAGACCGGCGGTGGTCGCGGTGAAATCACCGAGCGCGGTGCCGAGCGTGTTGGATACCAGGATCGTCAGCCAGTAGAAAATTTCTTCAGTGGTCGTCGTGATGTTCTCGAATTTGATCCGCCCCGTCACGAGACGCCAGATGAGAAGCACGGCAAGAACGCCGCAAAACAGCATGATCGACGATTTCACGTATCCGAGTCCGACGCTGCGGTCCAGATAATCCGACATCGTCGTGCCGACCGTCGTCGTTGCAACCACCACCGCCCAGTAAGCAAAAGGGTGATACCGCTTCGATGCAACCTGCCCCGCGAGCGTAATGCAAAAGAACGCCAGGAAAATCAGGCTGGCAACGGCGTAACCGAGGTTCAGCGTCATCGAAACGGCGTCGCCGCCAGTCTCGCCGACCGTCGTGGCGAGAATCTTGATGATCCAGAACGCCAGCGTAACCTGCGGTACCTTGCTGATCAGATTACTGTTACGGTATTCGTCCAATGGCCGATTCACTGTCACGATCGCTTTCGTTTTGTTGTAAGCCCCGCTTCACGATTCCTGACGGCCATAAAGCCGTCTTTTCGGCGAAGCGCAGCGGCCGCACGGCATTTTAGCGCGAGATCTCGATACGGCCGCGGCTAATGTGCCGACGGCTCATATTCCGCTTCCTTCCCACCGCGAAATGCGGGTATATTTTACGGATGGCTCGCCGCCATTCCGTGCCTGCGGTGCCTGTTTTCGTGCAACCAGCCGCCGGGCACCGTGTCCAATCCGGCCTTTAACGGGGCGCAACCACGTTGCGCGAGGAGAAAGGAGTTCCAAGAACGACTTTTTGACCGTAGCAGAGGATATTTCGTCCATGCTCTACATGAATCGCCTTCCGTTTGCACTTTCCGCCGCGGTGCTCGCCGGCGCGTTTTCCGGCTGTGCAAGCGACTCACCGAATATTTACCAGCAGGAAAAATTCAGCGACGTCAGCCAGTATGCGCACGACTATTCCGCGTCGGCCGCCAATACCTGCGAAGCGGCGCGGCGCGCGCTGCTGAGTCAGGGCTACGTGATCGATAAGGCACAGCCCGCCGCGGTGGACGCGACCAAGAGCTTCCAGCAGAGCGACAAGACGCACATGGAAATCGAATTCCACATCGTGTGTGCGCCCAATGGCCCCGGCGGCAAGGAATCCACCGCATTCGCGAGCGCGCTGCAGGATCGCTACGTCATCAAGAAAAGCAGCAACGCCGCCAGCGTCGGCGTCGGTGCATTTGGCGCGATCTCGCTGCCGTTCGGCACCAATGAAGATTCGCTGGTCAAGATCGCAAGCCAGACGATTCCGGCCGGGCAGTTTTACGACCGATTTTTCTCACTGGTCGATTATTATCTCGTACTGGACACCGGAGAACTGCCCGCGCATCCATCGACGCCACATGTGAAGAAATAGCACCAGCCGCCGGCATCTGCGCGTCGCCGAATCACGTTCGATTCATCGGCAGCCGCGAAGAAAATCGTTCGGAGCGTGGTGACGCGCCACGAACGATTTCAGATGATTTGCCGGACACTAGCGGTGATCATTGAATCCCTGGCCGCCGTGGTTCCCATGGTCGCCATGATTTCCATGATTTTGAGGCCCGTGGTTTCCGTGCCCATGATTGTCACGATGGACAGGCTGGCGCCCCAGCGGTTGCCCGCGATGCACTTCGTGATGCGGATGGCCGTGGCTGTAGTGAGCCGGCGCGCGGCGACCCCATGCCGGTGCCCAGTGCGGCGGCCCCTCACGGTGCCAGTGCGACCATTCACGCGGGCGTCGATGGTAATAGCGAATGGGCACGGCCAGAATCGGCCGCGGCACATACGCCGGCGCTACCACGAGCCACGGGCCGTTGTAATAACGGCTCGCGTACCAGCCGCCGTTGTAGAAAACGTAATATTGTCCGCCGTAGAAAAAATAGTTGTCGGGCAGCGACGGCGCATACTGCACGCCGACGCCCGGAATCGCGACCAATGGCGGTGGCGCACCGAGATTGATTCCGATGTTGACGCTCACGCCGGCATGGCTTGGATTGGCGAAACCGAACAGTCCCGCCACCAGCACGGCAAAAACCGCTGATCGAATCATGATCGTGTTCTCCTTCATTGTTGTGCGGATTCAGTATACGACGAGCATGACTGCCGATGATGCGATTTCATGCAACAAATTCCGGAAAGTTGTAACAGGACGTGAATCATCCTTGCCTGTCCGTTGATTCGACCGAAGCATACTGTCGCTTGTCGGCGACACGATAAAGTGGATAATCTTGATGACATGGCGGCGCCGTTCGGAGTCGTTCATGAAAACAGTGCCGTTGTCCGCCACGATTTTCAATCCGCGTCAAAATCCGTTCGAAAGGGATCCCAATGGCCACGCGTTACGATGCAATCATCATCGGCACCGGCCAGGCAGGGCCGGCGCTGGCAGCCCGCCTGACGCAGGAAGGGCTGAAGACTGCAATCATCGAACGCAAGCTCGTCGGCGGCACCTGCGTCAACACCGGCTGTATTCCGACCAAGACGCTGGTGGCGAGCGCGCGCGTGGCGTGGCTGGCGCGCCGTGCCGGCGATTTCGGCATCACGCTCGACTCGCCCGTCGAAGTTGACATGGCGCGCGTCAAGTCACGCATGGACGGCGTCGTGCGCCACTCCACTGAAGGGCTCGAAAAATGGTTCAGCGGCATGCCGGGACTCACGTTCATTCGCGGGCATGCGCGCTTCACGGGCGCAAACACGATCAGTGTCAACGATGAAGAATTGACCGCGCCGAAAATCTTCCTCGACGTCGGCGCGCGCGCAGCGGTGCCCGACATGCCGGGGTTGAACGACGTGCCGTACCTGACCAATTCCGGCATGATGAAGATCGACTTTGTGCCGCCGCATCTGATCATCGTCGGCGGCAGCTATGTCGGACTCGAATTCGCACAGATGTACCGGCGGTTCGGCAGCCGCGTCACCGTCGTCGAAATGGGACCGCGGCTGATCGCACGCGAGGACCAGGACGTGTCGGATACGGTGCGCGAAATCCTCGAGGGCGAAGGTATCGAGATGCGGCTGAACGCGCGCTGCATCGCGGTCACGCAGCACGGTGACGGTGTCAGCGTGCGGCTCGACTGCGGCGAAGGCGCGCCGGAAGTGACCGGCTCGCATTTGCTGCTGGCGGTCGGGCGCAAGCCCAATACCGACGACCTCGGACTCGATGCGGCCGGCATCGAGTCCGACAAGCGCGGACACATCGTCGTCGACGAACAGCTTCGCACCAATGTCTCCGGCGTGTGGGCGCTCGGTGAAGTGAACGGGCGCGGCGCCTTCACGCATACCTCATACGATGATTACGAAATCGTCGCCGCCAATCTGTTTGACGGCGCGCAGCGCCGCGTCAGCGACCGTGTTCCGGCGTATGCGCTTTACACCGATCCGCCGCTGGGGCGCGCCGGCATCACCGAACACGAGGCGCGCGAGCTGGGCCGGCCGGTGCTAATGGCGAAGATGCCGATGAGCCGCGTCGGACGCGCACGCGAACGCAGCGAAATGCAGGGTTTCATGAAGGTGGTGGTCGACGCGCAAAGCGAACATATTCTCGGCGCTGCGCTGCTCGGCATCGAAGGTGATGAAGTCATCCACTGCCTGATCGATCTGATGTACGCGAAAGCCTCGTATCGTCTGCTGCAGCAGGCGATGCACATCCACCCCACCGTATCGGAGTTGTTGCCCACGCTGCTCGGCATGCTGAAACCGCTTGACGCATGACTGAGCCGAAGAACGACAACCGGCGCAACGGGGGGCACGGCGCGGAAAACGGCGCGGACACCGGTTCGCGCCTTGCCGCGCTGTGCCTGACCGCGCTCGGCGTGGTGTACGGAGACATCGGCACCAGTCCGCTGTATTCGTTGCGCGAATCGTTGCATGGCATCGCGCACCTGGCACGAACACCGGCCAACATCCTGGGCGTGCTATCGCTGATTTTCTGGTCGCTGATCATCGTGGTGACGATCAAGTATCTGCTGATTGTGCTGCGCGCGGACAATCGCGGCGAGGGCGGCGTGCTAGCGCTGCTGGCGCTGCTGCGGCCGTGGCGCGGTTCGCCGCGGCGTCGGCGCAACGTACTGATCGCGCTCGGGCTGTTCGGCGCCGCGCTGCTCTATGGTGACGGCATGATCACGCCGGCGATCTCGGTGCTGAGTGCGATGGAAGGGCTCAAGGTGGCGACGCCGCGGCTGGCGCCGTACGTCGTTCCGATCACGGTGGCGATCCTGGTGCTGCTGTTCCTGGTGCAGCGGCGCGGCACCGCACGCATCGGCCTGGTGTTCGGGCCGGTGATGCTGGTGTGGTTCGTGGTGATCGCGCTGCTCGGCGTGGGCGGTATCATCGATCATCCGCAGGTGCTGGCCGCCGTCAATCCGTTGCACGCGGTGAATTTTTTCGTCGCCAACGGCTGGACCGCGTTCCGTGCGCTGGGCGGCATCTTTCTGGCGCTGACCGGCGCCGAGGCGCTGTACGCGGATATGGGCCACGTCGGCAGGCCGTCGATCCGGCTGACGTGGTTCGCGCTGGTGCTGCCGGCACTGCTGATCAATTATTTCGGACAAGGCGCGCTGCTGCTCGCCAGCCCCGCGGAAACACAGCCGTTCTACCAGCTGGCACCATCGTGGGCGCTCTACCCGCTGGTCGGTCTGGCGGCACTGGCCACCATCATCGCGTCGCAGGCGGTGATTTCCGGCGTGTTCTCGATCACGCGGCAGGCGATCCAGCTCGGACAGTGTCCGCGACTGACGCTGGTGCAGACGTCGTCGGAAGAAATCGGCCAGGTCTACCTGCCGGCGGTAAACTGGTTCATGATGATCGCCACCATCTGGCTGGTGCTGAGCTTCGGCTCTTCGAACAATCTTGCCGGCGCCTACGGCGTCGCAGTGTCCGCGACGATGGTGATCACCACCGTGCTCGCATTCTTCGTGATGCGCGAGCGCTGGCGCTGGAGCACGGCAACAGCGCTCGCCGTCGCGGCGGGATTCATCGTGATCGACCTTGCATTCTTCGGATCGAACCTGCTGAAGATCGCGGACGGCGGATGGTTTCCGCTGGCGATCGGCCTGTTCGTGTTCACGCTGATGACGACGTGGCGGCGCGGCACCGAAATTCTGGCGCTGCGGGTACGCAAGCACACCGAGCCGCTGCAAGATTTTCTCGCGCGCATTACCGCCGAGCCGCCGCTGCGCGTGCCGGGAACCGCCGTATTCCTCGGCGCACACGAGCACGGCACGCCACCGGCACTGATTCATCATCTCGCGCACAACAGAGCGCTGCACGAGCGCGTGATTCTGCTGACGACGATCATCGAGGAAGTGCCGCGCGTGCCGGCCGCCGAACGGCTGGAACTGGCCGAACTGCCATGCGGCTTTTTCGGCGTCGTCGCGCATTACGGTTTCATGCAGAGCCCGAACATTCCGGTCGCGCTGCGCGGCTGCGAATCACTGGGGCTCAAGGTCGACCTCGACACGACGACCTATTACCTCAGCCGCGCGTCGCTGATTCCGTCCGACGAACGGCCCGGAATGGCGCTGTGGCGCGATCATCTGTTTGCGTTCATGTCGCGCAACAGCGCGCGCCCGGCGGCGTTTTTCAACCTGCCGGCCGAAGACGTGATAGAACTCGGCATACAGGTGGAAATCTGACCGCCGGCGGTGTCCTGCCGGCGGTCCCGTCGCGCGTTATGGCGCCGGCGGCCGGCGGCCGAGAATGGCGAAGATGATGAACAGGATCAGTCCGATGACGAACAGAATCCAGGCGATGTTGGCCGCGGTTCCGGCAATTCCGGTGAACCCGAATATGCCGGCCACGATGGCTATGATCAGAAATATTGCGGCCCAATAGATCATCGTCGTTTCTCCTTTCACTGGTTTGGCAATGGTGAACTGCAAAGCGTCAGCCCCCTCTGCATCTGTCCAGCATCCGGCGAAACCAATCACTGATTGTCTGCGCCTTTCTTGATCCTGCCTGGTCCGTCTGCTTCGACGCCCGGCCGCCGATGCCGCCGGCAGCCGAAGTCGCAACTGATAAAATACGGGAAACGGTGTTCCGGAATGGAGAGCACGCGCGTCCCGGCTCTGGCCGTTGCGCCCCTCTCCCGTTGAAAACATGCCGCCCGACTGGAAACCACAGGTTTGCCGGCGGCTGTTGTGTCAATACGCTACCTGAAAGCTGCTGCCCGCGCAACTTCCCGGCAATCCGCAACACCCGCTTCGGGAACCTTGCCGGCATTTATGCACTCCGAATAAAAAATAACCTGTTTCCAAAAACATCTCCGAATACGATATAACCGAGGAAAAGCATGCGATGAAAGCCATAGCCGTCGTTCCGGGCAAGCCGGACCTGCACGCCGTCGAGCGTTCCGAACCCAGCATTCAGTCCGATCACGAAGTGAAGATGCGCGTACTGCGCGTCGGCATCTGCGGCACCGACCGCGAGGAAGCCGGCGGCGGCCGCGCGCTGGCGCCGGCCGGGCACCCGGATCTCGTGATCGGTCATGAGATGCTGGGACAGGTGGTCGACGTCGGCTCCGGCGTCACCCGCGTGCAGCCGGGCGACTATGCGGTGTTCACCGTGCGCCGCGGCTGCGGCAAGTGCCAGCCGTGCCAGAGCAACCGGCCCGACATGTGCCTGACCGGCCAGTATCATGAGCGCGGCATCTGGGGCTTGGACGGCTACCAGGCGGAATACGTCGCCGACCATCAGCAGTACGCGGTGAAAGTCGCCCCCGAGCTCGCCGCCACCGGCGTATTGTGCGAGCCGCTGTCGGTCGCCGAAAAGGCGATCGACGAAGCCATGCGTATCCAGACCGCGCGCCTGCCGGGCGCCACACCGGGACCGGAATGGTTTGCGGGGCGCCGCTGCCTGGTCGCCGGACTGGGGCCGATCGGCCTGCTGGGCGCGATGGTGCTGAAGCTGCGCGGCGCCGACGTCTACGGACTCGACATCGTCGACCCCGACAGCGCGCGCCCGCAATGGCTGAAGAAGATCGGCGGCCACTACGTGAACGGACACGACGTAGCGCCCGACAAGGTTGACGACAAGATCGGAGACATGGATCTGATTTTCGAGGCGACCGGCGTGCCGAAACTGGTCTTCAATCTGCTCGACGCACTCGGACAAAGCGGCGTCTATGTGCTGACCGGCATTCCGGGCGGCACGCGCCCGGTCGAGGTTCCGGGCGCGGAGTTGCTGCGTCAGCTGGTGCTCGATAACCAGGTGATCGTCGGCAGCGTCAACGCCGCACCGATGCACTGGGAAATGGCCGTGGACGATCTCAGCCATGCAGGCAAACAATGGGGCAACCACGTCGCGAAGCTGATCACCCACAGCCACCCTGCCGCCGACTTCGCTGCCGCGCTCGATCATCACGCGGATGAAATCAAGGTCGTGCTGGAATGGGCGAAGTGAGTAAAGACGACAAGTGGTGAGAAGTTCCTATTTCGTTTGCCGTGCTCCGTGTCCAGACGCCGCCGACCACCCCGCCCGCCGTCGCGGGCACCCCTCCTTAAAAACAGGAGGGGAAAAAGGGTGGCGCGGTGAATGAACGAATGGATTTCCCCTCCTCGAATGAGGAGGGGTGGCGCCTCGGAGCGCCGGCCGAGGGCCCCCGAAGGGGATCGGCCAGCGGAGAGGATGCGCGACCGCGTCCGAGGCGACCGCATCCCGCTCCAGGGTCGCACGCGCAGCGGACGGGGTGGTGAGCGGCGCCTGAACACAATCCGCTGCGAAACGGATTCTTTGCGCATAAAATAATTCACACGCTGCGCGAGCAGCAAAAACTTCCGCCCAATACCAACAACATCATAAAACCTGTCATGACCGTACCCAACACTTACGCGCCGGGCTGGCCCGGCAGCGAGCCGCGCTGGACGTCGAGCGCAAAGACCGGCGTCGGCACCGCGCTCGGCAGCAGCGGCCGCGTGTGGTTTACGCTGAGCCATGGCATCCTCAACGAAATCTACTATCCGCGGCTCGATTCGCCCTGCACGCGTGATGTCGGTCTCATCATCACCGGCGACGATGGTTACTTCTCCGAAGAAAAGCGCCATGCCGACACGCACGTCAGCTATCCGTTCGACGGCGTGCCGTTCTACCGACTGACCAACACCTGTCATGCCGGCCGCTACCGCATCGAAAAGGATGTCCTCGCCGATCCGCTGCGCGACGCGGTACTGCAGCGTGTGCATTTCATGCCGAATCCCGACATCGCCGGAAACTATCATCTGTATCTGCTGGCGGCACCGCATCTCGGCAACCGCGGCTGGAGCAACAGCGGCTGGATCGACGATTACAAGGGCGTAGCGATGCTGTTCGCGCAGCGGGAAGGGTTTGCGCTGGCGATCGCGTGTTCCGCGCCGTGGCTCAGGCGTTCGGCCGGTTTCGTCGGCCGCAGCGACGGCTGGCAGGACCTGCGTCGGCACGGTCGGATGACATGGGAATACGGACGTGCCGAAAACGGCAACGTCGCGCTCACCGCCGAAATCGACATCGCCGCCTGCAACGGTAGGTTCGTGATCGCCATCGGCTTCGGCAATACAGCGGCCGAAGCCGGTCACCGCGCATCAGCCAGCCTTGCCGACGGCTTCGACACGGCACAATCGATTTATGTCAGCGAATGGCAGCAGTGGCAGCAGTCGCTGGCGCGCATCGATGATCAGCCGACGGGCGAATACAACGCCTATCGCATCGCGGCGCAGGTGCTGCGCTGCCACGAATCGAAACGCCTGCCGGGCGGATTGATCGCAAGCCTGTCGTTTCCGTGGGGCTCGTCGAAAAGCGACGACGACATGGGCGGCTATCATCTGGCGTGGCCGCGCGACCTGGTCGAATCCGCCGGCGCGCTGCTGGCTGCCGGCGCGCATGACGACGTCAAGCGCGTGCTGCACTATCTGCAGATCACGCAGGAAGCGGACGGCCACTGGCCGCAGAACATGTGGCTCGACGGCATGCCGTACTGGAACGGCATCCAGATGGACGAGACGGCGTTCCCGATTCTGCTCGCCGATCTGGCGCGGCGCGAAGGCGCGCTGTCGGAAAACGACATGCGGCGCGTCTGGTCGATGACGCGCCGTGCCGCAGGTTTTCTGGTGTGCAACGGACCGGTCACGCAGCAGGACCGCTGGGAAGAAGACGCCGGCTATTCGCCGTTCACGCTCGCCGCGGTGGTGGCCGCGCTGCTGGTGAGCGCCGAGCTCGCCGACGGGAATGGCGAGACCGCTATCGCCACCTATCTGCGCGAAACCGCGGACGCGTGGAACGATCACATCGAGCGCTGGACCTATGTCATCGGCACGCCGCTGGCGCGGCAGGCCGGCGTCGACGGCTACTACGTGCGCATCGCGCCGCCCGAGACCTGCACCGCGGCATCGCCCGCCAGCGGTTTCGTGCCGATCAAGAATCGCCCGCCCGACTACACGCAGCAGGCGGTCGCGCATATCGTCAGTCCCGATGCGCTGGCACTGGTGCGCTTCGGCCTGCGCGCGGCCGACGATCCGCGCATCGTCAATACGATCAAGGTGATCGATTCATTGCTCAAGATCGACACCCCGGCCGGCCCGTGCTGGCACCGCTACAACGATGACGGCTACGGCGAGCATGACAGCGGCGATCCGTTCGACGGCACCGGCCGCGGCCGCGCATGGCCACTGCTGACCGGCGAACGCGGCCACTACGAGCTCGCCGCCGGCCGGCCCGAAGCGGCACGTGCGCTGCTGCGCACGATGGCGGCGTTCGCCAATGACGGCGGCATGATTCCGGAACAGATCTGGGACGCGCCCGACATTCCGGGCAAGGAACTGTTCTACGGCCGGCCATCGGGCTCGGCGATGCCCTTGGTGTGGGCGCATGCCGAATACCTGAAGCTGCTGCGGTCATTGCATGAAAAGCGCGTGTTCGACATGCCGCCGCAAACCGCCGAACGCTACCAGACGAAGCGCACCGGCTCCCCGCTCGCATTCTGGCGCTTCAACCACAAGACTCATTCGTTTTCCGCGGGCCGCGTGCTGCGCATCGAGACACTGGCCGAGGCGACGGTGCACTGGAGCGACGACGGCTGGCGCACCACGCATGACACCACGACGCAGGACACCGGCCTCGGCGTTCACAAGGCCGATCTGCCGACCCGGTCGCTGGCGCATGGCGCGACGGTGAAATTCACGTTTTTCTGGCATGCGGCAGCACGCTGGGAAGGCACTGACTTTGAAATACTGGTAAATTAAAATCGGGATTGGGGATCAGGAATTTGGGATTATGTGGAGTTTCCGGCGTGCAGAGTGCGCCGCATATTTTTACTAATCTCCAACCCCCAATCCCTCATCCCCGGAAAAATGGACGCTGACATCATCATCATCGGCACCGGCGCCGGCGGCGGCACGCTGGCGCGTGCGCTGGCGCCGACCGGGCTGCGGCTGCTGCTGATCGAGCGCGGCGATTTCCTGCCGCGTGAAAAGGCAAACTGGCACGCCGATGCGATCTTCGGCAGCCGCCGCTATCACAATGTCGAGCCGTGGCTCGACCGCAACGGCAAACCTTTTTATCCGGTGGCCGGCTATCACGTCGGCGGCGACACGAAGTTCTATGGCGCCGCGGTGCTGCGGCGGCGCGAGCACGATTTCGGCACGGTACGCCATGCCGATGGCGAGACTGTCGCCTGGCCGATCAACTACGCCGATCTCGCGCCGTTCTACGATACCGCCGAGCAATGGTATTTCGCGCACGGCGAGCGCGGCGAGGATCCGACCGCGCCGCCGGCGGCGGGACCGTTTCCGTACCCGCCGGTCAGCCACGAGCCGGCGATCGCGCGCGTCTTCTCGCAACTGCAACAAGCCGGGCTCAAACCGTTTCACCTGCCGCTGGCATTACATCTCGACGAGGCCGACCGCACTCACAGCCCGTGCATCCGCTGCGATACCTGCGACGGCTTTCCGTGCATGGTGCATGCGAAGGGCGACGCCGAGATGTGCGGCGTGCGCCATGCACTGGCGCATCCAAACGTCACGCTGAAGACCAACCTGCGCGCGACACGCATCGAAACGTCGCGCGACGGCCGTCATGTCACCAGCGTGCGCTGTGACGGCGCCGGCGGCGGCGAAAGCCTCAGTGCGCGCGTCGTCGTGCTGGCGGCCGGCGCGATCAATTCCGCCGCGCTGCTGCTCGCATCAGGCAGCGACGCTCATCCGCAGGGGCTGGCGAACGGCTCCGACCAGGTGGGCCGCAATTACATGTGCCACTTAAGCTCGGTGATGCTCGGCCTGTCACCGTCACGGCCCAATCCGACCGCATTCCAGAAGACGATCGGCATCAATGATTTCTACAGCGGCTCCGGCGACCCGGATTTCCCGTATCCGCTGGGACACGTGCAACTGCTCGGGAAAGTCACCGGCGACATCCTGAAGGCGCAGCGCCGCTGGCTGCCGCGCGCACTCGCCGGCTGGATCGCCGGGCACACGGTCGACTGGTGGCTGACCACCGAGGATCTGGCACGTCCCGACAATCGTGTGACGCTGACGCCCGACGGCCGCATCCGCGTGGACTACGTTCCGAACAACATGCAGGCGCACGTGCGGCTGCTCGCGCGCTGGCGCCATACGTTGCGCAGCATCGGTTTTCCGATCGTGCTGTCGCAGACGATGGGCATCGAAGCGGTTGCGCACCAGGTCGGCACCGTGCGCTTCGGCACGGATCCCGCTGGCAGTGTGCTCGATCCGTACTGCCGCGCGCACCAGCTCGACAACCTGTTTGTTGTCGACGGCGGTTTCATGCCGTCGATCTCCGCCGTCAATCCATCGCTGACGATCATGGCGCAGGCGCTGCGCACCGCCGATCATCTGAAAACGCGCTTCGCGCACGGCGACTGGCCGCACACGACGGCCGCCGCGGCGTGACGCAGGGCGGCGTCTCCAGCACGGACCGCGGCTACTGCGCCGGGGCGGCTTCCCCCTTCCGCTCGCTGCGCTGCTCGTTCGGGCCGCCCGGGCGCGACAGATTGCGCGCCGAGTTGATCAGCGCGACGTGGGTGAACGCCTGCGGGAAATTGCCGCACAGCCGCTTCTTTTTCGGGTCGTATTCCTCGGCAATCAGTCCGACGTCATTGCACAGCCCGATCAGACGCTCGAACAGCGCATGCGCGTCGGCGTGCCTGCCCATCAGCGACAGGTTGTCGACCATCCAGAACGAGCACGGCAGAAACGCCCCCTCACCCGGCGGCAGCCCGTCCACGTTCTTGCCGGCGGTGTCGTAGCGCGCGACGAAACCGTCCTGCATGAGTTCACGTTCGATCGCTTCGACCGTCCCGCGCACCCGCGGATCGGTCGGCGGCAGAAATCCCACCAGCGGGATCAGCAGCAGACTCGCATCCAGCCCCTTGGCGCCGTAGTACTGGACGAATGCGTTGCGCTTCGCGTCGAATCCCTTTTTGCAGACATCCCGGTGAATTTTGTCGCGCAGCTTGCGCCACTGGTCCACCGGGCCGGCGACCCCGAAGCGCTCGACCGCCTTCACCATGCGGTCCATCGCCACCCACGCCATCACGCGCGAGTGCGTGAAGTGTTGCGGATCGCCGCGTATTTCCCAGATGCCGCGATCCGGCTTGTCCCACACCGATTCGAGCTGCTCGACCATCTTGCGTCGAATCTGCCACGCGTGCTCGGCCGGCGCGAGGCCGCTGGTGCATGCCAGGTGCAATGTGTCCATCACCTCGCCGTAGACGTCGATCTGCATCTGCCCGGCAGCGGCATTGCCGATGCGCACCGGCGCCGCGCCCTGGTAGCCGGGCAGCCACGGAATCTCCCATTCGTCGAGACGGCGCTCGCCGGAAATGCCGTAAAGTATCTGCAGATCCGCCGGCCGTCCCGCCACCGCGCGCAGCAGCCACTCGCGCCACGCCTGCGCTTCGTTCTGAAAGCCGGCGATCAGCAGCGCGTACAGCGTAAACGTCGCATCGCGCAGCCAGCAGAAGCGGTAGTCCCAGTTGCGCACGCCGCCGAACTGTTCCGGCAGCGATGTCGTCGGCGCGGCAACGATGCCACCGGTCGGCGTATAGGTGAGCGCCTTCAGCGTGATCAACGAGCGCAGTACCTGCGGCCGCCATTTCCCCTGGTACGTGCAGCGTGCCGACCAGTCCTGCCACCACAGCACGGTCGAATGAATCGCTGCCAGCGGGTTGATCGGCAATGGCGGCGGCCGATGCGACGGAAAATGCGACAGCACGAACGGCACCACTTCACCTTTCCGGACCATGAATTCGGCGACAGTGGTCATGTCGCGGCCGTGCGTGGTCACCGGCGTATGGAATTCCAGCGAGTCGGGGCCAGCGGTGGCAACGATGCCGCCGTTGAGATGCCGCACCCACGGCACGACCGAACCATAATCGAAACGGATCACCAGTTCCGTTTCCATTTTGACGCGACCCGACAACCCTTCGACCACCCGCACCACGTCGGAGCGCCCTTCCCACAACGGCATGCAATCCGTGATACGCACCGTCCCGCTGGCGGTCTTGAATTCGGTATCGAGCACCAGCGTCGAATCGCGATACGAACGGCTGACCGACTTGACCGCGCCGGCCGGTGCCAGCCGCCAGCGGCCGTGGCGCGGCTCGCCCAGCAGCGCCGCGAAACACGCGCCGGAATCGAAGCGCGGCAGGCACAGCCAGTCGATCGAACCATCGTTGCCGACCAGTGCCGCGGTGCGCGTGTTGCCGATCAGCGCGTAGTCTTCAATCTTCAATGCCATTCTGCGGTCTCTCCTTCTGATTCGTGTTCATTTTTTGAAAAAAGCGAAATCGGACATTTCGATGCACACGCGACCTTCACCCCCCTTGTCTCGAACTTTCATGCGAGCTTCCGTCATGCCACCGGAAACAGCAGCGCGCCCGGCAGGCACGCGAACAGCCCGGTCGCCGGAATCGTCCGGGTACCCGGCGCGCACGACAGCGACGCATCAGTCAGCACATCATTCCACGCATCCGGCGCGCCATCCGGAATTTCCACCACGGTGTCATGCCACGCGTCGGCCGGCAGCGGCCATGTCCCGTCGGAACCGAGCGCGACGAACAACCGTGGCACTGCCGCAATGCTCCACTCCCCCTGATGATACCGCGCAAACGCGCACACATGGTCGGCTCCCGTGCCCTGCACGCGCAGCGGCAGATAGTCACCGTCGCGAAACAGCGCTTCATGATGGCGCCGCGCGCGCAGCGTGCACAGGTTCAGGTAGAGCTTGATGCGTCCGTCGTCGATCGTGTCGAGCAGTTGCGCCACCCGCGCCGCGCGCTTCGCTCCATCCATCTCGGCCACGCGCCGCACGTCGTCGAGCAGACACCGCCGCAACTCGAAATCCACCGCACGGCGATTGTCGGGATCGACCAGGCTGAAGTCCCACAGTTCGCTGCCCTGGTAAATGTCCGGAACGCCGGGCGAGGTGAGCTTCAGCAGCGTCAATGCCAGGCTGCTCAGCATGCCGAGACGTGAAATCTGCCGCTGAAACGGGATGAAATCGGCGAGAAACGGGCTCGGTTCCGCAGCAGCAATCAGCGCCTGCACGAACGCGCTCACCGCTTCCTCGTATTCGGTATCCGGATTGAGCCAGCTGCTGTGCAGCTTTGCCTCGCGCACCGCCTTCAGCATGTAGTCGGCGACGCGTTCCGCCAACGCCGCGCGCATCGCCGCGTCCGCGTCCATGGGCGGCCACACGCCGATCAGCGTCTGATACAGCAGGTATTCGTCGTTCGCCGACGGCGCGCGCATGCCATCGACGACACGCAGCTTGCCGCGATTCACCTTGCGCCAGCGCCGCAGGTGCAGGCGCCACAGCGCCGGCATTTCGGACAACGCGTCGATGCGCGTGCGCACGTCCTCGGCGCGCTTGCTGTCGTGCGTCGACGTCGCCAGCATCGTGTGCGGCCAGTTGCGCGCGCGATCCTGGCTCGCCGCATGAAACGCCGCCAGCGAGATACCGAACTCGCGCGGATCACCGCCGACGTCGTTGAGTGCAACCAGCCGCTGGTAGCGATAGAACGCGGTGTCCTCATTGCCTTTTGCCGTCACCGGCGCCGTGAACTGCTGGAACTTCATAGCGAACGCGACCACTGCGTCGCGATAGCCCGCGCCGTGGCCGGCACCGGCGTCTGTCGTCAGCAGGCCGCGCACGAAATCGAGCACGCTGAGTTCACCGGCGCGGCTGCGTTTCTTCGCCGCCTCGACCGCCCAGTTGATGAAACGGCGATCCTCGTCCGCGGCGCCGTCGCCGCTGACGTAGGCGCGATAGACCGGAAAGCAGGCGGCGACTTCGGCCAGCGCGTCGCGTAGACTGTTGAGCGTGAAATCGCAGGTGTGCCGGTCCATGCGTGCGATGCGCCGCGCGCGGTTGGCGAGCATGTTGAGCTCGGCCGCCAGGCTCACGTTCATGATCAGATGCTTCGAGCGGTGCAGCACTTCATCGTAATCGAGCGCTTCACCGATGAAGCCGCGATAGATGCGCGCCAGCTTCGCCGCGGCCGCAACATCGACGAACAGACCGTTGACCAGATTCGCGAAGCGGTAGCCGGTGGTGCCGTGCACCGGCCAGCGCTGCGGCAGACGTTCGTAGCTGGCGATG
>DASSON010000147.1:0-3014 GCA_035700525.1 Burkholderiales bacterium
CGCCTTGCCGTTGCGCGTCTTGGCAATGCCGTCTGGTCAAGCGCCCTTCCGGCTACAGTAATTTCGTAGCGTTCGCGAGGCGGTTTCGTCGGCGACGCACCAGTACGGCGCAATCGTGCCGGCAGCGCCTGCAGGATTACGGTGCCCAGCGGGAAATGATAATAGTCACTGCAGAACCGGAAAACTTCGAGCATTGCCGTATCGAGCCGCGGCAGATCGCCGCGCAGTCGGATCACGGTTTTCAGTCGTTCAGGGTTGAGCGTCGAATGCGTAATCTCTTCGATAACAACACCGATAGCACGCTTGCGGCCGAACGGCACTTCAACCAGGGTGCCGGGACGGCAATCATCTTCGTCGTGCGCAACGTAGTCGAAAAGCGTGGCCAGCGGAACGTCAAGGGCGACCCTGATAATGGGCATCGTCAGGCAGGCACCGTCACGGACAGCCGGCTCTTATACATACCGCCCGGCACCGTGTTTTACCGGTTTACAAGGTCTGTGGACAAATCTGTTGATTGATTTCATGAAATAGCGTAATGGCGCGGCATCGTCGAAATCTGTATGACGCGAAGCCTGCTTTTCATATCATAAAATCATTTGTATAACATGCAGATAGCGTTATACGCTCGTATCAGCTTCGGAATTTCGGCGGAGTGCGGCGCTGCCGCCATTCGCTGTGCATAAAATCCGCTGCAGCAACCCGCAAAACGCGCAGCCATGCGGTTCTTCAGTGATATCGAACACTTAGTTGGTGCACCGCATCAACGAAGGCGCGCGCGTGATCCGGCGGGGTGAAGCGGGAGATGCCGTGGCCAAGATTGAAGACGTGGCCACTGCCCTGACCATAGGCCTCGAGAATACGTCCGGTTTCGCGGCGGATACTTTCCGGATTCGACATCAATATCATTGGATCGAGATTACCCTGCAACGCCACCCGGGTGCCGACGCGGCGGCGCGCATCGTTGATATCCGTCATCCAGTCGAGTCCGACCGCGTCGCAGCCGCAGGCGGCGATAGCTTCGAGCCACAGGCCGCCGCCTTTCGTGAACACAATGTTCGGCACGCGCACGCCGCCCGTTTCTTTTTTCAAGCCGTCGATGATCTGCCGGATATAGAAAAGTGAAAATTCACGATAGGCGGACGGCGACAGCACGCCGCCCCAGGTATCGAACAGCATGACTGTCTGCGCCCCGGCCGCGATCTGCGCATTGAGGTAACCGACGATGGCAGTGGCGTTGATGTGCAGGATGTGATGCAGCAGATCCGGCCGTGAATAAAGCAGCGTTTTGACGGTGCGGAAGTCCGTCGAACCTTCGCCCTCGATCATGTAGCAGGCGAGCGTGAATGGGCTCCCCGAAAATCCGATCAGCGGCACGCGTCCGGCCAGCGCGCGGCGGGTCTGCGCGACGGCGTCGTATACATAACGCAACAAGTCGAGGTCCGGCGCGTGCAATGCCTTGATGTCGCGCTCTTCGCGCAACGGCCGCTCCAGACGCGGGCCTTCGCCATCAACGAAATAAAGGCCCAGACCCATCGCATCCGGAATCGTCAGGATGTCGGAAAAAATGATGGCGGCGTCGAGATCGAAGCGCTCCAGCGGCTGCAGCGTGACCTCGGTTGCCAGGTCGGGATTGCGGCACAGTTCGACAAAGCTGCCGGCGCGCGCGCGCGTCGTGTTGTATTCCGGCAGGTAGCGCCCCGCCTGGCGCATCATCCATACCGGTGTGTAGGGCGTGGGCTGGCGCAGCAGCGCGCGGATCAGCGTGTCGTTTTTCAACTGCATAGGATTGAGGATTGAGGATTGGGGATCGAGGGTAACATATCCGGCGCGCGCAGCGCGCCGCAAACATTACTCAATCCTCAATCCCCGATCCTCAATCCTGCGTTTGTTACCGGGGCAACTCGGAGCTGCCCATCAGAAACGCGTCGACTGCGTGCGCACACTGCCGTCCTTCGCGAATCGCCCATACCACCAGCGACTGGCCGCGGCGCATGTCGCCGGCCGCGAACAGCTTGTCGGCGGACGTGCGGTAATGATCGGTGTCAGCCTTGACGTTGCTGCGGGCGTCCTTCTCGACGTTCGACTCGGCCAGTAGCCCGTGCTGCACCGGGCCGGTAAAACCCATCGCCAGCAGCACCAGGTCAGCCTTCATTGCGAATTCGGAGCCCGGGATTTCCTGCATCTTGCCGTCTTTCCATTCGACGCGTGCAGCGATCAGCTTTTCGACCTTGCCGTTGCTGCCCTCGAAGCGCTTGGTCGCGACCGCCCAGTCGCGATCGCAGCCTTCTTCCTGCGAACTGGAGGTGCGCAGCTTGATCGGCCAGTACGGCCACACCAGTGGCTTGTTTTCCTGTTCCGGCGGCTGTGGCAACAATTCGAACTGGGTAATCGACAATGCGCCCTGGCGATTCGAAGTGCCAATGCAGTCGGAGCCGGTGTCGCCGCCGCCGATCACGATTACGTGCTTGCCGCCGGCGACGATCTGATGCGGCACGTTGTCCCCGGCAACTACCCGGTTCTGCTGCGGCAGAAACTCCATCGCGAAGTGAATGCCGTCGAGCTCGCGTCCCGGCACCGGCAGGTCGCGCGGCTGTTCGGCACCACCGGCCAGCACCACCGCGTCGAATTCATCGACCAGCGCCCGCACCGACACGTCCTTGCCGACGTGCTGCCTGACGCGGAATTCCACGCCTTCCGCACGCATCTGCTCGATGCGGCGATCGATGTGGCGCTTCTCCATCTTGAAGTCCGGAATGCCGTAACGCAGCAGTCCGCCAATGCGGTCGGCCTTTTCGAACACCACGACGTCGTGGCCGGCACGCGCCAGCTGTTGCCCGCAGGCGAGGCCGGCCGGACCGGAGCCGATGATCGCCACGCGCTTGCCAGTTTTCACCTGCGGCGGCTGTGGCACCACCCAGCCCATCTCCCAGCCCTTGTCGATGATCGCGTGCTCGATCGACTTGATGCCGACCGGGTCGTTGTTGATGTTGAGCGTGCACGCCGTTTCGCACGGC
>DASSON010000148.1:0-3251 GCA_035700525.1 Burkholderiales bacterium
CCCCTCAGTCCTTCGAGCGAGCGTGCCAGCCGCGCCACGTTGCCCGCCAGCAGCGTGTGACGCAGATCGAACACGTCGTAGCGCGCGACGTCGAGCACCGCGCTGCGCACGGCGGCCGCGTCGAGCATCCCGGGCGCGAACAGCAGGCCCAGCTTCTGCACTTCCTGATGCGCGGCCAGCAGGTTGCCTTCGACGCAGTCGGCGATGAAGTCGAGCGTGGCCGCGTCGGCTTGCTGCTGCTGCGCGGCCAGGCGCCGTCCGATCCACTGCGGCAGCGCGGCGCGCGTAACGGTTCGCGCTTCGACTGCGATGCCGCCGTGCTCGAGTGCTTCGAACCACGCGGTTTTCTGCGCCCGCCGTTCCAGCGCCGGCAGCACGATCAGCGTCAGCACGTCGTCGGGCAGCATCGCGCAATAGTGCGTGAGCGCCGCGGCGCCGTCGGTGCCGGGCTTGCCGTTCGGTATCTGCAGCTCCAGCACACGGCGTTGCGCAAACAGCGACAATGCGCGCGACTGGGCCGACAGCGCGGACCATTCGAAATCGCTGCTGCCCGCCACCAGCACGGTGCGTTCGCTGAAACCGGCCGCGCGCGCGGCCGCGCGAATGGCATCGACCGCTTCCAGCGCCAGCAGCATTTCGGCGCCGAACACGGTGTACAGCGGACGCACGCCCTGCTGCAGGTGGCGTTCGAGCTGATCGGTGTTGATTCGCATGCGGAAAACTAGGATTGAGGATCGAGGATTGAGTAAATAGTGCGGCGCGCCGTGCGCGCCGGATACTTTCCCTCAATCCTGGTACCTCAATCCTATGATTTAACCTTCACCGCTTCCAGCCGCCGCACCATCTGCTGCACCGCGTCGGTCTGCATGTTCTTGTAGAGCATGTTCTCTTCGTCGGTTTTCGCCAGCACCACGGCGTCGTTGAACGTCAGCTCGCGATGCAGCACGATACTGGTGAGCGGCAGAAACTGTTGGTTCTTGTTGTTATAAAGGCGGAACGAAACCGTGTAATAAAGCGTGTACTCGCCGACGCGGCCGCCGCTGGTCAGCGTCAGGATCTGGATCGAGCGCTGTTCGCCGCTGATGTCGAGGATGGCCTGTGCTTCCTTTGGGTCGTCGGTCAGTTTCGTATGGCTGCCGGCGGTGATCGCGCGCTTCAACTGCACGACGAACGGTGAATACTGCGGCCCTTTAATGTACATCGTCGCGAATGGGATGTTGGACGGCCCGCGCAGATGGAAGCCGCAGCCTGTCAGCAGAAGTGCCAGGGAAATTGCGATTACCGAACGCATGGGCTTTCTCGTTTTGAACCGGGTGAGGAGTGAGGTGAGAGGTGTGAGGAGTAAATTATGCGGCGCGCTGCGCGCGCCGGATATTTTCAACACCTCACTCTTCACTCCTCACTCCTCACGAATTCAAACGACCAAGTTGACCAGCCGTCCCGGCACCACCACCACCTTTTTGACCGGCTGACCGGCGACAAATTTCTGGACCGTGCCGTCGGCCACTGCGATGCTTTCGATCGCCGCGCGCGATGCATCCTGTGGCACGCGGATGCTGCCGCGGCGCTTGCCGTTGACCTGCACCACCAGTTCCACTTCGTCGGCGACCAGCGCCTGCGGATCGGGCTGCGGCCATGCGGCAGACAGAATGTCTTCGCCGTAGCCGAGTTCGCGCCACAGGTGATGGCAGATGTGCGGTGTGATCGGCGCCAGCAGCCGCAGCAGGATGCCGAGGCCTTCGGCCAGCACCGCGTGCTGCGCGTGATCGTCGGCATACGGCGCGCGTTCCAGCGCGTTGAGGATTTTCATCGCCGCTGACGCCACGGTGTTGAACTGGTGGCGCGTCATGTCGTAGTCCGCCTGCTGCAGCACCTTGTGAATTTCGCGGCGCACTTCGCCGAGTTGCGGATCGGCTGTGGACGCCGGCGGCGCATCCCGCCCGTTGCCGCCGCTATCTGCGGCGCCTTTGAATTCGTGCGCGAAGTGCCACAGCCGCTTCAGAAAACGCGATGCGCCTTCGACGCCGCTGTCCGACCATTCCAGCGTCTGCTCCGGCGGCGACGCGAACATCATGAACAGACGCGCGGTGTCGGCGCCGTATTCGTCGATCAGCGCCTGCGGATCGACGCCGTTGTTCTTCGATTTCGACATGGTGCCGATGCCGCCCGACTCAACCGGCTGACCGTCGGCCCTGAGTGTTGCGCGGCGCGTGCCATCGTCGCCCGTCTTTACTTCCACGTCGACCGGGTTGTAGTACGCGATCCGACCGCTGTCGGTCTTGCGGAAGAAGATTTCGTTCAGCACCATGCCCTGCGTCAGCAGCCGGGTGAACGGCTCGTCGAAGCCGACCAGTCCCAGGTCGCGCATCACGCGCGTCCAGAAGCGCGAGTAGAGCAGATGCAGGATTGCGTGCTCGATACCGCCGATGTACTGATCGACCGGCAGCCAGTAGCCGACGCGTTTATCGACCATCGCATTATTCTGATCGGCGCAGGCGTAGCGGATGTAATACCACGACGAATCGACGAAAGTATCCATCGTGTCCGTCTCGCGCCGCGCCGGATTGCCGCATTTCGGGCACGCGCATTCCACGAATGCCGGTGTTTTCGCCAGCGGATTGCCGCTGCCGTCCGGCACCAGGTCGTCGGGCAGCACCACCGGCAACTGGTTGTCCGGCACCGGCACGTCGCCGCAGCCGTCGCAATGGATGATCGGTATCGGGCAGCCCCAGTAGCGCTGGCGCGAAATGCCCCAGTCGCGCAGCCGGTAGAGCACCTGTTTGTCGCCCAGTACCATCGCGTTGAGATCGGCGGCGATGGTGTCGACCGCCTGATCGTAGTCGAGTCCGTCGTATTTGCCGGAATTCACGCACATGCCGTGATCGGCGTACCACGATTGCCAGGCATCGGTCGAATAGGACCGGCCATCGACGTCGATCACCGGCCTGATCGGCAGCCCGTATTTCTTCGCGAACGCGAAGTCGCGCTCGTCATGGCCGGGCACGCCCATCACCGCGCCGTCGCCGTATCCCATCAGCACGTAGTTGCCGACCCACACCTCGACTTTGTCGCCGGTCAGCGGATGGGTGACGAAAATCCCGGTCGGCATGCCCCGCTTTTCGATCGTCGCGAGATCGGCTTCCATTACCGAGCCGCGTTTGCATTCGTCGATGAACGCGGCTAGTTGCGGATTGCTGCGCGCAGCATGCGCGGCCAGCGGATGTTCGGCGGCTACCGCCATGAACGTCACG
>DASSON010000149.1:0-19592 GCA_035700525.1 Burkholderiales bacterium
CGCCGGTGACTGCCCGGGACGAATCCGACCGGCCCCTGATCCATGTCGCAATCATACAGATAAGTGCCGATCGTCAGCGGCGAATAGTTGGTATGCGGCCAGAACGAAATGTCGTAGTGCCACTTCACCTCCTCGCCGCCCTTTGCCCATTTGAAGTTGAGCTTGGAATGATGAAACTTGACATCGGGCCCGACCAGGTCGGCGACGATATCGCCCAGTTTGGACTGTGATACGTAATCCCAGAATGCCGGGTGCTGATCAACCGGGCTCGATACCCGGCGCAGGCGCGGATTTTCCGGTGTATGGTCGGGCTCGAGATCGAACACCGCATCCGAACGGCGAATCTCGCGGCTGCGCTCGACCAGTTCGTCCGTCGCCGCCCGCAGCTTGCGCAGCCAATCATCCGGAATCACGCGCTCCAGCAGAATGAACCCGTCTTCGAAGTAAGCCTCGCGCTGCTTCTGCGACAGCACACGCGGGGGAATGGCCAGAATCTGCTCAGGTGTCATGCTGTACTCCTGCAGTCAATGCTTTCCGTCACGGTCACCGCGATGCTGCACCCGTCAGGCGGCCTTCACGTCGCCGCCGTAATTCGGCGTATACGGCGTCAACTGGTTGGGCTTGGCGCACTCCGGCTTCACATGACGCGTGTTGTAGCCATTGAACACATGCCCGAGCAGGCCGCGATTGAGATCGCTGGTGCCGAATATCCAGTCTGCAATCGGAAAGGTCAGGTTGAAATTACGCGTCATCATGATGTGTTGATCATGATGCGCGGTGTGATGCCGGCGAATGGTATTGATTAGCGGCGTGCTGCGCACGAACCGGTTTTCGTGAACGTGGCAGCAGTAATGGAAGGTTTCATAAATCAGGTAATTCGCGATGGTCGTGATCATCAGGATCCATCCGGCATTGGCATTCCACAGCCAGCCCACCACCAGCGCAAACGGGACGGTCATCACGGTGAACGTGATGATCGCACGCAACGGGAAGAAGATGATCCGAAACTCGCGGTTGCTGTCGACCGTCATCTCGTTTTCGGTGAAATACTGATGATGCTCACGCGTGTGCCGCTGGTAGATCGCGCGCAGCGCGAACACGTCGACCAGCCGGTGCATCACGTTCTTGTGAATCCACCACTCGAAAATATTGGTCAGCACGAACACCGGCACCACCAGCAGCCATTCCCAGGTTGCGCCGTGCAGCCGGGACAGGAAAAACGCCAAGCCGCCGACCCCCAATACGTACATGACCCCGATGTGCAATGGGCCGTTGTACAGCGGACTGATGTTCGACTTGTAGTTTTCGCGGAACTTGATCTGTTTTTCCGACATCATGATGTGGCCTCCTTCATGCAACACTGCTGTCCGATCGCACCGCGCCGGTCGCCCCGGCTTGCACACTACTGATATATCAGTAGTATGTTAATAACAACACGACGTACTTGTCAAGCCCGCTGCCAAACTGCAGCAGAATCAATGCATTGGTTTCAAATCGAACGACGGTGCAGCCGGACGTCAGACGTCGGTGCTGACGGTGGCGCGGGTGAACGCCTCGATGCTGTCAATCAGGCGATCGAGCGCCCGCGCTGCGGCCGGCTCGTCGCCCTTGGAAATCGCGCGCGCAATGTCGGCGTGCAGCTTGGCGGTCGCCGGCATGTCGGCTGCCTGTTTGTAATGAATGAACCAGAAACGGCGCGACAGCGAGTGCATCAGGCCCATCGCACCGGCGGCGAATTCGTTGCGTGCCGCAGTCGAGCACAATTCGTTGAATTCGCGATCGACGCGGATGAACGCGGTTTCGTCGTTGCCCTTCGCCGAGCGCTCGAAGATCTTTGCGATCTCGGCGAAGCGCCCGCGCTCGTCCGCCGTTGCGCGCCGTGCCGCGCTGCGGACGATCAGCCGCTCGACTTCACGCCGCACCTCGAGCAGGCGCAGCTGGGCCTTGACGCTGATTTCCGAAACGATGATGCCGCGCCGCGGCAGAATCGTCACCAGCCGCTCGCGCGCCAGGCGCTGCAGCGCCTCGCGGATCGGCGTACGGCCGATACCGAGCGCCTGCGACAGCTTGGCTTCCGACACCGCGGCACCGGGCCTGAGCCGCAGTGTCACGATCATTTCTTCCAGGATCGTGTAGGCCTTGTCGGTCAGACTCTGTTCGGAATCCCGCAGCAGCGCGGTGTCGATGTCGGGTTCCGCATATCCGGCGGCCGGTGTTCCGCGCGTCTTTCTCGCCATCTTTTCCATGCTGCCGTCCGCTTACACCTGCCTGCGTTTTTCGACCAACGCCAGAAACCTGTCGTATTCCTTTTCATCGACACTGTAACTGTGCGCGTCGTCCGGAAACACGCCCGATCTGACTTCTTCGGCGAATTTCGCCAGTCCGTTCACCGCAACCTCGGTCAGATTGGCGTAGCGCTTCGTGAACTTCGGTTTGAAGTCGGTGAACACGCCGAGCAGATCATAGCTCAGCAGAATCTGTCCGTCGGTGCCGGCGCCGGCGCCGATGCCGATGGTCGGTATCTCAAGCTGCGCCGAGATCACCTTCGCAATGGACGCGGGCACCGCCTCGAATTCCAGCATGAAGCAGCCGGCATCCTGGATCGCCAGCGCATCCTCCAGGATCTTCATCGCCGTCTCCGCGGTGCGGCCTTGGATCTTGAATCCGCCGAACACGGCAATGGTGTGCGGCGTCAGTCCGATATGGGAGGCCGTCGGAATGCCGGCATCGACCAGCGCGCGCAGAATGTGCGCCTGCGACTTTCCGCCCTGCGGCTTCACCGCGTCGCATCCGGCCTCCTGCATGAAGCGCGTCGCATTCGCCAGCGCCTGATCGACGGTATGGTAGCTCTGGTATGGCATGCATCCCAGCACGAATGTGTTCGGCGCACCGCGCCGCACCGCCGCCGAATGCATCACCATCATGTCCATCGTTGCCGGAATCGTGCTGGTGTGGCCGTGCGCGACCATTGCCAGGCTGTCACCCACCACCGCCACGTCGATGCCCGCCATTTCCGCCCAGCGCGCAGAGGTGTAATCGGGGACCGACGTGTAAACCATCTTTTCCCCGGTTTTCTTCGAATCGCGGATATCGCCGATCGTGCGTTTTTTGCGTGGCGGCTGGTTCATGCGTCCTCCTGATACCCTTGTTCACGCTATTGATATATAACTAGTATATCACATAGTGCGGTCTTCCGCCGCAAGCGGACGCATCATTGCAACAGCAAACGGCAGCGTGCCGACAGCAAAATCCGCTGCGTCGGGATCAGGCGGGAACGGTGGCGGCGCGTGCCGCTTCGGCCAGCAGCCATTCACGGAACGCGATCACCGCCGGACGGTCGGTGGCCGCTTCTGTCGACAGCAGCAGGTACGACGATTCCAGCGGAACCTGCAGCTCGAACGGCATCACCAGGCGGCCGCTATCCAGTTCGGGCGCCGCCAGCATCGGCACTGTCGCCACCACACCCAGGCCCTCCACTGCGGCTTCGATCGCCAGCACGGTGTGGCTGAAGTGCGGGCCGCTGTGCGGAATGCCGCCGGATACGCCGGCGGCGTGCAGCCACCTTTCCCAGAACGACGTGCCGTCGAAGAATTCGCCGGTATCGTCGTGAATCAGCGGATGGTGGCGCAAGTCCCGCGGCTCGCGCAGCGGATGTTCGCAGTTGATCAGCGACGGGCTGCACAGCGGGGCTACCGATAACGACAGCAGATGGTCGGTGTGCAAATCAGGGTATTCGCCGCGCCCCAGCAGGATCGCCACGTCGGCGTCTTCCAGCCAGTCGTCGATCATCGCGCGTTCCGCCGCGAAACCATGGCCGCTGCGGTTCATCAGCCGCGCGCGCGCCGATACGCGCACGTCAATCTCGGGATGCAGGTTGAAAAAGCGCGGCAGGCGCGGCATCAGCCACTTCGCACAGAACGACGGCGCCGCGCTCACCGTCAATATGCCCTCGGACGGCCGTGCCCGCAGGCTGGCGGCAGCCTGCGCCAGCAATTCGAATCCCTGCTGCAGTTTCGGCAGACAGGCCCGCCCCGCGGCAGTGAGCTCCAGCGCACGGTTGAGGCGCCGGAACAGCTTGACGCCGACGTAATCCTCGAGCGCCTTGATCTGATGACTGACCGCAGCGGGTGTCACGCTCAGTTCGAGCGCAGCCTTTTTCACGCTCGAATGGCGCGCCACGGCTTCAAAAGCACGCAGCGCATTGAGTGGGGGCAAGCGATATGACACAAGTCTCCCGGATTACGTTAACTAATCTGACGATTAATTATATATCATCTATTGCAATGCAACAAAAAGATGTAGTTCAGGTCTATAATGTTAACTGAACTGATTGAAACGACATAGAACGTTTCTTCAGTAAACGATGAAGCTGAACTGGATACGGAAATGAAAAAGATTAGCACAATTAAGTTGGATCGGGAACTATACGGTCGTTTGGCCACCATACGGATGAGCCCGTATGAGCGTTCGATGGCGGTCGGGGCGATGCAAAACGCCGAAGCGATCATCGACGCGATGGCATGGATTGCGCGGAAATTCGAAGGCCTGATGCAGCGGCTGTCGACACGCCGGGTGTCAGCGCAACCGAGTTTCAGGCATTAACGTCTCCTCCAGGTTCGGGGGTTTCCTCCTCCTCCGCCCCCGAACTTAAGCTGCGCCACGGCGCAGCGACTTAACGGCGAGCTTCGGCTCGCCGTTTTTTTATCGACTGTTTTCGACGTTGCGGCATATCGGATGCGGAACGGCCACCTTTTCGGCGCGTCAGCCCTTTCGCGGGACCACGACACTGGCTTCCCCGGTTACTTCCTCTGCCGGTGTCCCGCCCGTCATCTGCAGCGCCACGATAATCTCGCGCGCTTCGCGACGCAGCGTCTGCAGATGCGATCCGAACACCAGCGAGCCGCCCATGCACACCACGCCGCCGAGCGCGACGGTAAGCGGCGCGCCGATGGTGTTGGCAAGCCCGCCCGCGACCAAGGCGCCGATCGGCGCCATGCCCATGAACATCATCGAGTAAATCGCCATCACGCGGCCGCGCAGGTGGTCCGGCACCATCGCCTGAATCAGTGTATTGCTCGACGCCATCTGCACCATCATGCAGAAGCCGGCCGGCACCAGCAGCGCGGCCGACAGCCAGAACCAGTGCGATACCGCAAACAGAATGATGCTGGCGCCGAAGCCGCCCGACGACAGCGCCACCCAGCGGCCGAGTCCGCGCAGTCCGTTGCGCATCGCCAGCGTCAGCGCGCCCAACAGCGCCCCCACCCCGGAACAGCCCATCAGGTAGCCCAGTCCGCTGGCGCCGCTGTGCAGGATGCGATCGGCGAAAATCGGCATCAGCACCGCGTACGGCATGCCCATCAGGCTCACCAGGCCAAGCAGCAGCAACAACCGCCGTACCGGCATCGTGTGACGCACGAAGCGGAATCCTTCGAGAATGGCGGCCCCCGCCGACGTCGGCAGCGTCACCCGCGCCCGGGTAATCGCGCTCATCGACAGCAGTCCGGCGATGACGGCGACGTAGCTGACACCGTTCGCGAAAAAGCACCAGCCCTCGCCGATCGCCGCCACCAGAATGCCGGCGATTGCCGGCCCGACGATGCGTGCGCCGTTGAACATCGACGAATTGAGCGCGATCGCGTTCATCAGATCTTGCTTGCCGACCATGTCGACGATAAACGACTGGCGCGTCGGAATGTCGAACGCGTTCACCACCCCGAGCAACCCCGCCAGCAGGAAGATGTGCCAGATCTGCACCCACCCGCTCAGCGTCAGCGCCGCGAGTATCAGCGCCAGCAGCATCGCGGCGCTCTGGGTCGCGATGATGATGCGATGCCGGTTGTAGTGATCGGCCACCACGCCGCCGACCGGGGCCAGCACAAACACCGGAATCTGCGACAGAAAGCCGACCAGTCCCAGCAGCGCGGCGGAGCCGGTCAATCGGTAGACCAGCCAGGCCTGGGCCACCGACTGCATCCAGGTGCCGGTAAGCGAGACCAGCTGGCCGCCGAAAAAGAGCCGGAAATTGCGGTGCCGCAGCGCCCGCAGTGCGGCCGGCAATTGCAAGCGGGTCAAGATGGCGTGCCTTGCGTCCGGATGCGTGGCGGCCCCATGCCGGAAAATTCAGCGCGACTTCAGGCGCTCGCGCAGTTTCGCAATGAACGTGCGAATACGGCGTGCGTTGGTGCCAAGATCGCTGCGCCCCACCCGCGATTCGGAGCGCATGTCGAAACGGCTGCCCCCGCTCACCGCGACAATACGGATCACGACGTCGTCCTTGAAGCCGAACCAGCGGGTCTTTGCCGTCGCCTCGATTCTGCCCTGGGCGGCGTTCGCGTACACCAGCGTCCAGCCCGCCTCGCGCACCAGCGCCAGCGCCGCATCGAACATCGTTTTCGGCGACACCGGCAGAATCACCGGCACGATGTCGGAATACGCCGCGCGCTGTTGCGCGGCGACCGCCGGCCCGCCGTAAACGGCCGAGTCGGGCGCATCATGGCGCAACGGCAGAATCGCGACGAACTGCGGCGGGTGAACGGTGTCGGTGCTGATATCATGGATCGGCGGCACGTGCCGAGCCGTGTAAACGTAGCTTGAGATCAAACCGATGAAGGCCGCCGCCATCAGAAGTCCGGGGATACCCCACCACAGCTCGCGCAGGGCGCCGCTGCGCCACGCCACGATGCAGGCGGCGATCGAAATCAGCAGTGCCGCGGCTACCGCCCAGAAAACCCATTTCAGGATCGTGAACCCCAGCAGGAAATTCCACCATTCCTGGCGATTTCCAAAGCCGGCGACCACGGCCGCTGCCACAGCCAGCAGCGCCAGCCAGAATCCCAGCGGGGCGAGGAATGCGGCACGTCCGAAGAAGAGGGGGGTCGAGTTCATGCTGCCGGACGTATCAGGCAGGCGGCAAGTTCATCCATTCGCTGCTGGCTGTTTCGAGTATGAATCACTATCGCCGGACCGGCCCTGTTTTCTATTCCGGCGGTATTTCACGCGCTTGGCAATAGGAGTATATTTTAGGCGCATAATAGGAGTTATGCGTCGCATGCGCGGGATTCCGTCGCCATATCCGGGCGGGGCCATGCCTTCCCGCGGTGTGGCATCTGGTTTTCGAGAAGGGCATCACCCCATGTGCGCAACATGGTTTTGTCGCTGTGACAGGAAAAATTCCTGTATTCGTGAAGCCTGTCGCAGGCGGCATCGGTGCATGATGTTCCGGCCCGCCGCCCGGCTCTCAAACGTTTCGCTTTCGATTCACGCACCGTCCCGCAATGGCGTGTGCGCCATCGATACCCTCGACTCATAAACAATCGTTTCCATCCAACTGGCAGGGGAGTTGCCAAATGAACGCAATAGTATCGCCACAGAACCTCAGAATGTCCTTCGATTTCGAAGCCGAGCCATTGCACTATCAGCAGATCGATGTCGAGTACGATCCCGAATACCGGGCGGCATGGACCTACATGAATCCGGCCGGTGCGCCGTGCTTCAATCTGGGCCTGCTGAAAGAGCTGCGTGCCGCTGACGCCCTGCTCAAGAAGAACGGCGGCGGAATGATGCATGACGGCCGGCTGAATCCGGTTGACTATTATGTCGTCGCCTCACGCGTCGACAAGATTTTCAATCTGGGCGGCGACCTCGCGCTGTTCACACGGCTGATCCAGTCCGGCAATCGCGAGGGACTGCGACGCTACGCGCGGTTGTGCGTCGACAACATGTACGCGCGCATCTGCAATTACGATCTGCCGCTCGTCACGGTGTCGCTGGTGCAGGGGGAAGCGCTGGGTGGCGGCTTCGAGACAGCGCTGTCGAGCAACGTGATCATCGCCGAGGAATCGGCGCGCATGGGGCTGCCCGAGATCCTCTTCAATCTGTTCCCCGGCATGGGTGCCTACAGCCTGCTTGCGCGGCGCCTCGGCATGCGCCGGGCGGAAGAGATGATCATGAGCGGTCGCATCTATACCGCCCGCGAGCTGTACGACATGGACGTCATCGACGTGGTCGCACCGGATGGCAGCGGCGAGCATGCGGTCTATGAATATTTCCGCCGCACCAGCAAAACGCTGCGCGGCGCGCGCGCCGTTTACGAATGCCGGCGCCATTTCAATCCGGTGTCCTACGAGGAAATGCTCAACATCACCGAGGTCTGGGTCGACACGGCATTGCGCATCGAAGACAAGGACATCAAGCTGATGAACCGGCTGGTGCGCTCGCAGCAGCGGTTCGCCGACGGCGCCGACAACAGCGGCAAAACCAGGACTCCGCTGACGATTGCCACCGTGTAGCGGCACTGCGACGGCAGCCGCCACTATATCGCGGCCACGCGGTGGCGTCGCCGGTAATCGAGCAGTTCGTCGCGCGCTGCGGCATACAGCGAGCCGATCTGCTGCAGCAGGGCCTGTGCGTTGCGCTCGATATCGGCATGCGTCATCGGACCGACCGCATGGCACGCCTCGGCCAGGCGTTCCGCGCCGATGCTGCTCGCCGAACCCTTGATCGCATGAATTTCGTCCTTGAATTCCTCGTAGCGGCGCTGCGCCAGCGACTCCGCCATGCGGTCGATCAGCACTTCGCTGTCATGCACGAACCCGTCGATCAGGCCCGTAATGAACTGCTCGTCGGGAGTGATCGCCGCCAGGTCCGCCAGCGTGGCGTGATTGAGCACGTGCGCGTCGCTCGTCGCGAGCCGGTGCAGCGTGCCGCGCTCCGGCTCGGCTTCGGCACCGTCGGGCCGTCCGGCAAGATCCGCTATCGTATCGAGCAGGCGCCGCGCCTCTACCGGTTTTGACAGGAAGGCATTGATTCCGGCGTTGTTGCTCTCCTCCACCGCTTCCGGCGTGGCATCGGCGGAAAGCATGATGATCGGCGCCCGCACCTGTCCGCTGCGCATCAGGCGATAGGTTCTGGCAACCTCTATGCCGCTGACGAACGGCATGTTGCGGTCGACGATGATCAGATCGAAATCCCGCTCTTCCAGCATGTCAAGCGCTTCGTCCCCGTTTTCGACAAGCGTCACCACGTGTCCCGCCCGCTCCAGAATTTTCTGGATGACCTTGCGATTGGTCGCGTTGTCTTCGGCAACGAGGATGGTGTAGCCGCGCTGGCCCTGCGTGCGCTGCGTGTAATAGTGTTCCAGCGAAACCACGCCGTCCACGGCTTCGGGCACCATCGCCATCGCGGCGTGCAGCGCATTGAACAGCAGCCGCTTCTCGACCGGCATGTCGAGCACCGCGGCATAGCCGGCCGCCAGGTAGCGCTCGCGCTCTTCGGACTGCAGCGCGCTGGCGCCGGGCAGGCACAGCAGCAGCGGCAATTTCGCGCCGGCATTGCGCAGCACGTCGATCGCGTGCTGCGGGTCGCCGGCCGCTGCACCGCAAACAGTGATCAATTGATAATGGCGCTCCAGGCTCGCCGCCTCCTCCATCCGCGCCAGCGCGTTTTCCGGCGTCGCCGCGTGATTCGCACGCACGCCCCAATTGGTCAGCATGGCGTCGAGCGTGCGGCGTTGCGCTTCGTCAAACCCCAGCAGCAGCGCGCGCAAGCCGGCGAGCTGCGCATCGCGCTCGGCGTTCACCTCGGCCGGCTGCTTGACGAACGGCAGCTCGAACCAGAAAACGCTGCCTTCGCCCGGAACACTCTCCAGCCCGATGCGGCCGCCCATCAACTCGACCAGCTGTTTCGAGATGGCCGTCCCCAGGCCGGTGCCGCCATAACGGCGGGTGGTCGATTCATCGGCCTGCGCGAAGCTCTCGAAAATCTTCAACTGCGACTCGGGCGCAATGCCGATGCCGGTGTCACGTACCGCGAAATGCAGCCAGACGCTCTGGTCGGTCTCCATTTGCGCCGACACGCGCAGCAGCACTTCTCCGCGTTCGGTGAACTTGATTGCATTGCCGATCAGATTGAACAGCACCTGCCGCAAGTGGCGCGCATCGCCGCGCAGCGCGGGCGGCACTTCGGGCATGATCTGGGTATGCAGATGCAGGCCGCGGTCGGCCGCCTGGCGCGCAAAAATGCGGACGGCATCGCGGACCAGTGCATGCAGGTCGAAATCGAGATGTTCGACGGTCAGCTTGCCGGCCTCGATCTTCGAAAAGTCCAGCACGTCCTCGACCAGCTGCAGCATCGCGTGTGACGCCTGGCCCATCGCGTCCGCCATTTCGCGCTGTTCGCCATTGAGCGGTGTATCGCGCAGCAGGTCGTTCATGCCGATGATGGCGTTGAGCGGCGTGCGCATTTCGTGGCTGACGGTGGAGATGAAGCGGCGTTTCGCCTGGTTCGCCGCTTCGGCGCGGCTCAGCGCGATCGTGAGCCGTCCCACCAGCGCACTGACATACAGCGAAATGACGAACTGCCCGATCCACAGACCAATCCCCAGCGTCAGGTGAGCCTGCCAGTACGGCGAATGCAGCAGCACCGCCGCAAAGCCGGCGAGGCTCAGTACCAGTGCGTAAAACAGGTACGGCTTGCCGTAGCGGATACCATTGCCGAAAATGATCCACAGATAGACGGCATAGAACGGCGCCGCGTAATCGTTCGCCGTCATCATGAAATAGGTCACCGCGCCGATGTCGATCGCGGTGCCCAGCAGCCGCCGCGGCACACAGACATCGGGCCGCCAGTAGATATGAGCGAGGATGCCTATCGAGGCGATAATGAACGTGCCCATGGCCGCCGGGAAGGTGGTGTCGCCGGCACCGCGCAGCAGGCCGACGGCGTACGGCACCAGATAAATGCCGAGCAGCACGCCGATCACCAGGCGGATGATCGCCTGCTCGTGCTCGCGATCGGGACGCTGCGCAAAACGCCGGTAGATCCGGGCGGGCAGCGTCAGCGTGTCGGGTGTGCGGGAAATCATTCGAACCTGACCGTCAATCCGATAGACAAACCGCGCTCAGCAGAAGTTCTGGTGCTCGGAGCCGTCCGCGAAGCGCTCGCGTATCGCGCGCACTTCATCGCTCTGCTTCAGAAAGACATCCACCAGCGACGGATCAAAATGCCGCCCCTTTTCGCGCTGCAGGTGCTCGACGGCGACATCCCACTCCCACGCGGCCTTGTACGGCCGTACCGAGGTCAGCGCGTCGAACACGTCGGCGACGGCGACGATGCGGGCCTCGATCGGGATGCGTTCGCGCCGCACCCCGCCCGGGTAACCGCTGCCGTCGAAGCGTTCATGATGGTTGAGCGCGATCACCGCCGCCGTCTGCAGGAAGCGCGACGGGCTGTCCTTCAGAATGTCATATCCAATGCGGGTATGGGTTTTCATCACTTCCATATCCTCGGCGCTCAGCCGGTCGGGGCTTTGCAGGATACGGTCCGGAATGCCGATTTTGCCGATGTCGTGCATCGGTGCGGCGAGCTCGATCGCCTGCTGCTCGTCCTGCGTCATGCCGATGCCGCGCGCGATCAATGCAGCATAACGCGCCATGCGCTGCAAGTGTAGTCCGGTCACCCGGTCGCGCCGCTCCGCGGCGCGCGCCAGCCGGAACAGCGTATCCACTTCGCGCAGTCGCAGATCGCGCGTCGCCTGATCAACCCGTTCTTCGAGAATGCGCGTGTGATTCTGGTTCAGCACGCGCTGGCGCCGCAGATTCAGCAGGTTGCGGCAGCGCGCCTGGCATTCGATGCGATCGATCGGGCGCACCAGAAAATCGCTGGCGCCGGCCGCCAGCGCCTTGTAGCGCACGTCGCGGTCATGAACGATGGTGACGCAGATGATCGGCACGTCTTCATAACTGTAGATGCGGCGCAGTTCGACGATGGTCTGGATGCCATCCAGTGTCGGCATCTTGTAGTCGGTGATGACCATGTCGACCGGATGGTGACTCGCGTACTCGATCGCCGCGATCGGATCAGAAAAGGTCACAACATCGACGTTGCTATCGATGCTGCGCATGAGCTCCGCCAGAATCATGCGTCCGGTCGACTGGTCATCGATCACCAGCACGGTGCTGCGTTCGTCGTGCGCATCGTCGCGAATATTGCGCACCACCGCCAATCTCTTCGGTTGGCTTTGCATCATGATCGAACCCTCCATCGCCCCGGTCCGCCCTCGATTTCACTGAACGGACAAATACAAACCTGTAGCCGCTTGCACATTTATAAGTGATACAAACAAATATGCTTCAGGTGTGAGCAATATCCATGCCGAAAACGTTTCCGACGTTGCCAATAGCCGTACATGCCATCGGAATCCCGGCGAACCGCTGCTGGATAGATCGATAATATGCGCAGAATCAATATCCTATAGAAACGTCGAGCGCCCGACCTTGCCTCGCGACACGACATTATATGAAGTCTTACTTTAAGTTACGTATATAACTAGTTTACTCTTTTGATTTCGCGCTTGAGAAGCAAATCAAAGTCGGCTGCGGAGACCGGTTTGCCGAAGTGAAATCCCTGCGCTTCGTCGCATCCGGATGTACGAAGGATCGCCGTCTGTTCGTCATTTTCCACACCTTTGGCCGTCGCAATCAACCCCAGCGCATGCGCGAGGCCGATCATTCCACGGACCAGCGCAACGTCGCCATCGCTGGCGGTGATGCCACGCACCAGCCCCTGTGCAATCTTGAGCCGGTGCAGCGGCAGACTCTTGAGCCGCATGAGACTGGAATTGCCGGCGCCGAAGTCGTCGAGCGACAGCCGCAGGCCGGCCGAACGCAGCTTTTTCAGCGTATCGACCGCCGGTTCGGCGCCCTGCAGGATTGCCGCCTCGGCCATGTCCAGGCCGAGGTAAGGGGCGTCAAGGCCGGTCTGGCGCAATGTGCGTGCGACGAGTGCCGGCAGGCTGCGCCGGCTCAATTGGCGCGCCGACAAGTTGACGGAAACGCCGACCGCTCGGCAGCCGGCATCCTGCCACGCCTTGGCCTGCCGGCACGCCGCCCGCAGCGTCCATTCACCAAACGGGCCGATCAATCCCATGGCCTGCGCCAGTTCCACCAGGCGGGCCGCCGAAATCAGGCCCAGATCCGGATGGCGCCAGCGCACCAGCGCCTCGGCACCGACGATCTGACCCGACGTCAGATCGATTTCCGGCTGATAGAACAGCGCCAGCTCGTCGTGCTTCAGCGCGTGGCGCAACGCATCTTCCAACGATAGCCGGCGGCTGACCCGCGCATTGACGCCCTGCCCGTAAAACTGGAAGCGGTTGCGCCCCGACGTCTTGGCGCGGTACATCGCGGCGTCGGCATTGCGCAGCAGCGCTTCGGTATCGCGCCCGTCGCGCGGATAAAAACTGGCGCCAATGCTGCAGGTCACCGCAACGTCATTGCCCTCGATCGCGATCGGCTGCGACACCGACGCCAGGATACGCAACATCGCCTGCGACACGCTGTCCTCGTCCGGCTGGTCCGACATCACGATCACGAATTCATCACCGCTGTATCGCGACACGGTATCGCCTTCACGCACGCACGCATGCAGGCGCTGGGCCGTCGTCTTCAGCAGCAGATCGCCGGCACCATGGCCAAAGCGGTCATTGATCAGCTTGAACTCGTCCAGGTCCACGAATATCACGGCGACCACGCGTCGGTGGCGGCGCGCGTGAGCAACCGCCTGCGCCAGCCGGTCATGCAGCAGATTGCGATTGGACAGCCCGGTCAGTCCATCATAATAGGCGAGATAGTTGAGGCGCACTTCCTTGTCGATGTAAGCCAGCGCAAACGATACGTCGCCGGCCAGACGATCGAGCAGCTTCAGCTCCTCCTCGGCAAAAAAATCCGGCTCGCCGGCATAGATCAGGAACACGGCGACCACCGCGTTTTCCACCACCAGCGGCAACGCCACCAGCGAACGGAAGCCGCGCTCCAGCGCTTCCTTCTTGTAAAGAACCGCGTCGTCCTTCGCGATATCGTTGGCGACGATGATGCGGCGGCCGCGCAGCGCCTGCCCCGCGATGCCATGGTCGTCGCTTACGGTATCGACGGACGATCCCACGTCATCGAGGTAGCCGCCGTCCGCACCGACCCACGCCACCGGTCTGACCTTTGTCGCCCCCGGCACCGCGACACCGATCCATGCCATGCGAAACAACCCGTGATTGACCGCAATCGCACACACCTCGCGAAACAGCCGGTCGCGATCACCGACGCGAATAATCGCCGAATTGACGCCATTGAGCACCGCATAAATGCGGTTCAACCGCGAGATCCGCTCCTGTTCGCGCTGATGGGCAACCGCCCTGGCCGCCTCATCAAGTGCACGGCGCACGACACCGGAAAGCCGGGCGAGACTGGTTTTGAGCACGTAATCGGCGGCACCGCCTTTCAATGCAGCGGCCACACGTTCCTCGCCGACAGCATCGGCAACGAAAATGAACGGCGTGTCCGGACAATGCGTGCGTGCCAGCGCAAGCGCCGTCATGCCATCGAATCCGGGAATATGAAATGCGGCGAGAATGACTTTGGGGTCGAATTGCTCGAGCGCCCGGACAAACTGATCTTCGCTCGTCGCCAGCCACGCATCGCACTCGCCGCCATCGCGCTTGAGCTCGGCAAGCGCGCGTTCGGCGTGTCCGGCATCGGTGTCAAGGATCAGCACCTTCAGGCTGCCATCCATGATTTCCCTCTGAGCGAAATCGATTTCGCGGCTTCAACCGCGCAAGCGCGCCCGCCCGCAGGGGGCACGGCCGGCTCGCTGCCGCTTCATTCAGCTTGGTGATTTACGACGTTGGGCATTATTACACTATGGCCGCCGCATTTGACAACACCCTCCGCCAGCCAGCGTCACGCAGCGGCGCATGTTGCAGCCATGCGCATTCTGGCCGATGCCGCCGCAGACGACGAACAGCACCGATGCAGATAATCAACGGCTTTGACAGCGTTACGCCAACAGCGCAACGGTTGCGTCAGATGCCGGACGGCTCGCCGCTGTCGTCCGGCGCTTCGGAATTACGCTGCTCGGCCGGTGCTTCCGATTCCGCGCTGCCGCCCTTTGCCGCATTCTTTCCGGCCAGCTTGCGCTGGCGCTTTTCTTCCTGCTTCTGTTTCTTGCGCAGATCTCTCTGGCGCTTCTCGAATCCGTAGTTTGGTTTTGCCAATGCTGACCTCCCGATGACGGCTATGGGCCGACTGAATTGACAGACGATGAGGATCGGACGTCAACGAACAACGCAAATCTTGCGTCGCCCGGAGCCTTTGTTGTATCACAAATCCCGGCGGCTGACGTGGCCGATCGTCAGAGGACAACCGACAGGGTTGGTGATACTCCGATACAAGATCCGGCTCGCCACTGGGGATTTCGTGGCGTCCCCAAGGGGATTCGAACCCCTGTTACCGCCGTGAAAGGGCGATGTCCTAGGCCTCTAGACGATGGGGACTGAAGGCTTGCGATGACTGCTGCCGGTGCTTTCGTGGTGGAGGTAAGCGGGATCGAACCGCTGACCTCTTGCATGCCATGCAAGCGCTCTCCCAGCTGAGCTATACCCCCACAAAAGACCGCGAATTATAACTGCCGCGGCAGGGGCTGTAAAGAAACGACAATCACCGGTCACTCGGGAAAATGCTGCAGTTCGCGACTCATCCGCTGCAGCACCTGTTCGCGGCCGATGAGCTCCAGTGTGGCGTCGATCGAAGGCGTTTGGGCGATGCCGGCCACCATTACCCGCAACGGCATCGCGATTTTCGGAAACTTCAATTTGTACTCGGCGACCGTCGACTTCAGCGCACCGTGGATCGCCTCGCGCCGCCAGTCCACATCGGCCAGACGTTCGCGCAGTTTCGTCAGGGCGGCCCTGGCGTCCGCCGCGTAATACTGCCTGCGTATCGCATCGGACGGCTCGACCGCCCGATAAAAATAGTCGGCCGCCTGCGCGAGCTGCTGCAGCGTGCCGACGCGTTCCTTCAGCAGCGCGGCCACTGCCCGCGGATCGGGACCCGCGGCGGTATCGTAACCACAGGCCGCAAAAAACGGCGCGGCAAGTTCGGTCAGCCGATCATCGTCGAGCGCCTTCAGATAGTGCTGATTCAGCCACAGCAGTTTTTCCGGATCGAAGCGCGCCGGCGAGCGGCTGACGTGATCGAGGTCGAACCACTCGACCATCTGCTCCATGCTGAAGATCTCATCGTCGCCGTGCGACCAGCCGAGACGCGCCAGATAATTCAGCAGCGCCGCGGGCAGATAGCCTTCATCGTGATACTGCATCACGCTCACCGCACCATGGCGCTTCGACAGGCGTTCGCCGTCGGCGCCGAGAATCATCGGCACGTGGGCGAACTGCGGCAGATCGGCGTTCAGTGCGCGATAGATGTTGATCTGGCGCGGGGTGTTGTTCACATGATCGTCACCGCGTATCACGTGCGTGATGTGCATGTCGATGTCGTCGATCACGACACCAAAATTATAGGTCGGCAGACCGTCGGCACGCATGATGACCAGATCGTCGAGTTCGGTATTGGCGACGGTGATGTCGCCTTTCACCAGATCCGCAAAAGCCACCTCTCCCGCATCCGGGTTGCGAAAACGGATCACCGGCTGCATGCCGGCCGGCGGCGTCAGTCCCAGCCGTTCGACATTCTCCGGCCGCCAGCGGCCATCGTAGCGCGGCTTCTCGCCGCGCGCCCGCTGCGCCTGGCGCAACGCATCGAGCTCGTCGCGCGTCGCGTAGCAGTAATAGGCATTGCCGGCGTCCAGCAGCCGCTGTGCAGCGGCACGATAGCGTTCAAGCCGCTGTGTCTGGTAGAACGGCCCCTCGTCGCAATCGAGTCCGAGCCAGCGCATGCTGTCGAGTATTGCCTGCACCGATGCATCAGTCGAACGCTCGCGGTCCGTATCCTCGATGCGCAGCACGAATTTCCCACCGTGCCGGCGCGCGAACGCCCAGCACAACAGCGCGGTGCGTGCGCCGCCGATGTGGAGATAGCCGGTGGGACTGGGAGCGAAGCGGGTACGAACCATCATGAGTGCAAAAAGCAGGTATTTTACAGCGCCGAAACGCTTCGGCGGGACTGCAGTCGATCAGAAACGGTCCGGACGATAGGGCGCCATGTCAATCGGTGGTGTGCGGCCGGTGACGAGATCGGCGATCAGGCTGCCGGTCGGCGCGCCGCCGCACAAGCCGGTATGGCCGTGACCGAATGCGAAGTACGCATTCGCGAAATGCGGACTGCGTCCGATCACCGGCAGTGAATCCGGCAGGCACGGCCGGTGTCCCATCCAGCGGCTTTCGCCGGCAGACGAAAACTCCGGAAGCATGCGTTTCAGATGCGCCTTTAGTGCGTCGGCGCGCCGGTAGTCGGGCTCCGCTTCGGTACCGGCAAATTCGACCGTGCCGGCGATGCGTAGGCCGCCTTCCATCGGCGTCACGAAAAACTTGCCCTCACCCGAACTCACCGGCCGCCGCAGCGTCACGGTCGGCTGCTCGAACATCACATGATAGCCACGCTGCGATTCGAGCGGCACGTGGCTGCCGAGGCTCGCCGCAAACGCTGCCGAATGAACGCCGGCACACACCACCAGCGTTTCAACCAGCAACCGCCCGCCATCCGTCAGCAGCGCGCGCGGGCCGTCGGCTCCGATTTCGATATCCAGCACCTTGCGCTGCTCGATGCGGCCGCCATCACGCTGGAACTGTGCAGCAAGCGACTGCGTCAGCCGCAGCGGATTCACGACATGCCCCTGCTCCGGCAGAAATACGCCGCGCGGATAAATCGCGCGTAACGCCGGCTCCATTTCGCGCACGCCGTCGCCGTCGAGTTCTTCGCATGTGTTGCCATGGTCGCGGCGCAGCTTCCACCCCGGCGCATCGGCCCGATAGGCTTCTTCCGACTCATAGACGAACAGGTAGCCGTCACGCCGAATCAGATCGGTCGCGCCAGCGTGCTCTACCAGCGGCCTATACGCATCGAATGTCCGGCTCAGCAACGCGTCCAGCGCGTCCGAGATTTGCGCCACACGCCGCGGCCGGCTGGCGGCGAGAAAGCGCAGCAGCCACGGCATCGCCTTCGGCGCGTACGACGGGCGGATCGTCAGCGGCCCTTGCGGGTCCGACAGCCACTTCGGCACCTTGCGCAGGGTCCCCGGCATCCCCAGCGGCACGCACGAACTGGGACTAAGAATGCCGGCGTTGCCGAACGAGCAGTATTCGCCCGGCGGCCGCATGTCGACCACCGTGACGTCATGTCCGTCGCGGCGCAGATAGCACGCGGTCGCGATGCCGACGATGCCGGCACCGATGATGGTTACGTTTTTGGGCATTGGCCCGAATCCCCATGAGGCCGCAGGAAGCGCCATTATACCGGTCGGCATACGGCGCGGATGTGGCACCCTCGGGGCGTCGATGTTACAATCACGCCCCGTGACGCACGGGTGGTTAGCTCAGTGGTAGAGCACTGCCTTCACACGGCAGGGGTCACAAGTTCGAACCTTGTACCACCCACCAAGTAAAATCAGCTACTTCCAACGTTCCCCAAGTGCTCTGAATCGCCAGTGTGACCGGTTTGTGACAGAGCGCTCAATTTCTCCACCGCAGCCCTGATGTTCTCGGGTGCGAGGTGTGCGTAACGCTCCGTCATTCTGATCGTGCTGTGCCCCAGAACTTCCTTCACTGCGGCCAATGGCACGCCGCTTTGAACCAGCCACGAACCGCACGTATGCCGCAGATCGTGAAAATGGAAGTCCTCGAGCCCGGCCCTTCTTAACACCTTCGTCCAACTGGTCTTGACTGATGCAACGCCCGCCCCGCTCTTCCTGCAAAATACCCGGGGCGCATCCGGGCAATGTTCCGCTCGGTACCGAGCACGGCTTCGCAACGCTTCCCGCGCATCCTGATTCAAAGGCACGATGCGCGCCTTGCCGCTCTTGGTATCTTTCCCCTCTAGTTTCAGGGTGCCTGCGTCCAAATCGACCTGAGACCATCGCAACCCAAGCAGCTCGCCCCGCCGGCAGCCGGTGTTGATTGCCAGGCGGATTAGGTCTGCAAGGTAGGGGGCGTGCTTGTTGCCCTCCGCTGCGTTAATCAACGCGGTCACTTCGGCCACAGATGCGAACCGCTTTCGGCCTTCTCCCTCGTTCAATCTCATACGTTCTGCAGGGTTGGGGATTTCCCAGTCCCACTCCTTGCGCGCGTAATTGATCGATCCCGAGAGTAGGCCGATTTCACGGTTGATCGTCGCCCCGGTCACCCCGTGCGCCTTGCGATATTCGATGTAGCCGCGAACATCCGCACGCTTGAGGTTTCCGAGTTCACGACCGGAGAAATACACCTTCAGCCGCTTGATGCTGGAAAGATCACGCGACGCGCTGCGCTTGGTGTCCTGAGTAGCTTTCAGATAGGCAATCATCAGTTCATCAAACGTGCGCGTAGGCTGTATGCCCCACAGCCGCTGTTGCCGTGCTTCCAGCTTCCATTTGGCTTCTAATGCTTCCGCTTCGCGTCGGTCAGTCGTTTCAGTAGAACGTCTAACTCTCTTGCCGCCTGCGTCGGTATAACTGGCATACCAGACAAGCGAATCTGCGCGTTTATATGGCATGGTATCGCTCCTTTCCACGCCTTCGGTTCCGCGCGCTTCCAATTATCCGCAGTTTCGATTTTCCGCGCCACAAACTCCCGCACCGCATCGGCAGGGATGCGCACCAGCCGCCCCACCCGG
>DASSON010000150.1:0-3694 GCA_035700525.1 Burkholderiales bacterium
CCGGCGCAGGCGCTCGCGAAACATCAGCGCCAGCGCGGTCAGCATCAGCGCCACGCCAAGGACTGCGGTAATCAGGGTCGAATATTGGCGGCCGTCGATGGCCAGCAGGTGCAGACCCGTCACCGTCACCAGCGCCGCCGGAATGCTGCCGGCCGCCAGCCGCCGCACGAGGCACCAGTCCACCGTGCGCTGCAGGCCATGCGTGATCGCGCCGCCGGCCTTGGTAATTGCCGCATACAACAGATCGGTGCCGACGGCCGTCGCCGGCGGAATGCCGAATCCCAGCACCAGCAACGGCGTCATCAGTGAGCCGCCACCGACACCGGTCAGCCCGACGATCATTCCGATCACCAGTCCAATTACCGGATAAATCCAGTCCATGCCCGTTCGTATTCTCGTATCGTCGCGACACAGAATAGCGGGATTGACATATAACTCAAAAGAATATTAAGTTATGATTTTATAACCCACTTTCGATCGGAGCCGGCCATCAAACTTCAGCAACTGCGTTACCTGGTGCAGGTCGCACGCGGCGGGCTCAACGTTTCCGATGCCGCCGAGGCATTGCATACGTCCCAGCCCGGCATCAGCAAGCAGATTCGCCTGCTCGAAGATGAACTGGGTGTGGACGTATTCGTGCGTCATGGCAAGCGTGTGATCGACATCACCGAGCCCGGGCACGCGGTGGTCGCGATCGCCGAGCGGGTGCTGCGCGAAGCGGACAATCTGAAGCGCGTGGGACAAGAGTTCGCCAGCGAGGCCGCCGGCAGCCTGACGATCGCCACCACCCATACCCAGGCACGCTACGCGCTGCCGGAAGTGATCCGGCGTTTCACGGACAAATACCCGAAGGTTCAGCTGGCACTGCACCAGGGCAATCCGATCCAGATCTCACAGCAGGTCGTGACGGGCGAAGCCGACGTCGCGATTGCGACCGAAGCGATCAAGGACTTCGACCAGCTGGTGATGCTGCCGTGCTACCAGTGGAACCGCTGCATCGTCACGCCGCCGCGCCATCCGCTGCTGGCGGCGCGGCCGCTGACACTGGAGGCAATCGCACGCTACCCGATCGTCACCTACGACTTCGCGTTCACCGGACGCAGCGCGATCAACCACGCATTCGCGCTGAAGGGGCTGAAGCCAAACGTGGTGCTGACCGCCATCGATTCCGACGTGCTCAAAGCGTACGTCGAGCTTGGCCTCGGCATCGGCATTCTGGCGAAAATGGCGTTCGATCCACGCGCGGACCGCAAGCTGAGGGCGATCGACGCCGCCCACCTGTTCGAGCCCAGCATGACCCGCATCGGCATCCGCCGCAACACCTACCTGCGCGGCTATGTCTACGATTTCATCGAAATGTTTGCGTCGCACCTCGATCGCGCAGCGGTCGATGCGGCGATGCGGGGGGCCGGCTCGGATTACGAGTTGTGACGCGTCTTGACGCGCGTGTACCTGGAAAAACCGACCACCCCTTCCGCTCCGCTCCCTCCCCTCCTTAAAAACAGGAGGGGAAAATGTATCGTGCGGCATGCGGTGCACGAATCTCCCCTCCTCGGATGAGGAGGGGTGGACGCAAAGCGGACGGGGTGGTGGGCGGTGCCGGAAAAATCGACCACCCCTCCGCTTCGCTCCTCCCTTCCTTAAAAACAGGAGGGGAAAATGTCTTTGGACGGCACGTGATGAGTCGATCTCCCGCCGTCTTGGGAGCAGGGCAACAGCACATGGAGAAATTGACCGTGCTGAAATAGCAAGGACGAAACGATGACAGCCGTAGCCGTTCTCGGCTACCATTTAAACCATGGAAACGATTACCAAGCAGACACGCAAAAGCCGTATCTCGAGCCGCATCGAAAGCGTGCGGCAACTGTGGCGCCGCATTGCGGCACGCGGCGATGGCAAGGTGGTGGAAGCCGGCACCGAGCTCGGCGCGCGCCAGCTCGAGCGCATCCGCCGCCAGATGCGGGAATGCGTGAACGGCCAGGGCGGCGAGATATCGGCGCGCGCCCGCGCTGCGCGGCTCGGCGCCACTTACCTGTCGTCCGACCAGGCCGGCAAGCGCGACTTTCTGAAGCTGCTGACCGACGAATTCGGTCCCGATCCGGACGAGGTCGACAAGGCGATCGACGCCTATCGCAGCGCGATCGACAAAACCGCGCAGTTTACCGCCGAAGGCAAGCTGCGCGAGGCGCTGCGCTCGCCGCGCAGTGTGATCCTGACGCAGTTCAATGCGCTGCCGTCCGGCGTCAAGTTCCTGGTCGACCTGCGTGCCGACGTACTGCGTTTCGCGAAAAGCGATGCCTCGCTTTCGGTTCTCGATCACGAGTTGAAGGGCCTGCTGGCCGGCTGGTTCGACGTCGGCTTCCTTGAGCTTCAACGCATTACCTGGAGCTCGCCCGCGGCGCTGCTGGAAAAGCTGATCTCGTACGAGGCGGTGCACGAAATCCGCTCATGGAACGATCTGCGCAACCGGCTCGATTCCGACCGGCGTTGTTACGCATACTTCCATCCCAGCATGCCGCAGGAACCGTTGATCTTCGTTGAAGTGGCGCTGACCGATTACATCGCCGGCAACGTCCAGGCACTGCTCGACGAAAGCGCGCCGAAACAGGATCCGCGCGACGCGACCACCGCCGTGTTCTATTCGATTTCAAGCACGCAATCAGGCCTGCGCGGCATCAGTTTCGGCAATTTCCTGATCAAGCGCGTGGCCGACGATCTGGCGCACGATCTGCCGCACATCAAGACCTTCGTCACGCTGTCGCCGATTCCGCTGTTCCGGGCCTGGCTCGACAGCGGCGACGCACTGGTTGCCGGCTTCAATCTGCCGGCCGCCGAGCAGAAGGCATTCGAAACCGCCGCCGGCAAGCCGTTCAACATTGCCGCCGTGCGTGAAATCCTGAAAACCGACGGCTGGCACACGTCGACCGCGGTGGTGGATGCGCTGCGCGAGCCGTTGCTGCGCCTGTGCGCGCGTTATCTCGCGCAAGCGCGAATCGGCAGCCGGCCGTACGATCCGGTGGCGCGCTTCCATCTCGGCAACGGCGCGCGCATCCGGCGCATTCACTGGCTCGGCGACACCTCGAAGAAAGGTCTGCAGCAATCGGGGGGACTGATGGTCAACTACCTCTACGACCTGTCGGAAATCGAGGAAAACCACGAACGCTTCGCACGCGACGGCCGCGTCGCGATGTCGCCGGAAGTCCGCAAGCTGTTGAAGGCGCCGTAGGCGCCTATAGTGCGTGAGGTGTGAGGAGTAAGGAGTGAGGCGAGCAAACCGCTGTAGCGTACGCCTCGCGCACCACAGTAATCGTAAGTCGGATTAGCATAGCGTAATCCGACGTTTCACCCTCCACATACATTCGACCCCTCGCTCCTCACACCTCACTCCTCACGCCTTTCAAGCCACCCTTCGCACGAAGTCCCGCAGCCGCACGCCGGTCAGCCACAGCACCGCGAAGTAGCTCGCCACGCCGGCAATGACGACCCACGCCAGATGCGCGACACGCACCCACGTACCGCTGCGCAACCATGAGACGTCCGGTCCGGACGCCACCCACAGCACCGCGGCCATCACGATCAGCGCGGCCGCGACGCGCAGTGCGAACGTGCGCCAGCCCGGTTGCGGCCGGTAGATGTCATGCTGCCGCAGCTTGTGGTAGAGCAGCCCCGCGTTGAGGCAGGCACCAAGCGCGAT
>DASSON010000151.1:0-7243 GCA_035700525.1 Burkholderiales bacterium
CGGGTGCAAACTTGTTGTCACTGTTCCTGCGATTCGACCATATATCGTGTACGAATGGGCGGCGTGGTGAACGCACGAATTTCCCCTCCTCGAATGAGGAGGGTGGACGCGTAGCGGACGGGGTGGTGGGCGGCGTTCGAATAATTGTCTGCCTGCCCACTCTTCGCAACGACGAAACGGAGCCAACTTCGCAGGTCAAGTTACGCCTTGCGGGCGAACCCGACCTGCCTATTGCTGACTCTGCTTAGAGTTGCGACGTGCAGTGCGGGCAGCGCTTGGCGGCGATCGGAATGCTGGTCGCGCACTGCGGGCAGTCCTTGGTCGTCGGTGCCGCGGCGGGCTCCGGACGTTTCATCTTCATCAGCGCCCGCACCAGCATGAATACCGCGAACGACACGATGATGAACGAAATGACGGTGTTGATGAAGGTGCCGTATCCCCACACCACTGCACCCGCCTTCTGCGCCGCGTCCATCGACAGGTAGGGGCCCGGTGCGTGGCCCTGTTTCAGCACGACGAACAGATCCGAGAAGTCCACGTTGCCGACCAGCAGGCCGATTGGCGGCATGATGATGTTGTCGACCAGCGATTTAACCACCGAGGTGAAGGCGGCGCCGATGATGATCCCCACCGCCATGTCCACTACGTTGCCGCGCATTGCGAATTCTTTGAATTCTTTCAACATACGATGGCTCCCGTGTCAGGTTGAACAAAGCCGTCCGGTTCGGATGATCGCCGGCACGGCGCGGTTTCCGCGCTCATGTTAGCAAAAAAGGCGCCCGCCTCGCACTGCGGCGTTACGTAGCGATGCGTTATAATCACGCGGTTTGAGCATTCAGGACATCTTCATGCCGACGCTGATCTGCGGCTCCATCGCCTATGACAACATCATGGTGTTTCCGGACCGCTTCCGGAATCATCTGCTGCCCGATCAACTGCACATTCTGAACGTGTGTTTTCTGGTGCCGGAGATGCGGCGCGAATTCGGCGGTTGCGCCGGCAACATCGCGTACAGCCTGAAGCTGCTGGGTGGCGAGCCGCTGATCATGGCGACGGTCGGTGACGACAGCGCACCGTATGACGAACGCCTCGCAACACTGGGGCTGGCATCCACGCACGTGCGGCGCATTCCGCAGACGTTCACCGCGCAGGCGTTCATCACCACCGATCTCGATGACAACCAGATCACCGCGTTTCACCCGGGGGCGATGAATCACGCGCACGCGAACCACGTCGGCGAAGCCAACGGCATCCAACTCGGCATCGTTGCGCCGGACGGGCGTGACGGCATGCTGCAGCATGCGCGCGAATTCGCGGCGGCCGGCGTCCCGTTCATATTCGATCCGGGTCAGGGACTGCCGATGTTCAGTGGCGACGAGTTGCTGGAATTTCTGCGCCAGGCCGATTACCTGGCGGTGAACAGCTACGAAGCGCAGCTGCTGCAGGAAAAAACCGGCCGCAGGCTGGAGGACCTGGCGAAGCTGGTGCGCGCGGCCGTCGTCACGTTCGGCGCGCAGGGCTCGACCATTTACGACAACGGCAGCCAGATCAAAATCCCGAGCGTCCCGGCGCACGAAGTGGTCGATCCGACCGGCTGCGGCGATGCCTATCGCGCCGGTCTGCTGTATGGAATTGCTCATGGCATGGACTGGGAGTTGACCGGCCGCCTCGGCGCGCTGCTCGGCGCGCTGAAGATCGCCGTTCGCGGACCGCAGAACCACACGTTTACTCATGCCGAAATCGGCGACCGCTTCAAGCGCGAATTCGGCATCGCCTTATGGTAAAGGGGGATCACATGACAAGGTGCATCGGTTTGTGCGCGATGGTAATGGCGTTGGCATTTTTGGGAGGCTGTGCCGAAAGTCTGTCCGGCAGTTCCTATTCGCGCGACCAGGCGCGTCAGGCGCAGAGCGTGCAACTGGGCACGGTGGATTCGGTGCGCGTGGTGCAGATTGAAGGCACGCGCAGCGGCGTCGGCGCGGTGTCCGGTGCAGCGGTCGGCGGCATCGGCGGCAGCACCATCGGCCACGGCACGGGTTCGGCGGTCGGTGCGGTGCTGGGCGCAGTGGCGGGCGGTCTGCTGGGGCAGGCGGCGGAGCAGGGTGCGACGCGCCAGCCGGGACTGCAGATTACTGTTCGTCTCGACAGCGGCCGGACCATCGCGGTGACGCAGGCGACCGACGAAGCGTTCCGTCCCGGCGAGCGCGTGCGCGTGCTGTCCGGCGGCGGCGTGACGCGCGTCCAGCATTACTGAAACGCATCGGGACGCCAGGGCGCGGCATGGCCGCGGACATCCATCCCCGGACTGCTTTCCTGATCCGCGGTGCGCGCCTGGCGCGGCTCGTGTGGCATCTGCTGCAGGGCCTGGCGAGCGTCGCATTCACGTTTCCGTTTCGCAGCACCGACAGCCGCCGCCGCCGCATCCGGCGCTGGTCGGCGCAACTGCTCCCGCTACTCGGTTGTCATCTGCGCGCCAGCGGCGCGGTGCCGGGCTTCGATACGCGCGGCGCGTTGTTCGTTTCCAATCACGTTTCGTGGGTGGAGATTTTCGCGGTCAAGGCGGTGTGTCCGGCACGCTTCGTCGCAAAATCCGAAATCCGGCGCTGGCCGGTGATTGGCTGGCTGTGCGCCGGGGTCGGTACGATCTTCATCGAGCGTGAGCGCCGGCGCGACGTCGGGCGGGTCGGGCGGGTGATCGCCGACGCGCTTGCCAGTGGCGAATGCTGCGCGGTGTTTCCGGAGGGCGTGGCAACCGACGGTACCGTGCTGCGGCCATTTCATGCGTCGCTGCTCCAACCCGCGGTGCTGGCAGGCGCCACGGTTATTCCGGTCGCGGTGCGATTCACGCGCAGCGACGGCTCGCGTTGCGCCGCGGCGGCGTATGATGGCGACACGTCGTTATGGGATACGGTGACGGCGATGGTGCGCGAGCCGCGCTTTCATGTTGATCTGCATTTTGCGCCGCCGCTGGCGGCCGTCGGTCGCTCGCGGCGCGAGCTGGCGCTGGCTGCCGAGAATGCTATTGCCAGTGCGTTGTCCCTGCCATCCCCGCGCAGCGGCACTGAAACAGCGTGCGATCTTCGAGCCGTAGCGCCGACAGCCGGCCCCCCCACAGGCAGCCCGTGTCCAGCGCCGCCAGGTCCGGACGCATGACGAGGCCCAGCGCCGACCAGTGCCCGCACACGATCGGCGTGCCGGCGCTTTTGCGCTGCGGGACGTCGAACCATGGCACGTAACCGGCGGGGATGGTGTCGCGCCCCGTCTTGTGCTCGAACTCCATTGTGCCGTCCGGCGTGCACACCCGCAGCCGCGTCATTGCATTGACGATCACGCGCAGCCGGTCGGCGCCGGCCAGACCGTCGCTCCAGCGCGCCGGCTGATTGCCGTACATCGTGGCGAGGAACTCGCGCCAGTGCGGCGCACGCAGCGCGGCCTCGACTTCGCCGGCGAGCCCGAGCGCGGCCTCGATGCTCCATTGCGGCAGCAGGCCGGCATGCACCATCGCCCAGCCGTTGCCGACATGCATCAGCGGCCGCTGCCGCAGCCATTCGATCAGCTCGTCGCGATCCTCGGCTTCGAGCACGTCGGCCAGCGTGTCGTTGCGGCGCAGCCGGCCGCAGCCGGCCGCGACCGCGAGCAGATGCAGATCATGATTGCCCAGCACCGTTGCCGCGCGTTCACCCAGATCCTTTATGAAGCGCAGCGTGGCGCGCGACTGTGGCCCGCGGTTCACCAGGTCGCCGACGAACCATAAATGATCGGCGGCTGAATCGAAACGGATCTGCTCGAGCAGCCGTTCGAGCGCTTCAAAGCCGCCCTGGATGTCGCCGATTGCGTAAGTCGCCATGCGAATCGCAGTTCCCAATAAAAAAGGCGCAGACAGTGCTGCGCCTTTTGAAGCGTTGCCGGTATTACTGCGCCAGGCTGACCATGTAATCGACGGCCGCTTTCACGTCGGCATCGCTGAGCGATGCATTGCCGCCCTTCGGCGGCATCTGGTTGAGCCCGTGCAGCGCGGCGTGATAGAGCGCTTCCTTGCCGGTCTTGATGCGCGGCGCCCATGCCGCCTTGTCGCCGGCCTTCGGCGCGCCGAGTACGCCGCTGCCGTGACACGCGATGCAGGTGCCTTGGAACACTTGTTTGCCCTTCGCCAAGTCGCTGGCGCTTGCCGTTTGTGTTCCTTGTGCTGGTGCCGCGGCTTGGGGCGCCGGAGCCGGATTGGCAGTCTTCGGCGTGGCTGGCGCAGGGGCAGGCGACGTCGCTTCAGGGGCCGCCGATTTTTCTTCCGGCACCTTGAAGTTCGCGCCCGACTGGTTCGCCATGTAGACGATTGCGCTTGCGATCTCGTGTTCGGTCAGGCTGGCGTTGCCTCCCTTCGGCGGCATGTTGCCGATGCCGTGAATCGCGTCCTTGATCAGCGTGTCGAGTCCCTTCTTGATGTGCGGCGCCCACAACGCCTTGTCGCCGATCTTCGGCGCGCCGAGCGCACCGGTGCCGTGACAGGCGATACAAGTGCCGGCCACGACTTCCTTGCCGCTCATCTCCTTCTTCGGCGCGTTGCTGGCCGCCGGCGCGGCATTCTCGGTTTTCGGCAAATTTTCCTTGCCGACGATCAACTGGCCGACCGGCTTCAGCCGTTCGGCAACCGCCTTCTGCGACATCGCCGTACTGGTGCCGTAATTCATGCCGCTGGTGGCGAGCTGCGATACCAGCACCGAGAGCGCGATCGGGATCGCAAACGCCAGGAAGACTACGACGATAAGTTGTTTGGGGGTTTTGATAAATGAATGGCCGTCCTCGATATGAAACTCTTTGTTATGGCTTTCTTCGTCACTCATGGAAATTTTCCCCAGTCACCCAACGCGTAAAAACTGTCATTATAGCGAAAACCCGGGGGGCGGCAGCATCAGGATGGACGCCGTAAGCCAAAGTGGTTATTCTATGCACCCCTGCGCCCGTAGCTCAGCTGGATAGAGTGTTGGCCTCCGAAGCCAAAGGTCGCGCGTTCGAATCGCGCCGGGCGTGCCAGAAGTTTCAATGACTTAAATACCTGACGTCTCACCTGGCATTCCGCGACAGCCGCGAATTGCACAATTCCTGCGCAGTGAGAATCGTCGCCGGGATCGTCACGCGGCGTCTTCCGACCGACAGGTGCGGACTCGCAAGAAAGTAAGGGGATCAAGTCCAGCGATGCAGTGAATTTCGCAATCGCTGCAGGCCCGCCCCGTCGGGCCTGGCTCTCTTTTTGGCTCGTCACACTAAGACGATGACACGGCCACCAGTACCGGCGTAGCGCGATACAGCGATGGAAACAGACGTTTCAAATTCGCAATCTTCGGCAGATCGTTGATGACGATGTACGGATACATCGGGTGCTCTGCCAGAAAATTCTGGTGATGGGCTTCAGCCGGATAGAACCCGGTGTCCTTTTCGATGCGGGTGACGATGGGCCGCTTGAATACGTGCGCATCCGTCAACTGTGCGATGTACGCCTGCGCCACGCGGCGCTGGGTCGGGCTGGTCGGGAAAATCGCCGAGCGATACTGCGTGCCGGTGTCCGGTCCTTGCCGGTTCAGTTCGGTCGGGTCCTGCACCACTGAAAAAAAGATGCGCAACAGCGTGCCGTACGAAACCTGCGTCGGATCGAAAACCACCTTCACCGACTCGGCGTGCCCGGTGTCGCCGCTACTGACGATACGGTAGTGCGCGGTATCGGCGGCGCCGCCGGCATAGCCTGACACGGCGCTGATCACGCCCTTGACGTGCTGGAATACGCCCTGCACACCCCAGAAACACCCGCCCGCGAAGATCGCGGTTTCCGTATGCGCGCCGCTGACCGGTTCGTCCACGGTCGGCGGCGGAACGATTACGGCCGCTTCCGCGCCGCCGAACGCGCGCGGCACGCCCTGCCAGAACATGATTGCGGCCGCCGCCAGCGCAGCGAACACCAGGATGCGTAGCGTGCCGCGCCACTGCGAATGACTGGCACCGGCTGCCTGGAAATTCGATTTCGTCGCCATGATGAAAGTACCCCCGTGTTAAACAACTGACCCGATTCAACCTGATGCCCGACATTTCTTCGCATTAGTCGCGGTGACGTACGGCCCATGCCGACGTTTCTCGGGTCATGCGTTCCGAGGTTGCCGCCAGGCGCGCCAGCTCCCGGTCGAGTGAAGGCCCGAGTCAGGATCCCGGTCGAGCCTGCCGGCGGCAGCTCCCCCTCGTTCGGATTCTATTTCTTCTTCATCATCATGTTCTTGTCGGACTGCATGTTCATCTTGCTGTTGCCGGATTGCATGTTCGTCTTGTTCTTGTCGGAGTCCGTGTTCATCTTGCTCATGTCCGTCATGCCTTGCGTGGACTTCATTTTCATCATGGACTGGCTTTCCATTTTATGTTCACCGCCTGCGAGCGCGAGCGGCGCGGTGAACAGGGTCGGCACCAAAACTGCCGCTGCGATAAACGTGAATGATGTTGCTTTCATTTCAGTCTCCTTTTTTAGCCAAAGGTGAAGGAATAGACCCGCACGTCCGGGTCGGAAAATGTGATCGTAAATAGCCGTTGTCCGGTGCCATGTGCCTGGCGCACGAGTTGGTACAGGCGTTGAGTCGTGACAACGCCGTCGCCGTTGGCGTCGGTATCGGTGCCGTGATCGGCCCCCGGTGCGTGGCCGTCCACGGTCACGCGAAAATGTATCGGCTTGCCGTCGGCGGCGGGACCGAGCACGAGATGCAGGTCGCGGCCTTGAAAACGGTAGGAAATGCTTCCCTGGCCAGACACCAGTTCGGCGTCGTGCGCATGGACGTTCCAGCGTCCGTCGAGTGCCCAATCGTTCAGCGACAATGCGGACGGCGCATGGTAGTCGTGTGCCTCATCATGCATCAGTGCCCTGCCCGCGAAATTTTCCGCGCGGGCATAGCCAACGTAGGTCTCCGGCGAGCGCTGGTCGGTGGGCGCCGCTGCCTCGGCGCCGCTCGCGTTCGGATGCACGTAACCGCCCGGCAAGTCCTGGTAGCCGGCCTCGGCGAGCAGGGCACGGATGATGTCTTCCGCCTGTTTGTAGTCGCCTTCGCCGAAATGGTGGGCACGGATGCGGCCCAGTGCATCGACGAAATAGTCCGCCGGCCAGTATTCATTGTCGAACGCCCGCCAGATCGTATAGTGGTTGTCCATGGCGACCGGATAGCGAATACCAAACCGTTTGATCGCGTGTTCCACGTTGCCCGCGTCTTTCTCGAATGCG
>DASSON010000152.1:0-3030 GCA_035700525.1 Burkholderiales bacterium
CCCTCGTTGGCCGCGTCCAGACGCCCGCGCGCCTGGTGGCCTACCTTGTCAATCGCCTTGTACTGGAATGCGGGCATGATTATCCGGGGCGATTCATTTTCTCCTGCTTTCCAAGGAGAAGAAAGAGCGCAGCGGAAGGGGTGGTTGCGCCGTTCGCGTCAATGGCAAGAGCAGTAGTTTTTTTAAGCACCGCTTACCACCCCGCCCGCCTGCGCGGGCGCCCCTCCTCATTTGAGGAGGGGAAAATTTTTCCGTCATCGGCATGCAGGCGCATGTGCCCTTTGCGGGACAACGCATTTCCCCTCCTGTTTTTAAGGAGGGCGCTTCGGAGCGTCGGCCGAGGGGCCCCGAAGGGGATCGGCCAGCGAAGAAGATGCCGGCGGCCGCGATCTGAAGCGCTCGCATCCCGCTCCAGGGTCGCACCCGCTGCGCGGGCTCCTGCTCCGCCTTCCGCGGTCGCAGGGAGCGAAGCGGAAGGGGTGGTCGACTTTTTTCAAGCATTGCTCAGACGTAACGTCCGGTAAGATCAACCGCACGCGTGACTTCGGCGAGGCTCGATGTTCCATCGAGCACCCGCTTCACGGCCTCTTCGGCGAGCGGACGGAAGGATTTGGTCAGCGCTGCGGCGCGGATTTCCCTGGCTGTTGCGCGCCGTGCCACCAGTTCGTCGAGATCGCCGTCCATCACCAGAATTTCCATGATCGCGGTGCGGCCCTTGTAGCCCTTGTGATTGCACTGGCGGCAGCCCACCGGGCGATAAATCTGCGCCGCTTCCTGTCCCAGCACCTGCAATTCCTCGTCCGACGGCGTATACGGCTCGCGGCAATTCGGGCACAGGATGCGCACCAGCCGTTGCGCGACGATGCCGATGATGTTGCCGGCCATGATGTCCGGCTGGATGCCGATGTCGAGCAGCCGCGGAAACGCGCCGATCGCCGAATTGGTGTGCAACGTGGCGAACACCTGGTGGCCGGTCATCGCCGCGCGGAACGCCATTTCGGCCGTTTCGCGATCGCGGATTTCGCCGACCAGGATGATGTCCGGGTCCTGGCGCATGATCGAGCGGATGCCGTTGGCAAAATCCATCTTGATCACTTCGTTGACCGACGTCTGGCGCATCAGCGTCACCGGGTATTCGACCGGATCCTCGAGCGTCATGATGTTCACCGACTCGTCGTTGAGCTGTGCCAGCAGCGAGTAGAGCGTCGTGGTCTTGCCGGCGCCGGTCGGGCCGGTCAGGATCAGGATGCCTTCCGGCCGCGCCAGCATCCGCTTCAGCAGCGCCAGCGTGTTTTCCTGCAGATTCATGCGCTCGAGGCCGATGATCGACTTTTCGCGATCGAGCACCCGCAGCACGATGTTTTCGCCGTGGATCGTCGGCTGTGACGACACGCGGAAATCGATCGGCCGGCCGTTGAGCGTCAGCGAGAAGCGGCCATCCTGCGGCGCGCGGATCTCGGCGATGTTCATGTCGCTCATCACCTTGATGCGCACCGTGATGCCCGGCAGATAGGATTTGTGCAGGCTGCGCACCGTTTCGAGCACGCCGTCGATGCGGTAGCGGATGCGCAGAAACGCGTATTCCGGTTCGAAGTGAATGTCGGACGCGCCGCGCTTCACCGCGTCCACCAGCAGTGCGTTGACCAGGCGCACCACCGGCTGCGTGTAGCCGTCGGCGCCGGCCTGCAGGCTCTGATAGTCGATTTCGCCGGTTTCGATTTCGCGCAGGATGCCGTCGACGGACAGTTCGTAGCCGTAGAAGTGGTCGATGTATTCCTCAAGTTGCGCTTCGGCCGCGAGCAGCGTGTTGATGCGCACGCTCGGCCCGACCAGCGCGCGCAGCTGATCGAGCGCGACGACGTTGAAAATTTCGGTGATTGCGATGGTGAGTTTCTGTTCCGCCGCATCGAATGCGATCGGCAGCAGGCGATGGCGGCGTGCGAAATCCTGCGGCGCGAATTTGAGCGCCTCGGGATCGGCGACCACCTGCGCCAGATCGATGACTTCGCGGCCGACGGTGCGCCCCATCGTGTCGCGGATCGCGGCGTCGGTGACGAACCCGAGCCGCACCAGCAGCCGCCCCAGCGGGACCGGCGTCGCACGCTGCTCCGCCAGTGCGATGTTGAGCTGATCCGGCGTGATCAGCTCCTGTTGAACGAGCAATTCTCCGAGACGTAATTTCTTGCGCTGCTCTGCCACCCATCTACTCCGCGTTTGCCGTCAGCCGCGAGATCTGAGTCTGCGCTGCCGCGACATTGAAATGAACGTGTCCACCCTGTCCCGCGAGTTCCACCGCGCGGCGGTAGAAGTGCAGCGCCTGCCGGCTGCGGCCCAGGTGCTCGAGTCCCACCGCCACGTTGTAGGCGTAATCCGCATTGTCCGGCTGGCGATGATAGGCATGGAAATACGCGTCCTGCGCGTCGGCCCAGCGTCCCTCGCCGGCATAGACGTTCCCCAGCGCGAAATAAACGAAGGCCGACGGCTTGCGCGCCAGCAACAGCTTGAGGCGCGCTTCGGCCGCGTCCGGATCACTGCGTCCCATCAGGTTGATCAGCCCCGCCTGCGCCAGTGCATTTTGCGGATCGATGTTCAGCACCCGGCCGTAGCTGCGTGCGGCTTCCTTTTCGTTGCCGGTTTGTGCCGCCGCCGCGGCCAGCCCCAGCAGCGCGTCGGTGTTGAGTGGCTCGGCCTGCACGACACGCCGGTAAAGATCGAGCGCCCGCCGATAGTTGCCGGACACATAGGCGCCGTACGCCTGGGTCAGCACCGGGTTGATCGCCGGCGTGGCGCCACCGGGCACTACCTTGATGGGGTTCTGGTTTGCTGACGGCGGTGCCTTGTCGGTGGTGAGCGCCTTGACTGCCCGCCGGAGCCGCTGCTGCGTTTCGGCAAAGGCCCGCCGCGGCTTTTGCGGAGCCGTCTGTTGCGCCGCGTCCGTGTCTGATGGGGTGATGGCGGCGACGTCGCGGTGCGCTGCACTGGGTCCCGCGGCGGGCTGTGACGCGGCCGCTGCGCCTGCCGCCGCAGTTA
>DASSON010000153.1:0-8871 GCA_035700525.1 Burkholderiales bacterium
GGCGCCACGGTGAGCGCGCTGAAAAAGGCGCTCAACGGCAGCGCGGCCGTGCACCTGACGAACGGCGCGGTCAAGGGCATTGATCTGGCTGCGGTCATTCGCAACGCAAAGGCGAAACTGGCGTCGTTCAAGGGTGAACAGGTGCAGCAGAATAACGATACGCAAAAAACCGATTTCTCGGAGCTCAAGGCCAGTTTCAAGATCACGAACGGCGTCGCGCACAATCAGGACCTCGATCTGAAATCACCGCTGGTCCGGGTCGGCGGCAACGGCGACGTCAATCTCGTCAACAATACGATCAACTATCTGGCGAAAGCGAGCATTGTCGCCACCACCGCCGGTCAGGGCGGGAAGGAGCTGGCCGATCTGCGCGGCATCACTATCCCGGTGCGCGTCACCGGCGCGCTGGCGTCGCCGCAGTACGGGATCGACTTCGGCGCGCTGGCGAAGGGCGCGGTCGAGCAGAAGGCAAAAGAGAAGCTGAAGGAAAAGCTCGAAGAGCGGCTCGGCGGCTCGAAATCGGGATCGGGCGGTGGCAGCCTTGGGGACAAGCTCAAGGGACTGTTTGGACGGTAAGGATGAAATGAAACCGTCGGCGGGCATCGGCAGACGCCGATACGAAATAGCTGAACTGCAAAGGCGTGAAGACACAAAGGTTACGCGAACAACGATGGGAAGTTCGTTGCGACTCTTGTCCGCGCCTTTGTATCTTTGCGGTTATAACCCCTGTCTTCGAACCGCTGCAGTGTCGCAACGGTTCATCATGTCCCGGTGGTAAAAAAAATCGGGGCCGTCCCGGGGCGCCCGTCCACCATCGCCGCCAGGATCATCCGCTGGCAGAAACGCCACGGCCGCCACGATCTGCCGTGGCAGCGCAAACGCGATCCGTACGCGGTGTGGGTGTCCGAAATCATGCTGCAGCAGACGCAGGTGGCGACGGTGATTCCGTATTACCAGCGCTTCATGGTGCGCTTTCCGAACAAGACGCGGCTGGCGCGGGCCCGGCTCGATACGGTGCTGAAGCTGTGGAGCGGGCTCGGCTATTATTCACGCGCGCGCAATCTGCATCGCGCCGCGCGCGAAATTGCCGCCCTTCCTGGCGGGCGGTTCCCGCGCGAGTTCGACGACATCGCGGCACTGCCCGGTGTTGGTCGTTCCACCGCGGCGGCGATCAGTGTATTCGCATTCGGTCAGCGACACGCGATCCTCGACGGCAACGTCAAGCGCGTATTCGCGCGCCTGTTCGGCATCGTCGGCTGGCCGGGTGACCGGATCGTCACCGAGCGCCTGTGGCAGATTGCGGAAAGCCTGCTGCCGCGCCGCGGCATTGAGGCCTACACGCAGGGGCTGATGGATCTGGGGGCGACGATCTGCACACGCACCCGCCCGCGTTGTGCGGAATGTCCGGTGCGGGACGATTGCGCGGCATTGCGCCACGAGATGACCGACCGCCTGCCGGCGCCGCGTCCGTCAAGAACACTGCCGCAGCGCCAGACCGTGATGCTGGCGTTATTGCATGGCGGTGACGTGCTGCTGCAGCGGCGGCCGGCATCGGGCGTGTGGGGCGGCTTGTGGTGTCTGCCGGAAGTGGCACCGGGTGCCGATGTGCGCGACGCATGCCGTGCACACTTTGGTGTCGATGTCACGCCGCTGGCGGCGCTGCCGCCGATCGCGCACGTGTTTACGCATTTCAAGCTGAGAATCACGGTAAGGCCGTGCAAAATCACCGCCGCGCCGTCCCGCACGCTGCAGCCGGGACTGGTCTGGCTGCCGCTGACGGACGCGATGTCGGCCGCGGTGCCGGCGCCGGTGAGACGGATACTGGAGGCACTGGCGCAGAAGGCGGGATGAGGGCCGGGGCGGTAAAGCAGCCGGATGCAGCGACCGCGCCGGAAAACCGCCTGCGGCATCTGCTCAACCGCGAGCGGCGTCGGTGATGATTTCGTACGAATGCAGCCGCGCGGAATGGTCGAACACATCCGATACGATGATCAGCTCGTCAGCCTGCGTGCGCTCGACGATGGATTGCATACCGCTGCGCACGGTGTCCGGCGCTCCGATCACCGAGTACGCCAGCATCTGCGCCGCCTGCGCTTTTTCGAACGGTGACCAGTAGCTTTCGATGTCGTCGATCGGCGGCTTGCTGACGCCGCGACTGCCGCGGAACTTGTCGGCGAATGACATCTGCTGGGTGGTGGCGAGGCGTCTCGCTTCGACGTCGGTATCGGCTGCAATGATGTTCACGCCGACCATCGCATACGGCGCGTCCAGCTGCTGCGACGGCTTGAAGCGCTCGCGGTAAATTTCCAGTGCCGCGTACAGCGCGTCGGGTGCGAAATGCGACGCGAACGCGTACGGCAATCCCAGTGCGGCCGCCAGTTGCGCACCGAACGTGCTCGAGCCCAGTATCCACAGCGGCACCTCGCTGCCGGCACCCGGAACGGCGCGGATGCGCTGGCCCTCGACCGCCGGCGCAAGAAACGCCTGCAGTTCCAGCACGTCCTGCGGAAAGGAATCGGCACTCATCGGATTCCGGCGCAGTGCCCGCAGCGTGAGCTGGTCGGTGCCGGGCGCGCGCCCCAGCCCGAGATCGATGCGTCCCGGGAACAATGCCGCCAGCGTGCCGAATTGTTCGGCAATGACCAGCGGTGAATGATTCGGCAGCATCACGCCGCCGGCGCCGATGCGGATGGTTTCGGTGCCGGCCGCAACGTGGCACAGGGCGACTGATGTGGCGGCGCTCGCAATGCCGACCATGTTGTGATGCTCGGCCATCCAGAAGCGGCGATAGCCCCAGCCTTCCGCATGACGTGCGAGGTCGCGGGCGTTGTCGAGCGCAATGCGGGGACTGCCGCCCTGGGTAATGCGGGCAAGATCAAGTATCGAAATCGGAATCACGGGCGGTCTCGGTGTGGTTGGTGTGACCGGACGGATGATGTGTTGTCCGGCATTTCGTTAGTGCCGGGTCGGCGAAGTCTGCTGCCGGGATGTGGCAAAGCGTGCGTGCGGACCGGCTGCACGATCTAGAATATTTTGACGGTCTCGCCGCGCGCCCGCAGGCGCTGTGCGCGTGCCTCCAGAAATTTCTGGAAATCAGGCTGATTGCGAAACGCGCCGCTCGCGACATAGTCCAGACCGGAAGCGAAATGGAAGGGTTTGACATAGCCCTCGATGCGGAATACTTCTTTCGCGCCACCGTTGAAGAATGCCAGTGTCGGCGTGTAGGCAATGCCGAGTGCGTTTGCCCATTGCGCAGCGGTGGTGCGGCTGCCGTCGGGCGTGACGAGCGCATGGTTGCTCTCCACATCGAGTCGCGCCACGCTGAAACGTGTGATCAGCGCCATGGTCTTCGCATCCTTGAGCGTTTTTGCATGCAGTTCGTCGCATGCCGCACAGTCTTTCTTTTCGAACAGTACCATCAGCGGTTTGCCGCCGTTTGCGAGCCGTTTCAGTTCGTAAGGCGGCTTCACGAAAAAGGGTTCGTCGTGCAGCATGCCGCTCCCATGTTCCCGATAATGCTTTTTCATGTATTCCGAAAACGGCATCCTGCTTTCCATGTGACCAGTCACGTAATCGAGCGCGACGATGAATTTCGACGGTGGGTAGTAGCCGTTCACGCGCAGCGCGACGTTTCCCTTTTCGTCAAGGAACAGTAACGTCGGCGTGAACTGGATTTTCAGGAAGCGCGCAAGCTCCTTTTCAGTGCGCGTCTTGCCGTCGAGCCAGGTGACCTCACGTGAGCCCCAGATGTTGAACGCGATCGCATCGAAGTGCCCGTGCATCAGGTCGACGATGTTTTTCTGCGTGAAATCGACCTGCATCAGCTTCAGGCAATAGGGACAGCCGTCCTGTCCGAAGTACAGCATCACGCGCCGTTTCGCGGCAGTCGCTTCGCTGACGTCGTCCGGAATGTCGAGAAACGAAAGCTTGAACCACGATGGAATCGGAATTTCGCGGGCGCTCGTCGCGGGTGGCGCGATGGCAGGACTTTCGCCGGCGGCGATTGCCGGCGCCGGAACAATCGTCAAAAGCGAGAGAAGAAGGAAAAGTGCTGGCAGCATTTCGGGGTTCTGGCGCGATGATGGAACAGGAGGGGTTTGCTTCCCGGGCGTGTTTGGCCGATTATAAATAAGAAACGGGAAAAAGAGGAAAAAGGAGCAACGAATGCAGGATGTGAATGAAATCCGCGCCTGGCGCAAGCAGTTCCGCTGGGAATGCGTGGCACGGCGCGAAGCGATTGCGCACGATCAAGTCCATGACTGGAACGCGCGTATTACCGATTTGCTGACCGGCGGTTTTCCGTTCCAGGCGGGAATGACGGTCGGGCTGTGCTGGCCGATCCGCAACGAACCCGACGCCCGCTTCGCGCTGCGCCACTGGCGCGAGCAGGGGGTGGTCGGCGCGTTGCCGGTGGTGGTGGAGAAAAGCGCACCGATGCAGTTCCGCGAATGGCATCCCGGCACGAAGCTGGAGAAAGGCGTGCACGACATACCGTTTCCGGTCGATTCCAGCGTCGTGATCCCGGATGTGGCGATCGCGCCGGCCAATGGCTTCGACGATCACGGTTACCGGCTCGGGTATGGTGGCGGCTATTTCGACCGCACACTGGCCGCGATCGCACCGCGCCCGATCGCGATCGGCCTGGCGTTCGATGCATTCCGCATCGAAACCATTTATCCGCAGTCGTTCGACATTCCGATGGATTTCATCGTCACCGAAGCGCACATCTATCGCGGCGGCGGCCATGCCATCGCGGCGCTCGATCCGGCGCAATGCGCGGCCGAGTTTCGCGCGCTGCTGGCCGACCGCGGGTTGCCGCGCGTGGCGAGGGCGGCAGTGCTGCCATGAGCGGCGGTTACAGTTCGCCGCCGTGCTATGCGTCCGAAGTGGCGCCCGATTACTTCGGCACCGTTCCGGCGTTGACGCGGGACGAACTGCTGGTACTGCTGTGCCGTCTGCTGGCGGCCGAGCAGGCCGGCGCCGCGGCGGCGGCTGCGTTCGCGAACGATTGTGGGCGTGACAGTGCGGCGTGGAAGCGGTTCGCCGCGCTGCGGGGCGGCGGTAAAAAAAACTGCGTGATCCTGGCGGCACTCATTGCGCGCCTGGACGGCGACGCCGGCCGCCGGGCCGCCGATGACGTTCCCGGCAGCGTGCAGGCGGTGCAGGGCCTGCGGGCCCGGCTGGAATTCATCAATTGTGGCCAGCGCCGGCTGGCACACGCGATTCATGACGCGTTGCCGAACATCGAACAGGATTTCGTGCGGCGCGCACTCATCGGAATGGAAGATTCGCACTTGCTCGATATCGAGGCGTGCGAGGCGCTGATTGAAACCTTGTGAGGAGAGACCTTGTGAGGAGTGAGGCGTAAGGAGTAAGGAGTTGAAGTTTCCGGCGCGCGTAGCGCGCCGCACCATTTACTCCTCACACCTTACCCCCTCACTCCTCACGCGGTTCTTGCGGCAGCGCGTCGATGATCATCTGTGCGATGTGTGCAAGTCGCTTATGCGGGTCGGTCAGTTCCAGCAGGTTCTGTTTGATTTCGAGTGGAATGGGCATCGCTTCGGTCAGCCGGTAGCCCACCCACGCCGCATCATCGAAACGGCGCGGGGACGGAAAATTTCTCGCGTCCAGCTTGTCCATTGCCGCACGCAGCGTTTCGACGCAAAGCGGCTCGCGCGGTGCTTGTTCCGGTTCGGGCGGCCACAGTTCCACGGCTGCGGAGATCAGGCCGCTGTTGTCGGCGCGGTATTCGGCGATGCGGAAGCGTTGCGTGCCTTGTGCCAGCAAGTGAAACACGCCGAGTTGAGGCATGTCCCATTCGGTGATGCGGGCGAGGCAGCCGACCCGCGCCGGCACCGCCGGTACGCCGACTTCGGCGCCTTCCCGGATCAGGCACACGCCGAACGGTGTTGCGTCGCGCAGACAGCGCTTCGTCATTTCGAGATAGCGCTGCTCGAAAATCTTCAGCGGCAGCCGCCCGTCTGGAAACAGCACGGTGTTGAGCGGAAAGAGCGAGACACGTTCGATGGGCGGATTCGGCATGTCGTCGACGGGCGGCAGCCGCCCGGTCCGTTTACTGTCGGCTCATTCGTCCAGGCCTGTCGCCAATTCGCGATGCCGTACCAGCACCTGGGTCTCGCCGCGGAAATGGCGCGCCAGTTGTTCGGCAAAATAGACCGAACGGTGGCGGCCGCCGGTGCAGCCGATTGCAACTGTCAGGTAGCTGCGGTTGTCGCGGGTAAAGCACGGCAGCCAGTTTTCGACGAATTGCCGGATGTCGGCATACATGCGCCGCACATTGGCGTCGCGTTCGAGGAAGTCGATGACCGCCCCGTCCATGCCGTTGAGCGGGCGCAGTTCCGGATCGTAATGCGGATTGGGCAGACAGCGCACGTCGAATACCAGGTCGGCGTCGAGCGGAATGCCATGCTTGAAACCGAACGACTGGAACAGCAGCGTCGGACTTGCATGCGCCACGTCGACGAAGTCCTTTATCCAGGCACGCAACGTGCTCGGAGCGAGTTCGCTGGTGTCGATGTGATGTGCAATACCGCCGATCTCACCCAGCATTTCGCGTTCGCGCTCGATACACTCCGGCAGCGTGAGCCGGCCGTCGCTCAGCGGGTGACGCCGTCGCGTTTCCGAAAAGCGCTGCACCAGCGTGTTGGTGTTTGCTTCAAGGAACAGCACGCGCAGATCGACACCATGGCCGCGGAACGCGTCAAGCGTTTGCGGCAGGTCGGCGAAGCCGCCGCTGCTGCGCGCGTCCACCGCCAGCGCGACGCGGTTGTAGCCGCCATGACGGAGCAATTCGACCAATTCCGGCACCAGTTTCACCGGCAGATTGTCGACGCAGTAAAAGCCGCTGTCCTCCAGCACATTGAGTACGACGCTTTTGCCGGAGCCGGACAAGCCGGTAATCAGGATCAGTTGCATGAACGATCGGTATCGATCATCCGCCGCGCCCGAGTTGCTCTTCCTGACGCGTGATGAATTCGAGCGTGCTGTCCACGCCGCGCAATTGCAGCACGTAGTTGCGCACCGCCGCTTCGACCAGCACTGCCAGATTGCGGCCTGCCGCGACCGGGATGGTCATGCGGCGAATGCGGACCCCCAGCACTTCCTGGCTGCCGGCATTGAGCGGCAGGCGCTCCACGCGTCCGGGCTCTGCGCCGCTCGGTTTTTCGAGATGGACGATGAGCTTGAGGTTCTTGCGCAGCCGCAGCGCTGCCTCGCCGAAGATGGTGCGCATGTTGAGCACGCCCAGTCCCCTGACTTCGAGAAAATCCTTCAGCAGCAGCGGGCAGCGTCCCTCGACCGTTTCCGGACCGATCCGGTACAGCTCCACCACGTCGTCCGCGATCAGGCCGCTGCCGCGGCTGACCAGCTCCAGCGCCAGTTCGCTCTTGCCGACCCCGCTGTCGCCGGTGATCAGTACGCCCATGCCGAGCACGTCGAGCAGCACGCCGTGGATGGTCGTCGCTTCGGCCAGCGCCCGTGCCAGATACGGCCGCAGCAGCCACATCAGCTCAACGCTGTCGAAGGCCGAACGCAATACCGGTATCTGGCGAGCGGCCGTCAGCGTGGTCAGCGCCGACGGAATGGCGGCGCCTCCGCCGACGATGATGCAGGTAATTTCGGCGGCGCCGATTTGCCGCAGTACCTGCTCGCGTTCAGTGTCGTTCAGCCCTTCGAGATAGCGGCTCTCGGTCGGCCCGACGATCTGGATCCAGTTCGGATGGACGAGGTTGAGGTGGCCGATCAACCCCTGCGTGGCGTTCTTGATGCGTTCGCTGTCGAGCTCTGCCGCTGCGTGGTCGCGGCCGGCAACCCACTCCAGTTTCAGCTTCTCACGATTGTCTTCAAACAACCTGGCTACGCTGATTCTCGGCATACGGCTGCCATTTGACAATCAGTTGGTAGAGCGCTTCGGCATCCGCCGCCGCCAGCATCGCGTCGCGAAAGGTTTTGTCGCTCAGCATTTGCGCCAGCGTCGACAGGATTTCGAGATGCACGTCGGTGGCGCGCTCCGGCACCAGCAGCACGAAAATCAGATCGACCGGCTTGCCGTCAGGTGCGTCAAACGGGATCGGCTGCTTGAGCCGTATCATCGCGCCTGTCGCGTCGCGCAATTTGCTGATCCGGCCATGCGGAATCGCCACGCCCTGACCCAGTCCGGTGGAGCCGAGCTTTTCGCGTGCGAACAGGCTGTCGAATACTTCACTGCGCGCCACATGCTGGTTGTTTTCGAACAACAGCCCGGCATGCTCGAAAACCCGTTTCTTGCTGCCGACGTCGAGATCGACCAGTACGTTGGAAGCGGGTAACAGTTCGGTAATTGGATTCATTGGGAATTCGAAATTCGGCGGTGCCAGCGGGGGGCACCGCCGCGAGCGGTTGCGGAAACGGGCATCATCATGGCACTGGCGCGCGGCGCCGGCCTGTCACTACTGTGCCGGCTCCTGGTCGATGGCACTGTGCTTGAGTGAAGTGCTGGCGGCGCGGCTGCCGGCAGCCTTTTCCTTGTGCTTGATGATCTGGCGGTCGAGCTTGTCCGTAAGATTGTCGATCGCCGCATAAAGGTCGTCATGCCGCGCTTCAATGAAGATGTCCTTGCCGCGCATGTGCACGACGGCTTCAATTTTCTGCTGCAGTTTTTCCACCGACATCACCACGCTGATGTCGGTCACGCGATCGAAGTGCCGCTCGATCCGCTCCAGCTTCGACGTCACGTAGCTGCGGATGGCCGGCGTAATCTCCAGGTGGTGTCCACTCAGATTGAGATTCATCGGATGCTCCTCATGGTTACGGAGTTTTGCGCAGATTGACCGGCAGGATCTGCATCGATTCCCGGTATTTCGCCACGGTGCG
>DASSON010000154.1:0-19499 GCA_035700525.1 Burkholderiales bacterium
TGAGCGCTCCTTGCTGACTTCTTGCAACATGATCGGATCCCTCGGAATGAAGTGAACGGGCGGCGCAGTTGCTGCAGCACCGCCCGGTGGCAATCGTCCAAAAAGTATAGCACCTCGTCAGAAGGTACCGGGATAGCGTCCGCCGTCGATCAGAAAATTCTGGGCGGTGAGGTACGCCGCCTGTGCGCTGCACAGATACGCGCACAACTCTCCGAATTCGGCCGGATCGCCGAAGCGTCCCGCCGGGATCGCGGCGGCACGCGCACTCCACACCTTGTCGAAATCCTGCCCGTCCCTGTCAGCCGCCGCCTTGGTGTTCGCGCGCAGACGATCGGTGGCGAACTGTCCCGGCAGCAGATTGTTGATCGTCACATTGTGGCGTACCGTCCTGCGCGCGATGCCGGCAACGAACCCGGTCAGTCCGGAACGCGCACCGTTCGACAGCCCCAGAATATCGATCGGCGCCTTGACCGCGCTCGACGTGATGTTGACGATGCGACCGAAGCCGCGCGCGATCATGCCATCCACTGTGGCCTTGATCAACTCGATCGGCGTCAGCATGTTGGCGTCGAGCGCCTTGATCCAGTCGTCACGCGTCCACGCCCGGAAGTCGCCGGGCGGCGGACCACCGGCATTGTTCACCAGGATATCCGGATCGGGGCAGGCGGCGAGCGCCGCGGCACGTCCCTCCGCGGTCGTGATGTCCGCCGCGACGGCGTTGATCGTGGCGGCCGTCGCCGCGCGCAGCTCGTCGGCCGTTCTATCCAGCGTCTCGCGGGTGCGGGCAACGATCGTCACGTTCGCGCCTTCACGCGCCAGCGAAAAGGCGCACGCGCGGCCCAGTCCCTTACTGGCCGCGCACACCAGCGCATTTTTTCCGGAAATACCGAGATCCATGTTGCTGTTCTCCTTCTGTCGGTCGGAACATCGTGTTTAGGCGCGTCATCTTATCAGACACACTCTGCGGCACTTTTATAAATTACATATTAATGTAATATAAATAAATAATTATAAACATATAGTAATAATATACATTAATATATGTCATCGTTCAGCTGCGCCACGCTGTCTGTTCCGATAACGTCGAAGTGCCGTTATAATTTACCGTTCACACTAAACGTTACTACAATAACTTCATTTGCATTGTCATCTGTCATGACCATTCCATTGCGCCGTGCCCTTGCTTCGTTTTCCATAGCCGGGGCGATTCTTCTGAGTGGCTGTGCCACCACCGCCAGTAATCCGCAGGATCCGCTGGAGCCGCTTAACCGCGGGATCTATCACTTCAACGATACCGTCGATCATCTGCTGTTGAAGCCGGCGGCAACGATTTATACCGATGTCGTGCCTCATATCGCGCGCACAGGCGTACATAACTTCTTTTCTAATATCAGAGATATACTTAACGCTCTTAACAGCTTCCTTCAGGCCAGGCCGGAACAGGGATTTGACAGCGTTGCACGCGTGACCGTGAACACGACGTTCGGCCTGCTGGGAATGATAGACGTTGCGAGCGCGTTCAAAATCCCGAAGCATAATAACGATTTCGGATTGACGCTGGCGCGGTGGGGGGTGGATTCTGGACCCTATCTCGTGCTGCCGTTTTTCGGGCCGAGTGATTTCCGCGATGCCGCCGGTCTCGGGGTCGACGCTTATGCCGACGCCCAATACTATATTTTCCGTGACGTGCCGACGCGGAATACGTTGTACGGATTGCGCATAATCGACAACCGGGCACAGCTTCTGAAAGCCAGCAACATCCTGGAACAGGCGGCGCTCGATCCGTACACCTTCACCCGCGATGCCTACCGGCAACGCCGCCGCGCACAGGTGGAACAGGTGCGGTCACCGAACGGCGCGGATAATGGCGACGGCGCCGCCGAATCCCCACCACGCAACGATGGCAATTCGCGGCCGTCATCTTCGGCAATCGACCCGCCTCATCCGGATACCGGCCCGGCCATCGGCGCGGTGTCGGCACCCGCCACCGGCTCGCAGGCTGCATCCGGCAATGATGGCCCGCAAAACACGGCGGAAGACTCCGGCAGCAAGACCGCGGAACCGACACTGGCGCAGACATCGCCGACGGTTTTCAGGATCTGGCCGCCGGCGCGCTGAACCGCAACCTGTTCAGACCGCGAAGCCGCTCACCGGACGCCGATCACGGCGCCTGGTTTGCGGCTTTTGCACGTGAATCCAGCGCTTCCCACCGCGACAGGCTTTGCATCAACTCTGCTTCTATCGCAGCAAAGCGCGATTGCAGCTGTTTTACTTCGTCGGGCTGATCGCGGTATAGCGCGCCATCAGCCAGCCGTTCGGTGATTTCCGCCTGCTCACGCTCCAGCGCGTCGATTTTTGCCGGCAGCGCCGCCAGTTCACGCGTCTCGTTGTAGCTCAGGCGCTCGCGGCGTGCCGGCCGCGATTCGCGCGTTGCAGGCGGCTTCGTGGCATTTCGCACTTTGGCTGAAGGGGTTTCGGCAACGGTGCGGGCACGCTGCCAGTCCTCGTAGCCACCCGCGTATTCCTTGAGTACGCCGCCGCCTTCGAACGCAATCACCTGCGTCGCCACGTTATCAAGAAAGGCGCGGTCGTGGCTCACCAGGAACAGCGTGCCGGTGAAATCCTGCAGCAGCATTTCGAGCAGCTCCAGCGTCTCGATATCGAGGTCGTTGGTCGGCTCATCGAGCACCAGCAGGTTCGCCGGCCGCGAGAACAGGCGTGCCAGCAGCAGGCGGTTGCGCTCTCCGCCCGACAGCGCCGACACTTTCGCGCGCGCGCGTTCCGGCGGGAACAGGAAATCGCCGAGATAACTGATCACATGCTTGCGTGCGCCGCCGACTTCAATGAATTCCGAACCCTGGCTGATGGTATCCGCCAGCGTCGCGTCCTCATCGAGCTGCTCGCGCATCTGGTCGAAATAGGCGATGTCGAGCCGCGCGCCGCGCCGCACGCTGCCGCTGTCCGGCTCCAGTCCGCCCAACAACAGCCGCAGCAGGGTCGTCTTGCCGCAGCCGTTGGGGCCGACAATCCCGACCTTGTCGCCACGCAGAACGCGGCATGAAAAATCGCGAATGACCGGCGCTCCGCCGAAGCTCTTGGTGACGTGATGCATTTCGACCACCATGCGGCCGGAACGCTCGCCGTCATCGAGCGCGAAATTGACCCGCCCTACCCGATCACGCCGCTCGGCGCGGCTGCGCCGTAGTTGCTCCAGCCGCCGCACGCGACCTTCGTTGCGGGTGCGCCGCGCCTCGATGCCTCTGCGTATCCACGCCTCTTCCTGCTTCAGCAGCTTGTCAAATTTCCGATTCTGTTGCGCTTCCGCTGCCAGCGCTTCTTCCTTGCGGCGAAGATATTGCGCGAAGCTGCCGGGGAAGTTCGCAAGCTGCCCGCGATCGAGCTCGGCGATACGCGTCGCCACGCGATCGAGAAAACGCCGGTCGTGCGTCACCACCAGCAGGCTCCCCGCGCGCTCGGTCAGCAGGCCTTCCAGCCATTCAATGGTTTCCAGATCGAGGTGGTTGGTCGGCTCGTCGAGCAGCAGCAGATCGGGCCCCATCACCAGCGCCCGCGCCAGCGCGACGCGCTTGCGGGTGCCTCCGGAAAGCGCATCGCAGCGCGCGTCGGCAGCGAGCTGCAGACGCTCAATGACCGCGTCGATGCGCGATTTCACGCGCCAGGCGTCGTTATGCTCGAGTTCGGCCTGCAATGCATGCAGCCGTTCCAGATCGGCCGCGCCCGGCGCATCGGCGATGCGCGCAGCCAGTGCGCGATGTTCGGCAAGCTGCCGGTAGACCTCTCCCAGCCCCTCGGCCACCGCCTGGAATACCGTGTGGCCGGCTCCGAACTGCGGCTCCTGTGACACCAGCGCCAGCGTGGCGCCGGGCTGACGCAGGATCTCCCCGTCATCGAGCGCCTGTGCGCCGGCAATGGCCCGCAGCAGACTGGATTTGCCGCTGCCGTTACGGCCGATCAGCGCGACGCGCTCGCCGCGTTCGACGGCGAGATCGACATGATCGAGCAATGCCTCATGGCCAAACGCGAGCTGGCCCTGGCGCACCGTGACGAGCGCCATGTCAGGCGGGAGCGGGTTCTGAAATTTCCACCAGGTTGCCGTCCGGATCACGCAGATACACCGAGCGGATCGGACCATTTGCGCCGGTACGTGCGACCGGCCCCTCCTCGATCGCTACCGCGTGACGTCCAAGCGCCTCGATAACATCATCGAGCGGCCGGTCCGCCAGAAAACACAGATCGAGCGCACCCGGTATCGGCTCCTGCGCTTTCTTCACGCCGCTCATGCCGGGCGGATGAATGTTGATCTTCTGGTTGCCGAACTTGAGCGCCAGACGCCCGTTTCCGAAGCGTTCCAGCCGCATGCCGAGCACGCGAGTATAAAAATCCACGCAGCGGTCGAGATCGCGCGTGGTAAGAACGATGTGGTCGATGCTTTTGATCATGGAATCATCCATTTCTGATTATGGATGTCGCGGGACGACCCCCGCATTGTACGCGAAAAAGCGGCACGCCTCGTGCCGCGTCACCCGACTCGGCGCTGATCGGGAGTTTCGGCGGACGGCGGCCGGGCCTGCTGCTTGAGCCGGTAATCCGCCAGCGCGACCCGCTCGCGGGCGGGCCCGCGCGCCATGTCGTCATGCCGGGGACCAGGCAACGCCAGCATCGCGTCCGCTTCACCCTGCGCCATCACGACCCTGAGGCCGGCCTTCGCCGCAAGATGGCGAATGGCCTCGTTTTCCGACAGGAAATGTATATACAGCGTCCGGCATCCGCGGCGGATCGCATGCCGTCGGCCACGCTGAAGCAGCGCATGGCCGTAACCGCGTCCACGGCAGTCACGATCCACGCTCAGTCCGATCTCGGCGCAGGCATGCACGGGATCGAATGCAAGATGCGCGACCGCGATCAGCGTCAGGCCGTCACCGAAAATGCCGAAGACTTCGTCGCAAGCAAAGTCGATGCGCTCGACGTAACGGCGCACCGCCTCGTCACTGAGGCACATGCCGAAGCGCAATCGGCGATCAGCCGTCGACAGCCGCAACAGATGATCGGCAATGCTCCGGCGCTGGAACGCGACGAGCTTCTGTATCACGGCCGGCCCGGCACTGCGTTCGCCGGCCGCCCGAACCTCCGTGCGGGAGTTGCTGCCAGCGCCGGATTCAACCGGGCGCTCAGCGTTTGTCCGATTCGCGGCGGCCATTCCACATGACCTGATACGCGCCATAGGCCAGACCCACAGCAATCAACGACTGAATTGCAATAGCGATGACGTGCAACATTTTCGATCTCCTTGATTACTAACTTACTGCTTCACTATCGGGTTAATTAAAATAACTGTTTATGCACTACAGCATATTGTGCAGAATCCGCTTGTTTCAAGCTTTCAGTTATTCTTTCATATAAAAAATTAAATTCAAAAATATATGTTTATTGAAAACTATAGCGGCACTTTCACAACATCATTGTAGCATCTTTATATTGCGATGCACAAAAAATTTATTCACTGTTCAGTATATTTTTATTTAATATAATTCCAACGCTTTACACACCGCCTCCCGGACTCGAAACGGCGACATCACGCCATTAAGGAGGCCGGGCAGCCGGGGTAGACTGTGTGCCATGCTCGGGCGCGTTTTCATGATTGAACCGGTGGAACGGCCGGCCGCCGCTTGGTCGTTCGCCTGTTTTTTTCTGCTGCTGTCCGGTTACTATGTTCTGCGGCCGGTACGTGACGCCATGGGTATCGAGAGCGGCGTGCACAACCTGCCGTGGCTGTTCAGCGGGACTTTCGTTGCGATGCTGGCAGCGGTGCCGCTGTTCGGCTGGGCGGCGGCACGCTGGCGACGGGGAACGCTGCTGCCGGCGGTGTACGGCTTTTTCGCCGTGCACCTGGTACTGTTCTACGCCGCCCTGAGAAGCGGCTTCGCACCGACGGCCGTGGCCGGCGCTTTTTTTATCTGGGTCAGCGTCTACAATCTGTTCGTCGTATCGTTGTTCTGGAGTTTCATGGTCGATGTCTTCGACGACAGGCAGGCGAAACGTCTGTTCGGTTTCGTCGCGGCCGGCGGCAGCGCGGGAGCGCTTGCCGGGCCGGCATTGGCGGCGCTCCTCGTCACCGTGGTGGGCACCGCCACCCTGCTGTTGCTGTCGGCGGCATTTTTAATCGCCACGCTGGTCTGCTTCGCCCGCATCGATCACTGGACACGCCACGCCGGCGCCGCGCAGCGACCGCGCACACCGCCGCCGGCCGTCGGCGGAGCCGCCTGGGCGGGAATCAAAACGGTGGCGGCATCCCCGTATCTGCTCGGCATCTGTCTTTACATCGTTTTGACATCGCTTCTCGCCACCCTCGTTTATTTCGAACAGGCGCGGATTGTCGGCGCATCGCTGCCGTCATCAGAGCAACGCACCGCGCTGTTCGCAACGCTGGATCTCGCGGTCAACATACTGGCGCTGCTGCTGCAGGTATTTGCGACGGCACCGCTGCTGCGCCGCTTCGGAGTAGCGATCGCACTGGTCCTGCTGCCTGCCGTGACGCTGCTGGGTTTCGGTTTCTACGGCGTGTTTCCGGCGCTGCTTGCAATGGCCGCATTCCAGGTCGTCCGCCGCGCGACCGAATACGCGATTGCGCGGCCGGCCCGCGAAATGCTGTTCGTTACGGTGGCTCGCGAGCAGAAATACAAATCGAAGAACTTCATCGACACCGTCGTCTATCGCGGCGGCGATGCCTTTTCGGGATGGGTTACCGCAGCGTTCGGCTCCGCCGGCTTCGTCGGCGCCAAGCTGGCGCTGGTCGCGATCCCGGTGGCGGCAATCTGGATGCTGGCGTCATGGCTGCTGGGGCGCACGCAGCAGGCCATGCTGCCGTCTGTGGCGGTTTCCGGCCGTCGCAATGGAGAGGTGCACAATGACCATATCGCGCCGTAAAATGCTTCAAGGCATGCTGGCCTGCGGCGGCGCCGCGATTGCCGGCAGAATGGCTTACGCAACGACCTCGGCGAACGCAACCATGCTGGAACGCCCGATTCCGCGAAGTGGAGAAATGCTGCCGGTGATAGGGCTCGGCACCTATGTCGCGTTCGACGTACCGTCGAGTTCGCCGCTGCTGGCGGCGCTCGGTCAGGTACTGCAGCGTTTCACGGATCTGGGCGGCAGCGTCGTCGACAGCTCGCCGATGTACGGCAACGCCGAAGCCGTGATCGGCCACCTCGTCGCCGATCATCATCTGCGCCCGGCGCTGTTTCTGGCGACCAAGGTCTGGACCCGTGGCCGCGACGCCGGCATCCACCAGATGGAGCAATCCCTGGCGCGTTTACGCACCGACCGCATCGATCTGATGCAGGTTCACAACCTGGTCGATCTCAAAACCCAGACCACGACCATCGAGGCATGGCAGAAGCAGGGCCGCATCCGCTACAGCGGCATCACGCACTACGACGCCAGCGCGTATCCCGAGCTGGAAAAGCTGGTTGCAACACACCGGTATGATTTCGTCCAGTTCAACTATTCGCTTGCCGAACGCGATGCCGAACAACGCCTGCTGCCACTGGCGCAGGAAACCGGCACCGCCGTCATCATCAACCGCCCTTTCGCGCAAGGCGAACTGTTCGCAAAAACGAAAGGCAGGCCACTGCCGTCATGGGCAGCGGAGTTCGATTGCACGAGCTGGGCGCAGTTCTTCCTCAAATACATTGTGTCGAATCCAGCAGTCACCTGCGCGATACCGGCGACGCGCAATCCGAAACACCTCAATGACAACATGGCGGCCGGCAGCGACAAGCTGCCCGACGCCGCGATGCGGAAACGGATGGTCAAGTATTGGGAGTCGCTATGACTGCGACTCCCTCGCCGACACCCTGCATCAAATGTGTTCTGCCTTGAACCTGTCAGAATGCGACGGTGACACTTCGCTCAGTTCCCCGCCAGGTCATAGGCCATCGGAAAGAAGAAATCTTTCCAGCTTTTTGGCTCATGTTTCAGCAGACCGAGTGAATACATGGTCTTTGCCCACACCATCATTTTTTGCGGCGTCACGGAGTAGATGACGTCGGGATCCGTCAGGATCTTTTCCACCTGCTGCTGGTTCAGCGGCGTGGATTTGTCCAGTTTGAGATAAATCCGCGCGGATCTCTTGGGGTCCTTCTTGATAATCTCCGTGGCTTCCTCGAACGCCTGGAAAGCGGCGTGCACGGTTTTCGGGTTATCTTTATAGAATTTTCCAGACAGCCATACCCCGGTAACCGTCGACGGTCCTCCCATCAGGTCATAGGACGTCACCACTGTGTGGACAGTCGGGTCCCGCAATTCAATGCTCTGATAGGGTATCGTGGCGAAGTGCCCGCTGATCACCGATTTCCCCGAAGTAAGGGCAATCACTGCATCAGGATGCTTCATCGGCACTTCAAGGCCGTCGAAGAAACTGCGTTTCGCCGGTCCGAAGCACTTTTCGGCGAGCATGCTCAACAGGATCGCATGCGTTGACGTCTTTACTCCGGGAACGGCAATGCGGTCACGGGTGGAAAATTCGCACGCCGTTTTCCACTTGGGGTTGTTGGTATTCAGCTTCATCGGCTGCATGTTGAGTGCAACCAGCATCCGCACATCAAGATTGTTTCTCGTGCGATCCCAAAGGTTCATGAACGGCGGCGGCCCGGCGCTTACCATATCCAGGCGCCCGGACAGGATAGTATCGTTGAGAATGGACGGGCTCCCGATTTCCTTGTAAGTCACCTTCAAATCATTCAACCCCTCCGCTTTTGCATACTTCTCCACCAGCTTGAGGTCATGCATGATGTAAAACTGCAAATACCCCAGGCCCAATTGATGGCCGAGCCTCAATTCATTCGTCTCGGCGAAGGTTGCGCCTGGCGCACCAACAACCATCAACAGCAACCCGAGTACGGCGTATTTCAGTGCACCGGAATTCACGTTGTTCCTCCTTTGATCATCTCATTGAGCCCAGACTCCAGCCCCCCGTCGTTCCTATTCAAAAACGGGCTGAACGCCGGGCGGCGGTGAAAAACCCAGATCTCCCCGAGCAATGACCGCCTCGCGGCCGCCGTTCAACGCGAGCAGCTCGCTCTGGCGCGCCTTCGCGCGCCGGTCCACTTCTTCGGGATTGCAGATTTTCCGCAGCTTCGCGTCGCACCCACGCAACACGTCGGCAAACGCCGGATCATCGGCGAGGTCGTGCAGCTCTTCGGGATCCGACTCCAGGTCGAAGAGCTGCGGCTGATAGGCGACGTAATGAACGTACTTGAATTTTCCGTTGCGGATCATGAAGGCACCGGTGGTGGAACCCATGCCGTGGTATTCGGACAGAACATTTCGGGCAGGCTCCCTGCCGGCGGCGAGGTCGAACAGCGAATGTCCCGGATGGCCGTCGTACATTTCCGGAACGTCAGCGCCAACGCATTGCATGATGAACGGATAAATGTCGACGTGGCTCGCTGGTGTGCCGACCACGTGCCCGCGCGGAATGTCGGCACCGCTGATGATCAACGGCACGCCGGCGGTTTCCTGGTACATCGTCGATTTGCCCCACAGTCCGCGGCTGCCGAGGTTGTCGCCGTGGTCGCTGGTATAAAGCACGCGGGTTGACTCGGACAATCCCGACGCTTCGAGCGCGCGCAACACCTGGCCGACGTTGTCGTCCACGAACGAGCACAGCCCGTAATATCCGGCAATCGCCTTGCGCAACTTGACTTCGTCAAAATAGCGGTCATAGACGAAGCTGTTCGCGTAATCACGCACGAACGGATGTGTCGGGCGCTCGTCCTTCCGGTACTGTTTCGGCAATTCCACCCGATCGAGCGGATATTGGTAATAAAATTCCGGCGGTGCAGTCAACGGAAAGTGCGGGCACACGAATGAAACGAACAGCACCCACGGCTTGTCCGTGTGCTGCTGCGCTTCTTCCCTCAGCCAGATCTGCGCACGGGCCGCGATTTCCCGATCGTAAAAGGTGTACGGCGTCTCGCCGGGTCCCGCCCACTTGGCGATCTTCCACGACGCACCGCGTTCCGGCAGATCATCGCGGACCAGTCCCATCAAATCGCCCTTGCCGTCGATCACGTGCATCGGGATCATCGTTTCGTTGAAGCCGTAGTCATCGCCGCCGCGAAAATGCAGCTTGCCGATCGACACGACGCGATGCCCGTCGCCGCGTAAACGATGATGCCAGCTGGGCACCGATCCGTCATAGGCGTCGGCGTTATCCCAGAATCCGATCTGATGTACGTATTTGCCCGTCGCAAACGCGGCACGCGCCGGCACGCACACCGGCGACGTCGTATAAGCATCCGAAAAGCGCGTGCCGGCTGCGGCGAGCGCGTCGATGTTCGGTGTGTGAACCGCAGGATGCCCGGAGCATCCCATGATTTTCGGATTGTGCTCATCCGACATGATGATCAGAAGATTTTTGGGTGTCATTTTCGCGTTTGCCCGGGTAAACCGGCCGTCCATATACTATAGTGTTATAGTGCTATATAGTATTTATCGTGTCAACCCGGCGGGCCGCCGCCGTCGGCCTCGCTGCGCTTCCTGACGCCCGACGCTCCCCCGCCGCCGTTGCCCACAACACCGTAGCGTGGCGCTTTGTCCTCAACCGCTGTACCATTTGGCGGCACAAACCTCAACGCTCGATATGAAACGGCACCCCATTCAAAAGGCGCATCAATCCCGTCACGCATCGGGCTCGGGGTCGGCGCGCGGCAATCGTGCGTCCGGGACATCCGATTTTTTCGACCGGTTCGGACGCGCACCGCTGCGCGGGCTGCCGAAATATGCGCAACTGCGCGAAGCGATGATGGCCGCAATCGACAGTGGCTACTGGACGCTCGGCGAGAAACTGCCGACTGAAGCCGAACTCGTCCGTTGCACGCCATTCAGCCTTGGAACCGTGCAACGGGCGCTGCGCTCGCTGGTGGAAGAAGGTTTCATCACCCGCGCACAGGGCAGCGGCACCTATGTATCGGACAGCCGCCAGCGGATGGAAGCGCCGTGGCATTGCCGTTTTCTCAATGATGACGGCTCCGGATTCCTTCCCGTTTTTCCGAAACTCGTCGTGCGCAAGCGGGTAAGGCAACGCGGTCCGTGGTCCGCATATATCGACCCTGACGCTGGCGAGGTGATCCAGATCGATCGCCGGCTGGGCATCGATGACGAATTTTTCGTTTACAGCCGGCTTTTCATGAGTGCGCCCCGTTTCGGCCGGCTGCTCAACAAGTCGATCAAGGAAATCGAAGGTGCCAACCTGAAGACATTGATCCGGCGCGATTTCCATCTGCCGATCACGCAGATCGGGCAACGCATTTCAATGGCACGTTTTCCGGGCGACGTGTGCCGCGCCATCAAGGTGCCGGGCGGCACGCTCGGGACGATCATGGAAGGCGTGGCGATGGCCGGCACGCGGATCAACGTCTATTATCAGCAATTGTACATTCCCCCGAACGACAAGCGCCTGATCGTCTCCGATTCGGCCGCACCGTGGCTCGCGCCGGCCGGAGCGACCACGATGATCAACGAATAACGAATTCACTGATGCCGGAATTCTCCCGCCCCGTCCCATCCAAGCTGCCGCACGTCGGCACCACCATTTTCACCGTCATGTCGCGGCTCGCGGCCGAACATCACGCGATCAACCTGTCCCAGGGCTTTCCGGATTTCAATTGCGCGCCGCGGCTCGTGGATCTGGTCACGCAGCACATGAAGGCCGGGCACAATCAGTATCCGCCAATGGCCGGCGAGGCTTCACTGCGCGACGCGATCGCGGAAAAAGTCGAGCAACTCTATGGCGCGCGCTACGATCCGGAGCACGAAATCACCGTGACCGCCGGCGCGACGCAGGCGATTTTCACGGCGATCATGGCGGTTGCAGGGCACGGCGACGAAGTGCTCGTGTTCGAGCCGGCTTACGACAGCTACGTGCCGGCAATCGAACTGGCCGGGGCGACGCCGGTCTACGTGTCACTGGCCTACCCCGATTTCCGCATCGATTTCGACGCACTGGAACAGTCGATCACGCCGCGTACGCGAGTGATCATGATCAACTCGCCGACCAATCCGACCGGTACGGTCTTTCCGGCGGAAGACCTGCGGCGGCTCGAACAGCGGCTTGCCGGCAGCGGCATCATCGTGATCAGCGACGAAGTGTACGAACACATTGTGTTCGACGGCGAGCAACACCAGAGCGCGGCGCGCTTTCCGGAGCTCGCCGATCGCAGCTTCATCGTTTCGTCATTCGGCAAGACCTACCACGTCACCGGCTGGAAAATCGGTTACTGTCTGGCGCCGCGCGCGCTGATGGCCGAATTTCGCAAGGTGCACCAGTTCAACGTGTTCACCTGCAATACACCGGTGCAGCTCGCGCTTGGTGAATTTCTGCATGACCGGGAGCAGTATCTGCAACTCGCCGCCTTCTACGAGAAGAAACGTGATTGCTTCCGCGACGCGATTGCGGCGTCGCGCTTCGAGCTGCAACCCTGCCGCGGCACCTATTTCCAGTGCGTACGTTACGATGCGATCACGGATGAACCGGACGCCGACTTCGCGCTGCGGCTGACGCGGGAAAACGGCGTCGCCGCGATCCCGGTGTCGGCGTTTTACCGCGAACCACCCCCGCACCGCATCCTGCGATTCTGCTTCGCGAAGTCCGAGGACACACTGGCGCGCGGGGCCGACATTCTGTGCCGGATATAATGCGTAACCGGGAGACACGATGATGGAGCGACAGGAAACGGTATTGATCGTTGGCGCCGGTCCCGGGCTGGGAGCCGCACTCGCACGCCGCTTTGCGCGCGCCGGCATGACGGTGGCGATCGCGGCGCGCAACCACTCACGGCTGCAGGCACTGGCGCACGATATCGGCGCCGGCGTACGCGGCTTCGAATGCGATGCGACGGATGAAGCAGCGGTAACGCAGCTGTTCGACTGCGTCACGGAAGAGTGTGGAATGCCAAACGTAACGGTGTTCAATGCGGGCGCCTTCGTGCACAAGGGGCTGCTCGAAACCGGTGCCGACGAATTCGAACGCTGCTGGCGAATCGCGTGCCTCGGCGGCTTCCTGGTCGGCCGCGAAGCAGTACGCCGCCTGCTCGCCGAACAATCGGAACGCTCGCATCGCGGCACCCTCCTGTTCACCGGGGCCACCGCCAGCCTGCGTGGCGGCGCCGCGTTCCATAATCTGGCGGTCGGCAAATTCGGGTTGCGTGCACTGGCGCAGAGCATGGCGCGCGAATTCCAGCCCCAAGGCATCCATGTCGCGCACGTCGTGATCGACGGCCAGATCGCGTCTGACCGCCCCGGCCGCCGGGCCGCTGAACGCGGTGCCGACGCCGTGCTCGATCCCGACGCCATCGCCGAAACCTATTATCAGTTGCACCGGCAACCTTCGAGCGCCTGGACGCTCGAACTCGATCTGCGGCCGCGGCTGGAAAAATTCTAGAGAGCGCACATGCTGATACTTGCTGCCATCCTGTTCGGCGTCGCAATTCTCATCGGCATAGCGATGGCCACCGTTCATTTTCGCAGCAACCGGCTGCCGCCGATGTCACTTGCCACCATCCACGGGCTGCTGGCGCTCGCCGGCATCGTCGCCCTGATCGTCGCAATCACGCACAGCGGCCACATAGGTCTTGCGGTGGCGGCGCTGCTGATATTCGCCATCGCGGCCCTGGGCGGCTTCATTCTGTTCGGCATTCACCTCAGCCGCACGCCGCTGTCGTCCTCCATCATCGTGCTGCACGGCGTCGCGGCCATGGTCGCGTTTCTGTGTCTGATCGGCGCGATGACCTAGGCCGTCGATCAAAACCGGTCTCCAATACGCCGGCGGCCCGGCACGGCGTATCCGCGCTCACGTGAATGCCAGCAGAATGATCAGCAGCGCGACACCGAAAATCGTCACCAGCAGTGCAAATGCCAGCGCCAGATACGGGCCGTGACGAGCCGGCCATTCATGCCGGCGGCGATAGACCGCAGCGTAGGCGAGAAACCGGATGCCGGTCGCCAGCACGATCAGAACGCCCAGCGCAACCAGTGTCAGGCCGCTCCACATCGATAGCGCGTTTGACTGCGAGCTGCCATGAATGACGGGCAACGATACCTCACGCAGCATCAGACCGAAGCGGTCGATCGCAATGCCGAAAATCATCAGCGACAGCGCGGTGCGTATCCACACCGACAGCGTGCGTTCGGCGTTCATGTACGAGCGTTCCGCCGACAGTTCCGAACGCTGAACCGACAGCTCGACCAGCTTCTGCATCAGCGCGATCTGGTCGGATGGATGCGTATCAGGCATGCGATCCCGCCTTTTTTTCTGATGTCAGCGACTGCCGGCGAACAGCAGGATCAGCACCGCCAGACCGGAAGCCGCAATCAGCAACGCCACCACCGGCGCCAGCAACGGTCCATAGCGCAGCAGCAGAACATGCCGGCGGCGATATTCCAGGATAAATGAGAAGTAACGCAATACGCCGACGAACGTGGCCAGCACACCCAGTCCGATCAACGCGGCCGCGCTCCAGCTGGTCAGTGTTCCGGCTATGAAATGATTATGGAAACCGAACCCGTGGCCGGGATGCAATTGGTAGCGGTCGATCGCGAAACCCAGGATCATCAGCGCCACCGCGGCATGCACCAGCACCGCCAGATTGCGCTCCGCGTTCAGGTACGAACGTTCCGACGATTGCTCGGTCCGCTCTTCTGCCAGCACGCACTGGCGCAGCGCCAGCGTGATCATTTCGGATTCCTGCCGCTCCGGCATGCCGCCTCCTTGCCTTGCGGATTCTACACCCGCCGGCGGCGGACAGCGGCAAGCCGGCGGCCCGTGGCCGTGTAATCCGGGTGCTAGGCCTCTTCGACGGGCGGCGGTTCGGCGCGGCGCCGGCGCATCAGCATCATGCCACCGCGCACCGCACGGATCAGCGGAAAATTGATGACGCGCTCGGTCTGCCGTTCCTCGTTGATGTCGATCAGACGTGCCCGCAGCAGGTGTTCGACCGTCATCACACTCAGCACCTGTTTCTGATCGTCACGCGCGACGATCGGCACGTTCGAAAGCTCGGTCTGCGCCATCAGGTTGGTCAGTTCGCGCAACGTCATGTCCGGATAGCCGACGACCACCTTGCGCACCATGACTTCATCGATGCGCGCATCCTGCTTGCGTCTGAACTTGAGTGCTGCGCTAAGCAGCCTGTGACGCGTAATCGCCCCCACCAGATGGCCGTCGGCGTCGAGCACCGGATACAGGCGCTGCCCATGTTCAAGGCTGCGCTTGCCGCCATCAGACCACGCACCCACCACCCGCCGCGCTGCGCTGTGCAGCGTCGTGTCCTCGCGGAAACTGACGAAGTTGCGCGGCATGACTTCGCCGACGAGAAAGATTTCCAGCGGATCCACTGAATACTCGCGCGTCAGATGCGTGCCCTTGCGTGCCACTTTCTCGGTCAGCACCGAGCGCTTCAACACCAGCGCCGACAGCAGATAGGCGGCGGTTGACGAAATGACCAGCGGCACCAGCACATCCCATTGATGGGTCAGTTCCAGCGCGAAGATTACACCGGTCAGCGGGCTGCGCATCACGCCGCCAACCACGGCGGCAAGGCACATCAACGCCCAGAAACCCGGAGCGACGTGCGGCAGCACGAAGCTGAGAACCGCACCAAGCGCGGCGCCAATCATGAACACCGGCGCCAGCACGCCGCCCGACGTGCCGGAGCCCAGCGACAGGCTCCAGATCAGCGTCTTGACCACCAGGATTCCGATGATCAGCGACTCCGTCGCCTTGCCTTCGAGCAGCGTACGGATCACGTCGTAGCCGACACCCAGCGCCCGCGGTTCGAACAACCCGCCAATGCCGATGATGAGACCGCCGATCGCCGGCCACCACATCCAGTGAATCGGCAGCTTGCGGAAGCCATCTTCGGACAGATAAACCAGCAGCGTCGCAATCCATGCCACAAACCCGCCGACCAAGCCCGCCACCACGCACAGGCAAAGCACGACCGGGCTGATGGATGGCAACGCATAGTGCGTGCCGAAGATGGGGCCGTAGCCGAGCAGCGGCCAGCGCATCGCGGTGGCGACCACCACCGCAATGGCCGCCGGAACGAACGAACGCGGCCGCATTTCGAACAGCAGCATTTCGACGGCCAGCAGAATCGAAGCAAGCGGCGCATTGAAGGTCGCGGCCATCCCGGCGACGGAACCGGCAACCAGCAACGTCTTGCGCTCGTCGGCGGACAATGACAGCATTTGCGCCAGAATCGAACCGAACGCGCCGCCCGTCATGATGATCGGACCTTCAGCGCCGAACGGTCCGCCGGTTCCGATGGTGATCGCCGACGAAATCGGCTTCAGGATCGCAACACGCGGCCGGATCTTGCTGCCATTGCGCAAGATCGACTCGATTGCTTCCGGCATGCCATGGCCGCGAATCATTTCCGCCCCATAGCGCGCCATCAGCCCGACGATCAATCCGCCGATGACGGGCGCGGCAATGATCAGCCACCACTGATCGTGTCCGCCGCCCGGCGCAACCAGCGACAGTTCCACGCGCTGGTAAAAAATGAGATTGGTGATCAGTCCAATGAGCTTGAGCAACCCATCGGCAACCAGGGCTGCCATGACGCCGACTGGAGCCGCGAGCGCGCAGATCAGCAGCATGCGCGGATGCGCGTCGAAATCACCCAGCCGGTGCGGCACATGCGGCCGCGCCACGGCGGCCGTCGTATCGTTATCGTTATTCATCTTCAGTTCTTATGCGAAATATGCAAGACAATAAACGCCTCTATACAGTTCAATCACAATGATCAACACGCATCAGCGGTCATCCGTGGCAGCGGCGTCGCGCCGTTGCCACGGATGACCGTGCGAAGCGGAACTCGATGGCCCGCATCGCCCCAAAAACCGTTCCAAGGTGGGATTGCGCCCGGATTTCAGCCGGCGTCCGCGCAAATTGCGGCGGCCGGCAAGCACCTTGCCGCCGCACGGACAGCGACGCCGCCGCGGATCGCTGTTACGGAAACGGCGGGCAAATCATCTCGCGGCCGGTTATCGGGCATCATCGAACTCGAAAACCCGGACCGCAGCCCGCAGCAGGCGATTTCCAGCTCATGGCAGGAAATCGCATCCCGTTCGTCGGCACGCCTCGAGGCCGCGATCAGCATTTCTGCACATAACCCGAAATTTTACCACATTGCCGTCCGGCATATTCCAGCTCCGGCACGGCGGGCGTCCGAAAAGACACGCCAGGACCGCCGCGCCGGTCGTAGCTGCGCGCACCGTCTGCTTGGCGTGACAGCGCACCGTAGCCGGCCACCGCGGCCACGCACAGGGCCAGCATCCACATGCCGAACACCCGATTGCGCCGCAACAGGGACGCCAGCGGGATCGAATAGCGCCCGTGCAATGCCAGTATCGTCCCCGACATCGGACAGCCGACGGTGCCGAGGCCCCACGCCAGCAGAAACACCATCGCCAGCAGCGTTTGGTCCGGATCGAGCGGCGCCACCCACGGACCAATCACCGCCACCGGAATGATCGGATGCAGGCCGATCCATGCGGCAAGCACGATCACGATCAAGACCCCGCCCGCCTGCAACGGCCCGAAATGGGCAAACGGCAGCGCGAGATCGAGCGCCGCGATCACGCCCATCATGCCGGCCGAAATCACGCCGGCGGCGAGAAAAAGTGACAATTCCCCCGCCATCTCGGGCAGACGCACGGTGATCAGGCGCGCGAGCGCTGCGGGCGCACGCCGCCCCCGCACCAGAAGCAACACCGCGGCCGTCACCGTCGGCGCCAGCAACGCGATCACTGCCAGCACCGACCACCGCGGCTCCCGGTGGTGAATGACGAGGACACACAACGCCAGCACAAACGGCACCCACAACGCCTGCAGATGCAGCGGATAGCCCTCGAAATCGCGCGCGCCGCCACGGCCCGGAGCCGACAGCATGATCCATGACAACATCAGGCCCGCGGCCGCCAGTGGCAATCCGACGCTCATCAGCGTGATCAGGCTGGCGCCTGGTGCCACGGTCAGCGCCACCGCCATCGCGCCGTAGAACGGCGACCAGAATGCGCCCACGCAGAACGCCTGCGACAGTCCCACCGCCTGCTCCAGCGACCGTCCGGCGCGCCGCGCCAGACGGTCGGCGAAAATCGCAACGGCGGAAAAGTTGATCACCGAGCCGAACAGATGCACGCCGATCAGCGTGCGCGCCAGCGCCAGCGGACCGGCGGTCAACCGCTCATCGTCGCCGCGATGCGCGGTACTGATCAGTTGCAGGAACGATACCGCGGCCAGCATCGCAATCAGCGGAATGTTCTGCGCCAGCGCCGCGGCCACCAGCCCGCGCTGTCCCGCCGCATGCCCCCACATGATGCCGGCAAGCCCGCACGCCACCATGATCAGGATGACGCGGCGCCGCGTGGCGTCGAGCCGCGGCCACAGCAGCGCGCACGCGATCCACGCAACGACGCCGGCAATCCACATTGGAAAGGTCCGCCACAATGCACTGACCACGGATAACGGAATGACGGCGGCAAGCAGCCACGGCGCAAACCGACTCATGCGGCCCGCGCAATGGCAGGCCGCCGGTTTTCAGAACCCTGTCGGAAGCATCGCGGTGTTTCCATCCGGCAATGGTACAGCACGCGGCCACGGCGCGGTCGCGCGCATGAACCGGATGACACGGCGGCCAGCGCTCACACGACAGGTTCGTAATCGCGCAACAGACACCGGACGATAGGTTCGGCGGACAGCCTCATGCCTGCCGGTCCTGCCTCTTCTTCCAATCCGCATAAAGGTCCGAACGCGATTCCAGGCGCACCGGCACGTAGCGGATCTTCATCGACTGTTCGGAAAAAGGTTTCGCCAGATCGGCATAAATCGCCGCCGTCGACAAACCATAGGGCGCCCCGTCGTCGTTGGAGTAGGCATAAGTCACTTCGCTGACGCCAGCCACGCGCATCGCCGCCATACACATCGGGCACGGATGGCCGCTTGCGAAGACCGCACAACCCCTGAGATCAGCCGAACCAAGCTTTTGACTGGCTGCGCGGATCGCGTTCAGCTCCGCATGCGAGGTCGGGTCGTTGGTGCGGAGAATTTCGTTCACGCCCGTCGCGATGACTTCACCGTTCCTGACGACGACCGCGCCGAACGGCCGTCCGCCCTTTTCGACGTTGACGTGCGCGAGTTCGATCGCTTCACGCAGGAAGCGCTGCGGTGTGGTCATTGCCAGGTCTCCTATTCCTGTTGAGAAGCACCCACAGCAACGAGCATTCGCTCGATCTGCGTGTATCCCTGATTGCGGGCATGCCGCAACGGCGTGACACCCTGGCGATCCGCCAGATTGACGTTTGCACCGGCCTTGATCAATAGATCGACGATCTGCTGATGCCGCCAGCCGCCGTCACCCAGGATGATGGCCTCGAGCAGCGCCGTCCAGCCAAGGTCGTTGACATGGTCGACATCG
>DASSON010000155.1:0-8491 GCA_035700525.1 Burkholderiales bacterium
ACCGCGTTGTTTCCAGAGGGTTGCTTCGCTTGCAAGGTGTGTGCTTCTTCAACAGCAGTCTCGCATTCTCGCGCAATAGTGTCTCGTTGTTCTGTGCAACGGACTGCCTGGCGTTGTAGTTCAAGTAGTATTTCCTTTGCCTGCTCGACTTTTTTGGATTCACATTGAAACCAATGAAGTAGCTCACAGCCCTGCGCGAAAGTTTGCGCGACAGCCGGCGTGGCCGTGCCGTAGTTCGATATCTTTTGGAACCGAAACACTTTCGGTCACCTACGAGAATTGTATCGCATCGAGATTAGGCGATGATGCGTTTCGAGTCAAACCGCGGCAACACGAAATTCTTAGAAATTGTTATGTTGAGCGAGCGAAATGACTTTAGGGCCGCCTAAAACTCGGCAGAACAGGAACGCCTCTTCGACGCGGGTGAAACATTAAATATCGCACCAACTTGCTACGCGCCGCGTTACGCTGTGCGTGTTCAGGCATCCAACAGTTTCAGCCGCTGCACTTTTCCAGAAGGCCCTTTTGGCAACGAATCGATAAACCTGATTGATTTGGGCGCTTTGTATTTTCCAAGTTCTTGCACCGCGAACATTTGAAGTTCGTCGAGCGTGCATGAGCAACCAGGCTTGAGTACAACGCACGCCATGATTTCCTGGCCGTAGTGGGTGTCGGGTATGCCGACAGCCGCCGCTTCGAGTACGGCCGGATGTTTCAGCAGCGCTTCGTCGATTTCGCGCGGCGCGATGTTTTCGCCGCCCTTGATGATCAGTTCCTTGATGCGGCCGGTGACGAAGACGAAGCCGTCTTCGTCGAGGTAGCCGAGATCGCCGGAGTGCAGCCAGCCGTCGGGCTCGAGCGCTTTCGCGGTGGCTTCCGGGTTTTTGTAGTAGCCGTTCATCACGTTCTCGCCGCGGATCATGATTTCGCCGCGCGCGTGCGGCGGCAGCGTTTCACCGGTGTCCGGGTTGATGATCTTCGCTACGTTGCCGAACGCGGTGCCGGGGCTGCCGATCTTGCGGCGTTCGCGGTCGTACGGATTGGTGAAGCAGGGCGCCGCGCATTCCGTCATGCCGAAGGTCTCAATGATTGAGATGCCGAATTTTTCCTCGAATGCGCGGTGCAGTTCCGGCGATAGCGGTGCCGACGCGGAGCGGCAGAATTTCACCTGGTCGATTGCTAGCGGCGGCATGGTCTGCCGCGGATCGGGGCCGTTCAGCAGGTACGAAATGATCGTCGGAACGACGTTGATCCAGGTGCAGCGGTAATCCGATACCAGTTTCCAGAATTCGCTGGCGCTGAAGCGCTGTGGCAGCACCACCGAGCCGCCGTGCACCAGCGGCGCGACACCGGTCACGATCTGGCCGTTGATGTGATAGAACGGCAGTGAGCACAGCACGCGGTCGGCGGCGGTGAGCTGGTGCGCCTGACTCACGAACTCGCCGCCGGCGACGCAGTTTTTGTGACTCAGCAGCACGCCCTTCGGCATGCCGGTGGTGCCCGAGGTGTACATCAGCAGCGCTTCGTCATTTTCGGAGATTTCCGCAGGCTCCGTTTGCGGTAGATCGGCGGCATCGAAAATGCTTTCGGCATCGGGATTGATCACCACGATCTCGATCGGGCGCGCGAGATTTTTCATCGCCGCGTGCAGCCGTTCCGCGTGCTCGGCAGTCGTGAATACGATGCGGGTGTCGGAATGGTCGAGCACATACGCCAGCTGCGCCGGTTGCGCCAGCAGGTTGATCGGCTGCACCACGCAGCCCGCGTACATGATGCCGATCAGCAGCCGTCCGGCCTGGTAGCCGTTGGCGAGCATGAACGAGACCTTGTCGCCTTTTTTCACACCCTTGTGCGCAAGGGTGTGTGCGAGTTCGCGTGACGCCTGCCGCAACTGTCCGTAGGTCAGCGTGCGACCGGTTTCAGGGAGAATCAGGTACGGTGCATCGGGCTGTGTTTCGGCCTGCAGATCGACGTAGTGGCGGATGGTGCGCATGGGCGGATGGTCAGGTGTCTACGATATGTGTACGGTTTCTTGTTCGGATAAGGCGGGATCGGTGATCAGCCTCGCCTCAATAAGCATCGCCCACCACCCCAGCCCGCCGTCGCGGGCTCCCCTCCTCGATAAGGAGGGGAAAAAAAGCAAAATCAAATCTTTTCCGCTGGTGTTATTTCCACTGCTGCGTTATGCGTGATACTTCTTGCGATAAGCTCCGAAGATATCATCCGGTGTCGGCTCGCGCGCCGGTATCTGGCGCACGATGCGGGTGATGTTCAGGAAGTGGCGGTAGTTGAGATTCTCGGAGAAGCTGTTGCGGCCCCAGGTGCCGCAGCCCATCGACAGCGAGAACGGCAGGCCGTTGTCGAACGAGCCGCCGTTGGCGAAGCAGTGCGCCTGCTTCACGATCACCCGGCATACCGTCATCTCGCGGCCGAGGCGCATGATGTGATCGGCGTTTTCAGTGTAGATGCCGCACGAGTGGCCGTTGCCCATGTAATCGTAGATGCCGCGCACGGTGGCGAACGCGGTGTTGAAATCACGCGCGCGGTAGAGCGTCATCACCGGCGACAGCTTCTCGCCGGAGAACGGGTAGTCGGGTCCGGTGCCGGTTTCCTCGACCAGCAGGCAGCGCGCACGGACCAGGTCGGGTCGCGTCAGGCCGGCCACCGCACAGATTTTTTCGACCGACTGCGCGGTGACAGCTGACGACAGATGGCCGTCGCGGAACATCACGCGTTCGAGCTGCGCCTTTTCGCCCGGCGTCAGCAACGCGCCGCCTTCGGCCGCCAGTGCGTTGAGCATCGCATCGTAGACCTTGTCGTGAATGACGAGGCTGTTTTCGGACGAGCACGACGTCGCGTTGTCGAAAATCTTCGAGCTCATGATCTTGGCCGCGGCGTCCCTTACGTCGGCGCTGTCGTCGACGATCACCGCGACGTTGCCGGCGCCGACGCCGAGTGCCGGCGTGCCGCTGGAGTAGCCGGCACGCACGTTCGATTGCGAGCCGGTGACCACCACCAGGTCGGCCTGCCGCATCAGCTCCAGCGACATCGCCTTCGACACCGGCGCCGGCAGCACCTGCACCAGGTCGCGCGGCGCGCCGACGCGGTCGAGCTCGGCATGCACGTATTCGAGCAGCTTCACCGCGGTCGCGTGGCCTTTCGGCGACGGCGCGAGGATGATCGCGTTGCCGCACTTCAGCACGTTGATGATCATGTTGGCCGGCGTTGCCGCCGGGTTGGTCGACGGCACGATCGCCGCCACCACGCCGACCGGCCGCGCGATTTCGGTGATGCCGGTGTCCGGATATTCAGCGATCACGCCGGTCGATTTCGCGCCCAGCACGTCGCGCAGCAGCCCCAGCGTCTTGCGATGGTTCTTGACGATCTTGTCGGCAACGACGCCGAGGCCGCTGTCGGCCACCGCCAGTTCCGACAGCGCGCGGTTGCGCGACGGCTCCATGATTGCCCAGCCGACGGCGGTTACCGTTTCGTCCAGCCGTTCCTGCGAAAAGCGTTCATAGGTGCGTTGCGCGGCGCGCGCACGGCGGACGAGTCCGGCGATCACGCCGGGGACGGATTCGGCATTGTTGCGGGCGGGGGCGTCCAGCGTCTGTGTGGTCATCGATCAACCTCCTGTTTGCGCAGTCGCCTTGGTCTGTGCCGCGGCAAGCTTCAGCTTGCGCCGGTGCAGCAGGTGACGGATCAGCGGGAACAGCAGCGCGAGAATCGACAGCGCCATCACCGTGCCGCTGATCGGGCGCGTGAAGAAAATGGTCCAGTGGTTCTGATAGCTGATCATGCTGGTCATGAAATTCTGCTCGGCGATCGGACCGAGGATGATGCCGAGCACCATCGGCGCCACCGGGAAGCGGAAGCGCTCGAACAGATAGCCGATGATGCCGAATATGACGATCAACCACAGATCGGTGATCGTGTTGCGCGCGGCGTAGGCGCCGATCACGCAGAACAGGATCACGAACGCGGAGGTGATCGCTTCCGGCAGGTACAGCACCTTGATCAGCAGCCGGATCGCGAAATAGCCGAGCAGGCACATGCCGAACACGCTGAGAAACATCGACGCGAAAATCGCGTACACCATTTTACTCTCGTGAACGAACACCATCGGACCCGGCTGCAGTCCGTGCAGCAGAAACGCGCCGAGAATGACCGCGGTCGCGCCGCTGCCCGGAATGCCCAGCGTCAGCAGCGGCACCATGTGGCCGCCGACGGTGGCGGTCGAGGCGACCTGCGGCGCGACGATGCCGTCCGGAATGCCGGTGCCGAGCTTGTCGCGGCGGCTGCCGTACTGGCTTTCGACACCGTACGACACGAAAGATGCAATGGTAGCGCCGGCGCCGGGTACGATGCCGCACAGCACGCCGATGAACGAGCTGCGGGCGAACGTCGTGCGCAGGCTCCACAGTTCGCTCCGCGTCGGCAGCTCGGTCGCGATCTTGCCGCCCGCGGCCTGCAGCGGCGTTGACGCAAAGCCGGTTTCCAGACGGCTCAGCACTTCGCCGATGCCGTAGGCGCCGACCATCACGGTCAGGTATTCGATGCCGTCGCGCAGGATCGGCACGTCGAACGTAAAGCGATCGACGCCATAGATCTGATCGACGCCGACGGTCGCGAGCCACAGCCCGAAGCACAGGCTGATCAGCGCGTTGACCAGCGAAGTGCCGCCGAGCGCGACGACACTGGTTAATCCGAACACGACGACCGCGAAATATTCGGGCACGTCGAACCGCAGCGCGAAATTTGCGAACGGCACCGCGATGCTCACCGCGATGATGCAGGTGATCAGACCGCCGGTAAATGCAGCGAACAGCGTCCAGCCCAGTGCTTTCGCCGGCTGACCGTTGCGCGCCATCGGAAATCCGTCCCACAGCAGCGGCACGTCGATCGGCTCGCCCGGAATGTGGAACAGGATCGACGTGAAGGCGCCGCCATAGGTGCCGGAAATGTACATCGCGGTCAACAGGATGATCGACGTCGTGATGTCCATGCCGTAGGTGAACGGCAGTGCCAGTACCACGCCCATCACCAGCGTGAGGCCGGGCAGCACCGCGACCAGCATGCCGACGACCAGTCCGACGACCAGCGCTGTGAAGTGCGGCATCGTGAAGACGTGGATGAAACCCAGCCCCAGGTGGTGAAGGATGTCGATCATGTGCGCGCCTTCAGCGGATGCCCATCCATTGCATGAGCAGAATGGACACCTCGGAGAACGGCGGACTACCGATCGGCAGCGACACGTAAACGATCTTCATGAACACGTACATGAAGATCAGCGAACCGATCAGGCTGACGATCACTGCGATCCAGATGCGGCGATAACGGCCGATCAGCATGAATGCCGTCATGTAGATGAAGGTGTCGAGGAAAAAGCCCAGCGTGTTGAATACCACGACGTAAAGAATCGTGAGCCCGGTGCCGGCGATCAGCAGCATCGGATAGCGCTGTTCCGGCTGGGCTTCCGTTTCAAGCGGATCATTGGCAGCCGCTTCGCTCTGAAGCGTGTCGTCCAGTGTGGCATTCGCGCCGTAGCGGCCGAACAGCAGGATGCGCGCAATCGCGTAGACGCACACCAGTATCATCAGCCCCAGCACCGCCTTGGGCCAGAAATCGGGTCCGAGCTGACCGCCGGTATCCGGTGCGCTGATCTGCGTCGCGATGTAATAGAGGTAAACGGAGATGGCGAGCGTCACCCAGTACGGTGCACTTGCCTTGAGCTTGTCCATTGTTTCGAAACCGGATGAGAACGGAGGGGGCGGCATGCCCCCTCCGCATCAGTGCTACTTCGATTTCATGCCGGTTTCTTTCATGATGGCGCGCGCTTCCTTGAGCCATCCGTCCAGAAACTTGAACGCCTGGTCACCGGACATGTAGCTGTTCGGGTCACCGTATTGCGTCTTCAGGAAATCCTTGTACTCCTTGCCTTTCGACATCTTGTTCAGCGCGTCTTCCAGGATCTTGACCTTTTTCGGATCGGTACCGGCCTTGACGACGACGATGCGCACCTGCGGCAGCGTGATGTGGTCGCCGAATTCGGTGCTGACCGGGGTATTCGGGAACGGCGCGAAGCGTTTGTCATAGAAGAAAATCACCGGACGGATCTGCTTGTTCGTCAGGAAGCTCTTGACGTCGCCGGGCTGCTCGTAGAGCACATCGACGTGCCCGGCGATGACCGATGTGTAGCGCTCGCTCGCCTTGTACGGCACCGCCTGCAGCTTCAGGCCCTTGTGCTTGTAGTAGCTGATGATCAGATCGTCGGGGCTGCCGAAGCCGGTGATCGCGACTTTCAGCATGCGCTCCTTCGCCGCCTTCTCGACGTCCTGCCAGTTCTTCCACGGTGAATCCTCTTTCACGTAGAAACCCGACGGCGTGCGGATGAGTACCGCCAGCGGAATGAGATCGCTGAATTTGAATTTCGGATGACGAGTGGCGAGCAGTGCGACGGTTTCGCCGGTCATGATCTGCATCGTGTAACCATCGGCAGGTGCCGCGAGGAACTTCGCCATGCCGCTCTGGCCGGTCGCGCCCGGCACGTTGACGACCGGAATCGAAACGCCGAGCATCGGCTCGATGATGTGGGCCGTTGCGCGCGCGGTCTGGTCGGCACCGCCGCCTGCGCCCCATGGCACGATGAACGTGATCGGGCGTGACGGATATTTTTCCTGTGCCGCCGCAACTGACACGGTTCCGAGCAGCAGCAGCGCGCTCAGCAACTGCACCAGAATAGCGGCGGGCAGGAATCGGGTATTTTTCATCTGAACCTCCTTCTCCATGGTGGTTTGATCAGCCGACGGTTTACGGTGAATTATTCGGAACATGTTCCGATACTCGTTCCCGGAGTGCAAGAAGTAGTATCGGAGAAAACCGTCGCGCATGAACCTTAACGAATTCCGTGGCAGAATGCAATCGCTTACATGGGTAAGCGACCAAGGCTCTATTGCAGAAGTTCCGAAGGGAGAAACGCATGCGGACAATTTCGATTGCGGCATTCGGCGGTCCCGACGTGCTGCAGCCGGTTGCCACCGACAGGCCGCGACCGCAGCCGTCGGAAGTGCTGGTGAAGCTCGATTATGCCGGGATCAATTACACCGACATCTATCAGCGCGGCGGGCTGTATGCGCGTTCGCATACCTACCAGACGCCGCTGCCGATGGTGATCGGCATGGAGGGCGCGGGCACGGTGGCCGCGGTCGGCGACGGCGTCACCGATTTCCGGCCGGGCGAGCGCGTCGCGTACTGCATCGTGCGCGGCAGCTACGCGGAATACGCCGCGGTGCCGGCGCGGCGGCTGGTGAAGCTACCGGACGATATCGACGTGCGGACCGGCGCAGCACTGATGCTGCAGGGGCTCACCGCCCACTATCTCGCGCATTCGGCTTTTCAACTGAAAGCGGGAACGAGTTGCCTGGTGCATGCCGCGGCCGGCGGTGTCGGCCAGTTACTGACGCAGATCGCGAAGATCGCCGGCGCAACGGTGATCGGGACCGTCGGCAGCCACGAGAAAGCGGAGATTGCGAAGGCACGCGGCGTCGATCACGTGGTTCTTTACCGCGAGACCGATTTCCGTGACGCGGTGCGCGAGCTCACCGGCGGCATCGGCGTCGACGTTGTCTACGACGCGGTCGGCAAGGACACCATCGCCGGCAGCATCCGCAGCCTGAAGCGACGCGGGCTGTGCGTGAACTACGGCGGCGCATCGGGGCTGGTCGAATCGATCGAGCCGCTGGAACTGGCCGAAGCAGGCTCGGTGTTCTTCACTCGCCCGCACCTTGCCGATTACCTGGCGACGCCGGAGGAACTGCGCGCGCGCGCCGCCGATCTGTTTCAGTGGATTCGCGAAGGCCGGCTTACCGTGCCGGTCGATCGCGAGTTCCCGCTGGCACAGGCGGCCGACGCGCACCGCTACCTGGAAGCGCGCAAAACGCGCGGCAAGCTGCTGCTGAAAATCTGATTTTCCCGGCGCCGGCTGCGTCTGTCGCCCGGGCCGCGCTTCTGCTGCCCCGTGCATTTCGTTTATAATGCGGCGGGCACCGGGGGCGGGGCTGCCTTTCATCGATCATCCCGTGCCGGACAGGGGAACGTCCGGCAGATCTTTCTGCCGCCGCGCAGGCTACGCGTCTGTCCGGCATAGCTGTTTCGCACCGATCCCTCACACCCAGCCGCAGGCTTCCGTCGTGGAGGGCGGCGGCAACGCAATCGATACAAGGGTGAAATGATCGAAAAAAAATACATTCGGTTCGGCGGGCGGCTGGTCATCGTCGGTTGCGGTTCAGTGGCGCAGGGCAGTCTGCCACTGCTGCTGCGGCATCTTGACATCGAGCCGCGACAGATCAACATCGTCACTGCCGACGAGCGCGGCGTCGCCGAGGCGCAGCACTTCGGCATCCGTTTCACCGTATCGCCGCTGACGCCGCAGAATTTCCGGCAGGTGCTCGAACCATTGCTTGCGCATGGCGATTTCCTGCTCAATCTGTCG
>DASSON010000156.1:0-63159 GCA_035700525.1 Burkholderiales bacterium
TTACTTCGGCGCCTTTCGGCTCCTTGATCGTGCCCTTCTTGCCGATCGCCTTGATGCGCTTGCCTTCGACAATGATCACCGGATCCTTGGTGACAGCACCTCCATTTCCGTCAATCAGCCGGCCACCACGTATTACCCGAACTTTCGCGTTCTTCGCCAGCCTTGCCCCTGTTGCCGCTTCCATGTGAACACTCCCTTATCTCAGTAAATATTCTTTGCAAAGCCCGGGAACATTAAGTCAAAGTCCAGGCTCATTCGTCGTGAAGTCTTGTCTGTGCGATTGGCGATCCCTGTCATGCCGTCAATCCGCGCAGTCGGTGATGCCGATGAGATAGGTCATTTCTCGGATTTCAGAGAAGCAGGGCCGAATCCGGGTTCAAAGCGGGGACCAGTGACGTTCGGATCTTCCGGGATGCCGGCCGTTCCAAGCGACGTTACCTCCTTTATCATAAAGAAAATGACGTCTTCCTCGGGTGTCGCCACGATTGTATGCAGCGTGTTGGCCGGAATATGGATCAAGCCGCCCGGCGGAACGACTTGCTCCTCACCGTCCACCCATGCCTTCAGCTTACCTTTAAGCACATAATTAAACTGCTCAAAAGGATGACGGTGAGGTTGCGATCCGGAACCACGCGGCTTATTGACAAGCCCCACGTACATTTTTTCCCCCTTTACCACCGCACCGTTGGATGTCGTATGTTTTGTAAACGTATGCCGTGGTAATTGTTCAAAGCTGTAAAAGTAGGTTTTGGCTTGATCGCCTGATGGTAATTTGGAAGACATGGTTCCTCACATAAATGACGATTCGATTGCAACGATGCAAGTGCGTAATTCCCGCGGCGCCTATGGCATAACGGATTGTCGCCTGAAATATTATAATGTTATTATAATACTTCGCCAAATCAAAAATTAGAACATTGCCCGTTCAACCTCATCGATGGCGAAGAGCCTTTACCATTACGCTTCAAGGGTCGTTGACCCAGCAGCAAATTAATGTCCGAAATTTGTGGATTGACGATAAAAGAAACGGCGCGGCTTTTTAAAGCCGGAGATCTCTCGCCGGTCGAGCTCGTCGAGGCAGCACTTCGCCGCATCGAATCACTCGATCCTCAGGTCAACGCATTTTTGACCCTAACCGGCGACCTTGCACGCGCACAAGCGCGAAAAGCGGAGAAGGAAATCCACGCCGGGCACCATCGCGGCCCGTTGCATGGCATTCCAATCGGACTGAAGGATATCTACTGTACGGCAGGCATTCGCACGACAGGTCATTCAAAAGTCTTCGAGCACTACGTTCCTGCCGAAGATGCTGCGGCAGTGGCAAAGCTATACGGCGCCGGCGCGATTCTCGTCGGAAAGCTTGCCACACACGAATTGGCACACGGGGGGCCGTCATTTGATTTGCCCTGGCCGCCCGCACGCAACCCATGGAACACGGATCATTTTACGGGCGGATCAAGCAGCGGGTCTGCAGCGGCCGTTGCCGCACAGTTCGTGATGGGAGCGCTTGGATCGGACACCGGCGGATCGATTCGTACACCGGCTTCATTGTGCGGCATCGTGGGACTCAAGCCCACCTATGGACTGGTGAGCCGGCGGGGCGTTATTCCTAATTCATACAGTTTTGATCACTGCGGCCCAATGACGCGAACCGTCGAAGACTGTGCCGCATTGCTGCAGGCAATTGCCGGTTTTGACGACAAAGACCCAACGAGCTGCAACCGGCCGCCCCTCGACTATTGTGCGGCGTTGACCGGCGATATACGCGGGTTGAGAATCGGTGTTCTAAGACATTTCTGGGAAGAAGACCTGCCTGTTCATGATGAACTGAGGGCCGCGCTGGAAAATGCGCTCGACCTGCTTGCGCGGCTCGGCGCAAAGGTGGAAGTTGCTCGTATCCGCCCGCTGCAGGAATATTATGATATTTGGAACCTCATCGAGGCGAGCGAGATCCTCTCCGTCCATCACGCAAATTTAATTCAAAGAACGGAAGACTTTGGTTCCCATTTTTTGGGACGCACTCTTGCCGCCTGTGTCATTCAGTCCGGTGACTATGTGGACGCACAGCGCGCGCGTCGACGCATGGTCGAAGAGATGGAATCGCTTTACGCTCGATACGACTTATTGCTGGCCCCGGGAAGTGGTCCAGCACCCAGACTCGGTGCCCGTTGCAAGACGTGGCCGAAGCCTAATTCCTTCGTTCCGTTCAATATGACTGGCGGTCCGGCATTGGTGATCTGCATAGGCTTCAGCAGCACGGGGCTGCCGCTCGCAATGCAGCTGGCGGGACGCCCTTTCGACGAACCCACTCTGTTCAGGGTGGCCGATGCCTATGAAAAAGCGACCACCTGGCACACCGCGCACCCATTGCTGGTTCCAGGCACCACGAGCGTGCCCATCATAGAGGATAATGGTTCACCGACGCCTTTGTCACCGGAAACCGACGACGCGACGCTCGGGTTATGTCCCGCGCTTATGCGACACCTTGGTTTAACGCTAACAGACACGCAATTGATGCAAGTTTGCCACGCTGCGTCACAATTCCTGCGCATGATTAATCGGACGCAGAGCTTTAACAAGCGATCCGCTGAACCGGCGAACGTGTTTAACGCGCTCGATTGTATCCGGAGATCCGGCCCGGAGTGATTCCACTCTTTTTTGTTTGTTCGTGATCCCGGTGATAACGCAACATCACCATAACTATGGCCATGGCTTGCAGAAATACATCAATGGGTCAGACCGTCCTAAAGAGTTGCCGCGGCATCAGGGCTTTTTTGCCGGCTTCGTAAATATCCCCAAACGGCCGACGAAACGGCCAGCAGAAGAATTACCGCAGTAAGCGGCCGCGACATGACCGAGAAGATGTCGTTGTAAAGAGACAGCGCACGCAGAAGATTTTCCTCCATGATCGGCTGCATGACGAATGCCAGCAGCATGGGCAAAGTCGGAAATTTAATTTTCTCCAGAATATAGCCGACAACCCCAAATCCGAGCGCTATCACCACGTCCATGAACTCGGTCCGATAGGAGTAGGTGCCTATCAGAATCAGGATCATGACGACCGGGCCCAGGATGCTGTTGGGCAAACGCGTCACCCAGGCGAAAACATTTGTCCCCATCCAGCCCACGCCGTACAGCACAAGGTTGATGATGATGAGGCCAATAAAAACCTGCATAACGAATCCCGGCTGGTCATGGAACAGCAAGGGGCCCGGCACGACTCCCTTCCCTATCATCACACCCAGCAGGACGGCGGCGGAAGCGGATCCTGGAATGCCCAGCGCCAATGTCGGCACAAGGGCTCCGGCAACCACGGCGTTATTCGCCGCCTCAGGGCCGGCCACACCTTCCTCGACGCCGCTTCCGAACAAGTGCCCGCGCTTCGACCAGCGTCGCTCTTCGTTATAAGAAACAATCGATGCAACGGTCCCCCCTGCGCCCGGCATAATTCCAATCGCGGTTCCGACAACGCTGCCACGCAGGAAGCTCGGCAACAGTCGCTTGAATTCCAACCACGATAGACGGTCCTTTGCGTTCCACTTGCGCGGAAGATGTGCCGCCTGGGTCTCGTCTGCGCCCTCCCCCATCGTCGAGCTGCAGATCAAACGAAATGCCTCTGGCATGGCCAAAATACCGATAATGACTACGAGCAGCGGGATACCATCGTAAAGATACGACCAGTCAAAAGTAAACCGCATTCCGCCAAAATCCGAATTGCCAATGGTCGCAAGCCACAGGCCAACTGCTGTCGATAAAAATCCGTTGAGCACGCTGCCGCCGAGAAAGCTGCTGATGATCGAAAGCCCGAAGACTCCGACCGCAAACATTTCTGAAGGGCCGAACCGCAACCCGATCCAGGCAAGCAGAGGGCCCGCCGCAATGAACGCAGCCGTACTGAGGACGCCGCCAATAAGCCCGGCCGTGAGCGAGATGCGCAGCGTTTTACGCGGAAAGCCGCGCTGCGCGAGCGGGTATGCCTCTATTGTCGTTATGGCGGCTGAAGGAGTGCCTGGCGTGCGTATCAGAATGGCCGGAATCGATCCGCCATACTCGGCGGCGGAATACGCCGCAAGCATGAATATCACAACTTGTATACCGTCCATGCTGTAGGTAAACGGAAATAACAAGGCCAGCGCCTGCGCCGCGCCAAATCCCGGCAGGATGCCGAAAATAATGCCCGCGATTACCCCCAGCAGAATGATCACCAGGAAAGAAGGAGTTATCAGGCTTTGCACCGATCCCCATAACAAGCTTGTCACGACTCCGCTTTCCATCACAACCCCTTGAGCCAAGGTAACAGTTCACTGGCGTATTCCGGCAGGAACAACAAAGGTAATCGTATCTGCAGGAGTAAAACGAAGACCACGTAAATCGCAATGGATGCAACGAGTGCGATCAACGCAGGGCGCCAATACTCCCGCATTCGCTGGTAGATCAAAAGGTACAAGTAAATTACGGTTGGAATTTCGAAACCGGCCATATCTGCGACCACGATGTACACCACGGTGAGCACGACGAGGAACACCAACGCCTTCAGTTCGATATCCACGGGCGCAACGGCCATCGCGGACGTCTGCCGTAGTTCCCGCAGCTTCCTTATGATGGTGAGTATCGCAGCGCCGATACCTAGGCCAAGGGCAAGTCGCGGGAAAACGGCCGGAGCCCCACTGACTGACGCGGAAGCTTTGAAGAAGCCGGTTTCATAAAACATGTACAGCCCGCCTATCACGCAAGCCGTCGCCGTAACCAGTTCGATCTTGTCACCGTGAACTTTCATCCTTCTTTACCCGGATCTTTGCCTGCTATTATTCGATGGCGCTTCAGATCAACAGCCAGCCCGGTCACGCACTTACTTGATCAACCCGGCGGATTTCATGTAGGCGCGAAACTCTCCACGTGATTTGGCCAACTCTTTGGTGAGTTTCACTTGATCATCGGACCAAATGGGTTCGACACCAGGATTCGCGGCCAAATACTGTTTATAAGCTTCGCTTTCAACCACCTTATGGAAAGCGGCTTGCAGTTTTTTGATGCGGTCCGGTGGCGTCCCCTTTTTGACCATGGCGCCATACCATTGATGGGTAAACTCGTATTTATATCCAAAATCGGACGGTACGGGTACGTCCGGCAGGGCTTTGATACGATTCTCATTAAATAAAACAAGCATTCTGACTTTGCCGGCTTTGGCGAGCGGCAGCCAAAGCCCTGGCTGGGCCAGACCGATCGGGAGGAAGCCACCCAATACGTCTTTGACAACGTCTCCGGAACCCTTGTACGGGATGTACTTGAACTGGATTCCGGCAGCATCTTCGAAATTGATGATATGGCGCTGATGCACCGAACCTACCTTCGTCGCGCCCACCGCCAGCTTGCCCGGGTGTTGCTTTGCATAATTGACGACGTCCTTGATGGACTTGAACGGACTGCTGGCCAGAACGCCGAGAGCAAATAGCTGTTTGTCGGTCCGCAAAATAACAATGAAATCTTCAGGATGAGGCTTGAAGCCGGGCAGATTCATATATCCGGCCAGACTTCCAAAAGCTTTACCGATTGTGTAGCCATCAGCGGGATGCTGGTTGATATATACCGCCTCGGCGTTGGCAGCCCCGCCCGGCTTGAAGGTTATTTCCATTGGCTGCCCCAAATACGGCTGGATGTGCTGCGCAAACACTTCGCTCCATCGCGCCGCGCCCGATCCGGCAGTCGTGGGATCAACGAAGGTAATGGGCTTGGACGGGTAATTATCTGCAGTCGCCAAGCCGGAAATACCCAAAACACCATAAAGAACGAGAACCGCGACGAAACTGCCAAAAGAAAGTAGCCTTGACATAGTACCCCTCCTTTAACGAGCGGCTAGTGGAGTTTTTTCGGTTGTACTTGTTGTCGTAAAAAAAGCGGCGCGGTCAGCTGTTATTTTTTGAGGGTGGCCGGATCGAAGCCTGGTTCGAAGCGGGGCCCTCGCGTATCAGGATCTTCCGGAATACCAGCCACCCCCATCGGCGTCACTTCTTTTGCCATCAGGAAGATGACGTCCTCATCGGGCGTAGACACAATAGAGTGAAGCGTATTGGCAGGTATGTGTATTAATCCGCCGGCCGGCACCAGCTGCTCCACGCCGTCTACTTGCGCTTTCAACGTACCCTTCAGGACGTAGTTAAATTGTTCAAACGGATGACGATGGGGCTGGGATCCGGTGCCGCGCGCCTTATGGACCAAGCCAATGTAAATCTTGTCGCCTTCGACCAACGCACCGGCCGAAGTTGTCATTTGCGGTGCAAGCGCTTCAATTTTCATCTTGTCCAATTGATGGAAATATTGTCGTTTCGCTTTCGCGGAGTCTGCGTGATTGCCCATGGGTTCTCCCGGCGTTGTGTGTACCCTTCCGTATCGTGACGATCAGACGATACTGGCAAGATTGATGCTTTAATCGTGACTATCGCATATTATTATAATAATAGTATTTATCACCACCCCCATAGCCGTCAAGCTCGAATTCGGACATCAAGCATCCGGGCATCAATACATGGAGTTGCTGCGTGTGTCGGTCATGTTCCAGCGACAATGGATCGAGCAACTGGCCGGTTCCCTACACGCTGGAACTTCATCCATTTGACTGCCGCAATTAAGCCAACAAGCCAGCGTCGACCTGTCGCGCCTCCGCTATTGAAGACGTGCGGGCTGGTCAGACATCACAAATTATCGATGATTTTCCAGGATTGGGGCGCCACACCGACTGCGCTTTTGTTCTTGCCCGGGCGGCGATCAACGCAGACCTTGCCCTCCTTCATGACCATCTTGATGTTTTTCTTGTGCTGCAAAACCGTGATGTCCTTCGCCGGATTTCCGTCGACCGCAAGAATATCCGCGATCTTGCCCTTTTCAATCGTGCCCAAATCGGCGTCCATCTTGATCGCGGCAGCCGTATTTTTTGTCGCCGTCTGGATCGCATGCATCGGACTCATGCCCAAATCCACATAGAGCTGCAATTCCTTCGCCCCTTCGCCCATTTCCGGGTCGTACCCCATATCCGTGCCCATCGCGATCTTTATGCCGGCCTTATACATCTTTTGAAATGTCTCGTAGCAGAATGGCTGCAGAGTCTTCATTTTGTCGAGAATGAATTTCGGCGTCCCCAGCTGTTTTCGCACGTAGATGGCATGGTCGGTGCGATGTGACAGCGTCGGCGTTACATAAATGTTGGCCTTACTTATCATGTCGATGGATTCGTTGCTATGGAAAACCATATGCTCGATTGTGTCGGCGCCCGCTTTCACAGCCATTTTGTGCGCTTCAGGCGTAAAACAATGCACTGCGGCGGGTTTACGGAACGCATGCGCCTCATCGACAATCGCGTTGATTTCTTCCTGCGTCATATTGCGCACATCCGGTTCTTCCTTGTCCGTGCCGCCGCCACCCGATGCACAAGTCTTGATCACGTCACAGCCTATGCGCAAATTGTGGCGCGCCAGTTTTCGCAATTCCCACGGGCCATCCGCGGTCTGAAAACCCTTGCGCACCATAGCGCGCGGCTGAACCAAATCGAGATGCGATCCCGTGATCGACGTCCATCCGCCTACCAGCATTCGTGGCCCTTCGAACAGGCCGGCATCAATTGCATCGCGCACGGAACATAATTCAGAAGTAAGCAACCCTCGACTGGAATTCAAACCCAGATCCCTCAGCGTGGTAAATCCCATATCGAAACACATTTGAGCATGGAATAAGGAATACATCTGCTGCAGAGAAGGCACGACTTCCCACTGGGCCACACGGTAATTGTGGAACGTCAAACAATTAAACATCATCGTGTGAATATGCGCATCCATCAAACCGGGCATCAGCGTGTAATTGGAGCAGTCAATCACTTCCGCCCCCGCCGGAATCTTGATCGTCGCTCGAGTGCCGATTCGCTTGATCCTGTCGTTGCCAAGAACAAGGACCGGATTTTCCGTCGGCTTTCTGCCATTACCATCAATCAGCAATTTCCCCGTTAGATAAGTTATCTTCTCTTGAGGTATTTCTTTTTTTGCCTCCGGCTTATCTTGCGACGTATAAAGCACTCGTCCCTTGAATTTCATTTGGTCACCTTTTTTCTCGGTCAAACTCGTAAGTCAAAGCAAACACTCCGGCAAAGACCAGCTTTAAATCGGGAACGGCTCAACGAGGTCAACCGAGCCGTTTCTCCGCCAGATTCGCTCCCAGGATCGCCATTGACGGCTCCTCGGTCTGGCGATCTCAAAATCCCCCTTCGTATGCGCGGCGAGTCGTGGTCAAGACGGTCGGCAATTTGTTCGGGCATGTTCCCATCTGCCGGATCGTTGCCGTCCTCCCGCATGATCGCAGGCAAGCCCGCGCCCTCCGGATTTGCGGAAGAAGCATTTCGGCGATTGCGGAGCTTGGCGCCGTTGGTTGCTCGACCGATCCTCATCACAAATTGAATGGCCATTCCTGTATTTTGAAATTTGTTATTGACAAACGATGCAATGTATAGCGATCACGCCCGGAACCGCTCGAAGCGGAAATATACTATTATTATAATAAAGTGCCTGTCAAGCAAACTGTTAACGACGGCCCTCAACAGCCGCTCGTCGGGAATAGCCCGGTGACGATGTAGCGTCTGCCGCCGGCGAACAGACAAGGAAAAGTGATGGGGCGGTGAACCGATGGTCTGCGCCCCGACAGAAACCGAAGCGGACGTGAAAGCGGCCGAACTGTCCTGCAAGCGCGGGCGTAGCGATTGTGTATCGTTACGAGACCAACAATCGGACCAAATTGAGGAGGCCCATTAGCGCAATAACATTACGACATGTTGTAGAATCAGTTTTAATTTTTTCTAAACAGAAACCGTCGGTACGGTATGTCGATCGTCATGTTGACGGAATAAGCGTACTGTGCCGATACTGCCCCACCAACAGTATAGAGATCAGCATTGTATTTCCGTGTACAAGAAGCTGGCGAAAAAACTCTTAAGTATTGCCCTGAACTATGCGCAAATCCAAAGCCTCAAAAGGCATCTCTAGTACTGACAAATTTCAAAAAAAGAACCCGGTGGAAACTTCGGCCGGCCTTCCGTTTCGTCGAAGCGGAAAGATTCCGCTTTACCACGAGCTCGCAAACTGGCTGGAGCAGAAAGTACGATCCGGCGAATATTCTGACGGAACAAAGATCCCCGGAGACGCCCAACTCGCTACCGAATTAGGCATGAGCGTTATTACAGTACGAGCGGCGATGAAAGTACTTATCGAAAAGCATCTAATCGCGCGCTATCCGGGTAAGGGAACATTCGTATTGAATAAAGATAGCGCCCGAACGGTCTGGGGGATCGGCTCGATTGAAGACCTGGTCACGATCGGCTTCCAGTCATCTCTCAAACTGCTGAGGACGGGCCATGTCGCCGCGCCTGCATGGGTCGCGGCGAAATTTTCGCAGTCTGCACGAAAGAAGGTGTTTTGGTGCCAAACGTTACGAATGAGCCAGGGAGAACCTTTCGTAATTACGGACGTTTATTTGCCGACGAATATCGGCGGTGTACTCGATCGGATCGACTTACATAAAGCCATAAAGAGAAAACGGCTCGTGAGCATGATCGTAGAGGAAACCTGCAAGGTCTTTATCGCCAATATCTATCAAGTGATGAGTATCGAACTGGCGGAGAAACAAATCGCGAAAGCCCTTAACGTGCCTGACGGAACCCCGCTGCTGACAATAGAGCGGTATTACTTCACGTCGGATGGAACATTGGTCCAAATAGGAAGGGCCAGTCACCGCGCCGATCACTATAAATACACCATCAATCTCGAGCGTGTGACCCCTCAACTGACATGACGCCATGAACGCTTGTTTATTGAACCGACCTCCGCAGTCTCACAGCGCCCATCTGCAAGGCCTTGGTTACATCAAGCATTCGGCAAACTGCCGTGTATCCATTTCCGTCTGTATCGACGCCACCCGCTCCAACTTCGTCACGCGAAATGCGGACACGCTGTAGCAAAGCCTGTGGCGGAATCAGGTTGCGGCGCGTCACCGCCTTTCATGCACGTCCCTAATTGGGCGATAGAAAAACTTTATTGGCTTTTGTAAATTGAACCCTGCTAGGCTGATATGCATAATAATTAAAAAAATTGCATGCGGCCGTATTCGTTCATTGACGATCAAAGCACGAATGGAGGAGAATCATGGCAAGCATCAAACCCGTAGTGTGCGCGGTGCTGCTGTGCTGCGTGACTGTCCTCAGTGTGCCGCAGCAGGCGCTCGCCGATAATTTCCCGAATCATCCTTTTACGCTGGTAATCACCAGCTCGGCCGGATCGGGCGTTGCCCGCTGGGGTCAGATGATCGCTCAGATCCTGTCCAAGCCCGGCTTCCTCGGACAGCCGGTAAATGTTGTCTACAAGGGCGGTGGCTCGGGTAACGAGGCCGGCGTCTACACCCACGAGCACAAGGCGGACGGCTATACGCTGCTGCAGGTCAGCGGCAGCCAGCCCGGCTATTACAATCTGCCGACGATGCGCTATCCGTTCAGCGACTTCACATTTGTCGCGCGCATGGAAAAAACCCTGTACGCGATTGGCGTCGCCAATGACAGCCAGTTCAAAACCTTCAAGGATCTGGTCGCCTACGCGAAGGCGAATCCCGGCAAGCTGAGCTTTGGCGGCAACAAGATTGGATCGGTCCATCAACGCATGTTTGCCGCGCTGACAACGGCGCTGAAAGTCAATATCCGCTACGTTCCGTACCAGGGCACGGGACAGGTGGTGAAGGACGTGCTGGGCCATCACGTTCCAGTCGGCATGGCGCAGCCGGGCCTGTGGCTACCGAACGTGCAGGCGGGAAAGGCGCGCATGCTGCTACTGCTCAACGATGAGCGCATCAAGCAGTTTCCGGATCTGCCGGTGCCGTCCGATCTCGGAATCAATGTCGATCTGCCGGTACAGTTCCAGGGCATCGTCGTCAGAAAAGGCGTGCCACAGGAGCGCATCAAGTTCATCGCCGCAGCGCTACAGAAAGTTCAGGATACGCCGGAGTACCAGCAATACATCAAGCTCAATCCGGGCGAGATACCGTATTTTTCGGACGACCAGAAGGCGCTCAACGCTGACATGCGCAAGCAGATCCAATCCGCACATACGTTCATGGTCGAACACGGAATACTGAGAAAATAACTCGCTGCGCCGATGAAGATCGACAAGAAGACGGCGGAGCTGGGCATGATCGGCGCCGTCGCCGCGGTCGCGATCATCCTCTACTGGAACACCTACTCGTTCATGCCGTCGATGCTCCCCGGCTATCCCGGGGACGCATTCTTTCCCCGCATCATCCTGATTTTCATGCTGGCCTGCGCGGTTGCCGCATCAGCGGAAATCGTCCTGCCCGGCCTTCGCAGGAACCGGAGCGATGAAGCGCGACGCAGTATCGAAGTCGACATAATCGCCATCGGGCGCATAGCCGCTGTCGTCATCATTTACGCGCTCGCGCTGTCGTACGTGGGCTTCGAAATCAGTACCTTCGCGTTCGTCGTGGTACTGCTTACACCGGCGCTTGCCGGCTCCAGAATATTCGCGCTGGCCAAGGCGGCCGGCGTCGCGCTAGCGGCGGTTATCGTGCTCTATTTCTGCTTTGTCGTCTTCCTCGATGTCGATTTTCCGCTGCTGTTTTTGCCAAGATATCTCCAATTTTAAACGGCTTTAGTGATGGAAAATTTCTTGTCACACGCGATTCCGGCACTGGCAGCTGTTTTCAGCGGAAAATTCCTGTTGCTCATGTTGTTCGGCGTCATCTACGGAATCGTCCTCGGCATTCTGCCCGGATTCGGAGCGGCCCAGGCGTTGGCGCTGGCGTTTCCATTCACTTACGGCATGTCGACGACGGGAGCGGTATTGTTTTTCATTGCCATCTATTCCGCAGCCGAATACGGTGGCTCGATTCCTGCCATCCTGATCCGCACACCGGGCACGCCGTCCGCAGCGGTCACGGTGCTCGACGGCTATGCAATGGCGCGGAAAGGATTCCCGAACCGTGCATTGCAGATATCTCTCGGATGCGGCGTCGTCGGTGGAATCATAAGTACGATAATCTTCATCCTCGCCGGAGCCGCACTTTCGTGGATCGGATTACTCTTCGGCCCCAGCCAGATGTTTGCCGTCGGTGTTTTCGGGCTTTCGATCATCGGCGGCTTTCTGGGAAAAAGTGCCGCGAAAGGATTTCTTGCAACCGGCATCGGGCTGCTGCTTGCTACCGTAGGCAGTTCAGGATTCGGGGGCATGCGCTTCACCTTCAATCAGGCCTGGCTGCTCGATGGCATTCCGCTGATCGTGCTGATCATCGGTCTGCTGGCGGTGCCGGAGGCGCTGCGCCTGATGATTGACGATCGCAATCTCGTGCGGGAAAGAATTGATACCGCAGGAAACACCGCAACAGCCAAAACAGATCGCATGACGTATGGCGACTGGCGGCGGCTTGTCCCATCGATGCTCCGTGGCAGCCTGATCGGAACACTCGTCGGCGTACAGCCCGGCGCCGGCGGCGCTGTCGCGTCCATCCTCGCTTACAACGAAGAAAAGCGCTTTTCCAAAAATCCAGAACTGTTCGGAACCGGAATTGACGAAGGCATCGCGGCACCGGAGACGGCCAACAATGCGGTTGTGGCCGGGGCACTGGTGCCGACGCTGACATTCGGCATCCCCGGGTCCGGATCGGCCGCGATACTGCTCGGCATCATGACCACCAAAGGAGTCGTGCCGGGCCCATCACTGTTTTCTCAGCACGCCTCATTTGTGATGGCCATCTTTTTCGGCCTGATCGTCTGCAACCTGATCATGCTGGCCGTCGGCCTGGCCGGCGCCAAGCTGTGGGGCCAGGTGACCAAAATCCCGCCTCATGTGCTGGGGCCGTTCATCATGCTGCTGATCGTGGTCGGCGCGTATTCCTACCAGACTCAGGCTGCGGACGTCATCATGACGCTGATTCTGGGCGTCATCGCCTACTATTTCGAAAAGGTCGCGATTCCGGTCATTCCGATCGTGCTGGCCTTCATCATGGGCAGCATCATCGAACAGAATCTCAACCGTGCACTGACCATACACGCAGGTGACGTAACCGCGGTGCTCAGTCAACCGATCACGGTCGTCATATTGCTGCTGTCCGCAGTGACCGCGATATTGGCATTCCGGCGCAGCCGGTCTTACGGCAAGTAACGTCGTCGACAGGCAACGTTCACTACGCCGCAATCGGCTCGTCGCCTTTAACCTGCGTGCGCCACAACGTGCGGTGGTAGCGATTGTCGTACGGCGTCGCCCGGTGCAGCAGGCAGCGGTTGTCCCATACCACCAGATCGCCGGCGCGCCATTTGTGCGCATAGACGAACGCCGGTCGCGTCGCGAATTGCTCCAGCTCTTCCACCAGGCGCCGCCCTTCGTCGACATCCATGCCGACGACGCGTGAGACGATATCCTTCGCGATAAAAAGCGCGCGACGCCGCGTCACCGGATGCACCCGCACCACCGGATGCTCAACCGGCGGAACCTTCGCGATCTGTTGCGGCGTCAACGGCGGCCGGTTCGGATAGAGTTCACGGTAGCGATAATTGCGGTCATGAACCGCACGCAGTCCGTGCAGCTTTTCCCTGGTCTGCGGCGGCAGCGAATCGTACGCGGCGTACATGTTCGCAAACAGCGTATCGGCACCTTCCGGCGGACACTCGATGCCGTACAGCAGTGTTCCCAGCGCCGGCTTCTCCTTGTATGAAAGATCCGAATGCCAATGCATGCCGCCGCGCGCGATGCCGATCGCGCGACCGTCTTTCACGACGTTCGATAACACCCTGACGGTCGGAAGATCCGGCAGCGTATGCTCGATCATATGGTGGACGTCGAGTTCGCCGAAGCGGGCGCTGAACGCCGCCAGTTGCTGCGGCGCAAGCTTCTGCCCCCTGAAAACGATCACACACCGGTCATGAAGAACGTCGAGCACTTTCGAAAATGCCGCATCCGGCAACGGCTGCGACACATCCACACCGCGGATTTCGGCGCCGAGCCCCGACGTCAGCGCATCGCAGGTGATCGCTTCGGACGAATTCACTTTCGCATGATGTGTCGACGCGGACATCATATTCTCCAGTGAAAAAATTTGATCGCGTACTACATTCCATGCGGTTCAAAACGGGCACTGCCACCACGGACCAGGCCGATGAAACCTCATCACATGAGGCTGATCGCGCGGCCGCTGCGCGCCGATGCCTCGACGGCCTCCAGCACGGCACTCCCGTTGACTGCCTGCTCGAACGTGACCGGCCACGGCCGAGCGCCGGTTACCGCGTCGGCAAAACCTTCGAGCGACGCCTTCAGCGCATCGGTCGGATATTCGGTGACGGTTGATTTGCCGTCCGTTCCGCACACCGTCAGCAGGCTTTCATCGCGTATTTCAGCCCAGCCCTGCGATCCGAACACGTGCAGGCGCCAGAACTTCGGCGTCGCCAGTATCGTGCTCAGATAGCCCGTCACGCCGTTTTGAAAATGAAGCATCAGCGTGGTGGTGTCGTCGATGTCCGCGTCCAGCACGCGCCGCTCGCTGTGCGCGAACACCGAATCGGCGAGGCCGCCGCACAGATGGATCATCGCATCGACGATATGGATGCCCTTGCCGGTCATGCCGCCGCCGGGATTTTCCGCACGTGTCAGCCGCCAGCCTCCGGCCACGCCGCGCAATGCGGAAGAAGGCCCCGAAAACGAACCTTCGATGTGCACTATTTTTCCGAGCTTGCCGCTGTCCACCAACCGCTTCACTTCCTGCACCGCCGGAAGAAAACGCCGGTTGAATCCGACGGCAAGCAGCACGCCGCTCTGTCGGCATGCCTGCACCGCCTTCTCGGCGCTCTCGCGCGTCAGCGCGAACGGCTTTTCGACATAAATGGGCTTTCCGGATTGCGCCGCCTGCACGATCTGTTGAACGTGCATCGAATGCGGCGTTGCCAGCACCACCGCGTCGATCGCAGGATCGGCGAGCACCGCAGCATAGTCGCTGCCGAGCGGAAAATCGTGCAGCTTCGCGAAGTCGACGGCCTTTGCCACCGTCCGCGTCACGCCCGCCGTGAAACGGATGCGGTCGCTTTTGCCCTGCGCCGATGTCACCAGGCGCTGACCCCAGTTGCCCAACCCTACTATCGCGGCATGAATCATGGCTTCAACCGTCGACAAGACAACTAGCGCTTCGCCGCCCGCCGCGCCGCGCGCGGCTCGAAGCCGGGCTCGTAATGCGGGCCGCTCATCGTGCCATCGACCGCCATGCCGATGATGCCTTGCGACAGGTCCTTGATCGCAATGAAGATGACGTCTTCATCGGCGGTCGCGACCAGCGTATGCGGCGCATTGGCCGGGATATAGACCAGCGTGCCCGCCGGCGCCACCACGCGTTTGCCGTTGACCGATCCGCGCAACGTCCCCTGCACGACGTAGTTGAACTGCTCATTGTTGTGTGTATGCAGGCGCGAGCCGGTGCCGCGCGGCTTGTTGATCAACCCGATCAGCATGCGATCACCTTCCACCACGCCGCCGTGCGACGTCGAATAACCGGTGCCGGCCGGGACTTTTTTCAAGCCTGCCATGCGAAACGAATATTTTCCGTTGCCGGCCTTCACTGCGCCTTCGGTCTTGGTTGCACGTTTGCCTGTCGCTGACGCTGCCGGCCGGGCCGGCGCCGGCTTCCTGCTGCGCACCGGCATAGTAGAAGCTGTTGCCATGTCGTTCCTCCTGATGGTGTCCGTCGTGAAATTGGATGCGGTTTACAGATAGTCGACGATCTTCCAGTCGCCCGGACTCACTTCGACCACGCTCTTGTTGTGACTGGGCCTGCGATCGGCGTAGACCTTGCCTTCCTTCATCACCACATGAATGTTTTTCTTTTCCTGCAGCACACGAATGTCCTGCAGCGGATCACCATCGACGGCGACGATGTCGGCGAGCTTGCCTGCTTCGATTGTGCCCAACTCGTGTCCCAGCTTGAGCGCCTCGGCGGCGTTCTTGGTCGCAGTCTGCAGCGCATGCATCGGCGTCATGCCAAGCTTGACGTAGATTTCCAGCTCGCCGGCGTTGTGCCCCATCTCCGGGTCGTAACCCATGTCGGTGCCCATCGCGATCTTGATGCCGGCCTTGTACATCTTCTGGAAAGTGTCGTAGCAGAACGGCTGCAGATACTTCATCTTGTTCAGAATGAACATCGGCGTGCCCTGCTCCTTGCGCGCCTGAATCGCGTGATCGGTCCGATGCGACAGCGTCGGCGTCACCGGTATGCCGGCTTCCTTGATCATCGCGATGTCTTCGTCATCCGAAAACACCATGTGTTCGATGGTGTCGGCGCCGGCCTTGATCGCCATGCGGTGCGCCTCGGTGGTAAAGCAGTGCACGGCCGCGATCTTGTGGAACGCGTGTGCCTCATCGACGATCGCATCAAGCTCCTCCTGCGTCATGTTGCGGATGTCGGGCTCTTCCTTGTCGGTGCCGCCGCCGCCCGACGCACAGGTCTTGATCACGTCGCAGCCGGCCAGCAGGTTGGTACGCGCCAGCTTGCGCAGTTCCCACGGTCCGTCCGCGGTCTGGAATGCAAAGCGCTGCATCGCGCGCGGCTGGATCAGGTCGAGATGCGATCCGGTGATCGTCGTGAATCCGCCGATCAGCATGCGCGGGCCGTCGATGATGCCGGCGTCGATCGCATCGCGCACCGCGCATAGCTCGGCAGTCAGTAATCCGCGGCTGGAATTCATGCCGAGATCACGCAGCGTCGTGAATCCCATGTCGAAACACATCTGCGCATGAAAGGCGGAATACATCTGCTGCAACTGCGGCGTGACTTCCCACTGCGCGACACGGTAATTGTGGAACGTCAGGCAGTTGAACATCATCGTGTGAATGTGCAGATCCATCATGCCCGGTATCAGCGTGCAGCCTCCGCAATCGACCACTTCAGCGTCGGGCGGGATCGCAATCTTGTCCTGTGTTCCGACTTCCTTGATGCGCCGGCCCTGCAGTACGACGACCGCGTTTTTGAGCGGCTGTCCGCCGTTGCCGTCGATCAGTGCGCCGCTCTTGATGACCTTGACCTTACCATTTTCGTCAGCGGCACGAATGTCCTGCCCTGTCATTTCCACCTCCGTTGAAGTTCTCTGTTGAGACTTGATAACACAAGAAAAAAAGCGCGGTGTAAGCGATTGCAACCGAGTTTACGCCGGGCTCTGTTCACGAGCAATTCAAAACACTGATATGTGATCTCCGCCATTTAATGGCCGAAATATCCAACCGTACGCCACCAGAAATAATCGACCGGAAACAGAACTACCAGACTGAGCACCGCAAGCGGCAGCGTCAATCGCAGTGCCGTGCGCAATGGAATGCCGGCCAGCTGCAAACCAACGACGATCGGCGGTACTTGATAGGGCAGAAACACGGTGCCGAAGCCGATTGCCATCGTCATCAGCGCCGCCTTCACCGGCCAGTGCGCAAGCGTTGCAAAATGACCGGCGAGCGGCGCCAGCACCGCCGGCTGCACGGTGTTGATCGTTGCCAGTCCGGTGAACGTGCCGAGCAGCGTCAGCGACGCGAAGTTGCGCGCGTCGTGATGCGGCACCAGCTCGAGCGCATTCTGCAAAATGTGTCCCAGTGCCTGCCCCAGGCCCGACGCCGACATCATCGAGCCGACCCCGAGCACCGCCGCGATGTAAAAGAACGGGCCAAAGCGCACGCGTTCGTTGAAAACCGTCAGCGGCACGGCGCCGACCCTCGGCAACAGGCACACGATCGCCGCTGCCAGCGCCACCCATCCGGGCTGAATGCCATGAATGAAATCCGTCATCCACAACAGCAGCGCCGCCAGCAGGATCGCCGCCAGCCGCCATTCCGCAGCACTCATCGGTTTTCGCGTCACCCGCGTGTCGGCCGATGATTGCAGTGTCGCCGGGAACAGCAAACGGATCAGCAAAACGATTGCCAACCCCTTCAGCACGCCCATCACCGGAAACTGCAGGTACAGATATTCCGCGTACGTCAGATGCGCGTGATACAGCGTTTCGGCGGCACCGGCGAGAATCAGGTTCGGCGCATTGGCGGGCAACACTGACGTCCCGCACTGGTAGGTGCCCATGATCGCCGCCAGGCAGATGCCGTTGTAGCCGTTGCTGCCCGGTGCGAAACCCATGCGCGCGGCGGCCGCCGTCAGGATCGGAATCAGCAGCAGCACACGGCTCACCGTCGCCGGCATCACGAACGCCAGTAGCACCGACACCAGCACGACGATCGCGATCAGGCCGGCATAAGACAGGCTGAAGCGGTCCAGCAGCAGGCGCGCAAAGCGTTCGCCGAGACCGGTATGCGTCACGGCGGCCGCCAGAATCAGTCCCCCCAGCACCAGCCACAAGGTGCTCGATGCAAAGCCGGAGAACACGACGTTCGGCGGCACGATCGCCAACAGCATTGCCAGCAGAAAGAAGATCAGTCCGGTCAGATACTCGGGCAGCGCGCCCAGCGCCCACAGGCCGATCACCAGTATCAGCAATGCGCCAGCGTGCAGCGTTTCCGCACGCACCGCAGCCGGGGGCGGCATCAGGTAAACCCACACCGCGATGGCAACGACCATCGCAATGAATGATGCGCGTACGTTGCGCGTCGCGACCGGGCTCACCGTCACGATTGCGCCTGCAGTGACACTGGCTTTTCATCATTTCCGGTCCGTGGTTCTACCGGCGTCAATTCTGAGATGCCGAGTCGACGTTCGAGCCATGCGGCGGCGGACAGCAGCGCGCCATCATTGCCGGGCGCCGCGACAAGTTGCAATCCGACCGGCCGTCCGCCAGCGATGAACCCGCATGGAATCGAAATTGCCGGGCAGCCGGTGAGACTGATCGCGTAAGTCAGCAGCATCCAGTCGCTGTCATCTGCGAGCGGCTGTCCATCGATCGCACTGACTTTTTTCGTATCTGCCGGAAACGGTGCAACGGGTGCCGTCGGGCAGGCAAGCACGTCACAGTGCCGGAAGAATTCGAGCGCGCGGCGGCACAGCACATCGCGCTGCTGCCGCGCGTCGCCGATCTGTTGCGCAGAAAACCGCCGCCCGAGTTCGAGCCGGGCAACGAAAGCGGGATCAAGCCGTTCACGTTCGTGATCCAGCAGCTGGCCCCAATGGGCGGCCAACCATGCCGGGCGCAGCGTATCGAGTAGCGTTTTCGCTGATCGCAGGTCCGGACAATCGCCGACGACTGTTGTGTGCGGCGTGTGAAAGTGTCCGATCGCCCGTTCGCACAGCGCTTCGACTTCGGCCGACACCGGGCACAAACCGAGTGTCGGGCTGAACGCGACCCGCGACGGCGGCCGCGCTTGCTTCGTCTGTTCGCTGAAGCTGACCGCGGGAGCCGGCAACGAAATCGGGTCCCGCTCATCGGCGCCGCTCATCGCATCGAGCATCAGCGCAACGTCGGCGACGGTGCGCGCCATCGGACCGGCAACGCACAGCCGGTCATCAGGTTGCGGCGCAGTGCGCGCGACGCGACCCGGCGTCGGGCGCAGACCAACCACCGAACAGAACGCCGCCGGCTGGCGCAAGCTGCCGCCGAGATCGGTGCCGGTGGCCAGCCACGCTTCTCCGGATGCCAACGCCGCCGCGCTGCCGCCGGATGACCCGCCGCAAGTCAACGCCGTGTTCCAGGGATTGCGCGTAACACCGAACAGGTCATTGTAGGTGCCAATGCCGCCCGACGACGCAAACGCCGGCGTATTCGACTTGGCGATCACGATGGCGCCGTGCCGCTCCAGCACCTCGACTGCAATGTCGGATTGCGCCGGAACGCGTTGCGCGTACACGCGCGACCCGAACGTGCAGCGCACTCCGGCGACGTCGGTAACGTCCTTCACGACGATTGGCAAGCCACCGAGCCAATGTCGATCCCGCGCCACTTCCCGTTGGTGCGCGCCCTCACCGGACTCGATGTCACGGGCGCGCTGCAACGCCCGTTCCGCGCACACGGTCGGCAGCGCGTTGATGGCGCGATCGGCTTGTGCGATGCGCGCAAGCGCGGCTTGCACCAGTTCGGTCGGCGACACCGCGCCGCGCCGCAGCAACATCACCGCCTGCGACGCCGACAGGCGCCACAGGTCGGATGGCAGCGCGCAGCCGGTGTCGTCCGCCGCCACAGCCGGTTGCCGAACGTCCATCACGTCCGAGCTTTAGCCTTCTTCAGCAGATCGGGACGGATTGCCTTGTTCCAGTCCGGCAGCGCCGGCAACCGATTCTTGTCGTGCAGACGCTGCGCCTGCCCCTTGATGTATTTGACCAGGTCCGGCGTAATCTCGGGCTCGACCTTTGGCAACTTGACGATCTTCGCGATCATTGCCGGCGTCAGCGTCGTGTAGCCGTCTTCCTGGTACATCGAATGCAGCGCCTGTACCACGCCCTTCGGATCATCATGCCAGTATTTGACGCCGTCGAGCCACGAGCGCAGGAACGCAACCACTGTTTCCGGATGCTTGTCGAGAAACGACGCGTTGACCACCAGACAAGTCGGATTCGGATCATATTTGCCGAAGCGCAGCAGCACATGACCCAACTTCTGCTCGGTGCCGAGCGTGAGGTACGGCTCGGGGCCGGCGAACGCCGCAATCGAGCCGGAAGCCAGCCCGGAAAGCTGGTCCTGCGGCGGCAGGTTGACGATGCGGTAATCGTCCTTGTTGAGGCCGAATTTGGGTCCGACGTTGTCAGTGAAGATGCCGCCGGTCGTCGAGCCGACCGTGATCGAGACGTTCTTGCCCTTCAGATCGCCGACCTTCTTGATATCGTTATTCGCCATCAGGCCGATCGTGTCTCCGCCCAACAGCACGAATCCGATCAGCACGAAATTGCCGGCGCCGGCGCCGACCAGAAACGGCGTCAGGTTCATCGTTCCGAAATCAACCTTGCCGGCCAGCATCGCGTTGCGCACGCCACGTCCGTCCGCAAATTTGTACGCCTGGACGTTGAGATGGCGCTTGCGATAGACGTGCTGCCGCGCCCACACCACCGCAGCGGCGCCGGTAAAGGTATTCTGCAAGCCGAAACGGATCGGCTGAATCGCGGCTGCCGCCTGCGCCCTGCCGGCCGCGGTCGAAGCGATGATTGGCGCAAGCGCAAGTGCGCCCATCCCTTTGAGCACGGCGCGACGCCGGAGTTGCCACTTGATATCGGTCGGTTCCATGGTTGCGTCCTCCTCGAAATAGCCGCCGCTGCGGCGACCGGAAATCCTACCGCCGTGCTCCGGCAATCATGCCCCAGCGCGCCACCGTGATCTCCTCGACGCGCTGAAAAACCAGCCGCTCGACGGCAAGTCCTATGACACCGATGAAGATCAGCGCCACCATCATGGTGCTGGTCTGCAGAAACTCCTGTGCATCGAAAATCAGCGTGCCCAATCCCCATACGGTTCCGGCCAGCAGCTCGCCGCCGATTACGGCGATCCAGGCACGTCCGAACGCGAGCCGGATGCCGCTGAACACGAACGGCAGTGAACCCGGCAGCACCACCTTCCAGAACAGCGCCCGGCGGTCCGCGCCCATCGCCGCTGCAGCTTTCAGCCACAGTGGATTGACGCCGCGCACGCCGGTCCACACGTTGTAGATGACCGGATAGCTCGACGCATACAGCACCACCAGCACGGTAGTAATGTTGCCCAGGCCGAACCACAGGATGAACAGCGGCACCCAGGCGAGTGACGGAATCGGCATCAGCACACTGATCAGCGGCAGGAAGAAGCGTTCCACCGCACGCACGCGCCCCATCAGCATGCCGAGCGGAATGCCGATCACGCACGCCAGCGTGAGTCCGACCAGCACGCGCAGCAGCGTGTACAGCGTATGCTTCAAGATGTCGCCATGTGCCAACAGATGAAACAGCATCCCGAAGATTTTTCCGAGCGGTGGCGCCAGCGCCTGCGAGAACACACCGCTCGCGGCGAATGCCTCCCATCCCCCCGCCACGATCGCAAAGCCCGCCACGCCCAGCCCCAGCCGGCGCCACGAAAAGCTGTTCGACTTTTTCTTCATGCCGTTAACATCCCCCAGCGCACCAGCGTGTAGCGTTCGACGCGCGCGAACACCTGTTTTTCGAGCAGCACGCCGATCGCTCCGATCACCGCAATCCCGGACAGCATCACGTCGGTATTGAGAAACTGCTGAGCGCCGAAAATCATCCAGCCCAGCCCGTGCTGCACGGCGGTCAGCATCTCGACCGCCACCAGTATCCGCCACGCCTGCGCCATGCCGAGGCGCAATCCGGTCAGCACGTAGGGCAGCGATGCCGGCAGGATCACCTTGCGGAACATCTGCTGCTCGCGCGCGCCCATCGACGCCGCGGCGCGCAGCCAGATCGGCTTCACCGTCTTCACGCCTTTCCAGATGTTCAGAATGATCGAAAAGCACGATGCCACACCGACCAGCAGGATCGCCGGCAGATCACCGAGGCCGAACCACAACACGAACAATGGCGCGTAGGCGAGGCCCGGTATCGGATAGCAGACGCTTACGATCGGCAACAGCAGATCCTCGATCCATTGATAGCGGCCCATCGCCAGTCCGATCACGATTCCGATCACCGCCGCCAGCAGAAAACCAAGGATCAGCCGGATCAGCGTGCCTTCCGTGTTGGCCCACATGATGCCGGCCGCACACAGGCGCACGAAAGCGGCGAATATGGTCGGAATATCGGGAAACAGCTTCGCCGGAAATATGCCGGCGCGCGCCACGATCTCCCACACGATGGCCACCGTGACGAATGGCAGCACGAGCCACAATGCATCGGAGATAAATTTGCGCATGTCTTTCATTGCCGTTCCCTCACGTGCATCAATTCAGCCATTTGGCGCCTGCTTCTCCAGCAATCGCAAATGCCTGAGTACCGCTGCCGACCAGGCCGGAGTAACGCGAGAAGAACAGATAGCCGTCGACCGGCGCGGTCAGTTCCTCCAGCATCTCGTAGCTGTAGATGTCCACTATCTCGCCAAGCTTCGTTCCCTTGGCGACACGCTTTCCGAGATCGTCCGCGTGCTCGAAGTGCGACAGCAGATAACCGCTCTCGCCGGGCCTCACCTCATGACGCGCCGCCTGTCCGAAATGCAATTGCCGTTGCGTGCCGACCGAACCGTCGAGCATGCCAAGCGCCGCCATGATGCCGCGAATGCCGGCAATCGCCTGCCGCGTGTAAAGCGCAGTGTTTTCGGGACCGAGATAAGAACCGCCGACTTCGGGATTGGCCGTCGGGATGCCGCGCGCGTTGAGGTAATGCGCGGCGGTGCCCGTCAGGTTGTTTTCGTGTACGAACGGCGCCCCGAACGCACACGCCAGCTCGAAGCTGCGTTTCCTGACGTCGGCCGGTGCCTGTGCGTTGTAATCGACGCGTGCCTGCAGGCGGCCGCCGCTGCCGCCGGAGTGAAAATCGATCAGCGCGTCGACATGATCGAGCACGTTCGCCGTAATCGCGGCGGCAATCATTTGCGTGGCATTGCCATGCGGATTCCCGGGAAACACTTCGTGCAGATCCGTCTTGCCGTGCTGCTCCGGCGTCTGCCGTCCGAAATTCGCGGTTGCCAGCGGATTGGCAACTGAAATCACCGCCAGCCGCCCCCTCATCGCACCGGTATCGAGCTGATCGAGCAGCGATCGGATCGCGGTGGTCGGCAAAAATTCATCGCCGTGCACATTGGTGATGATACCGAGCACCGGACCGGCAGCCCGGCCGGTCACCACGTGCAGCGGCAACGCCAGCGCGGCGCCGTTCAGCATCATCGTCACCTCGATGCGGGTGAAAAACCGGCCTTCTTCCTGATTGGCCCACGGCGGCGCTGCTTTTTTAGACATGTATTTCTCCTGCGCTTGTCACCGGTTGCCGGAATACCAGCGCCGGCTCTTCGGTGCGATCACGAGACTGGTGCATGCGCTGCGCCATCGCCAGCGCATACGGTGCGGTTTCGAACAGGATTCGCGTCCGGTATTCATCCAGGCGCAAGCCGGCGCGCTGCGCCATCCCGATCACGAGTTGGCGGGTGTCGGCGTCGAGATCCGGCGTTGCCGGCTCGTTGCCGGTAGCTGCGACGGACGGCTGCTGCGTACCGGCAGTAAGCGTGGGCCGCGCGGCACGCCACGCCGTCGCCCGTTCATACGCATGGCCCGCGCGCAACACGGCCGGCTCATCGAACGGCCATCCGATCAGCTGCATGCCCAGCGGCAGGCCGCTACTGCTGAAACCGATGCACAACTCCAGCGCCGGGCCGCCGATCACGTTGGCGAACGTCATGATGTTGGGCTTGCGCCAGAAGCCGACCGTGCGGTACGCATCGAGCCGCGGCGCCGGCCCATAGCCGGCCGTCAGCAGCAGATCGTATTTTTCGCGCAGCGGCCGCATCTCGGCGATGATGCGCCGATGCTCGCGCGACGCCTGCACGTAGTCGTGCGCCTGGAACACACAGGCCGGCAGCACGCGGCCGAGGAAATCGCGTCCGAAATCGGCAGCTCGCGCGATCAGCTCCGGCTGATGGATTGCAAAAAGCTCCGTTTCGGCGATGATGATTTTCACGTCGTGTGAATCCATCAGCGGCCGTGTATGACACGCTTCGATGCGGGCGCCGAGTTTTCTGAAGACTTCGATCGCGTCGTCCATCGCGCGCCGCTGGTCTTCGTGCGCCGGCAGATCCTGCTCCCAGAAATGGCGCAGCACACCGATGCGCAGCCCGCGGATGTCCGGACTCAACGCCGCCCGGTAATCCGGAATCTCGTGCTCGATGCTGCCGGCGTCCGCCGGATCGTAACCCGCGATTGCCTGCAGCAGCAGCGCGCAGTCCTCCACCGTCCACGCCATCGGCCCGCAATGGTCGAACGTGAACGAGTTCGGAATCACGCCGGCGCGGCTGACCAGCCCATAGGTCGGCATCAGGCCGGTGATGCCGCAGAACGATGCCGGCCCGCGGATCGAGCCACCGGTATCGGAGCCCAGTGCGCCGGGCACGAGACCCGCCGCAACCGCGGCGCCGGCACCGCTGCTGGAACCGCCGGTAAAATGTTCGAGATTCCACGGATTGCGCGCCGGCGGCCACGGCAGATCGAACGACGGTCCGCCATGCGCGAATTCGTGCGTCGCGAGCTTGCCGAGCAGCACGCCGCCGGCCGCGTAAAGCTTGGTGACGGTCGCCGCATCTTTCGCCGGAATGTTGCCGCTGCAGATTTTCGAATGCGCCGACGTCAGAATGTCGCGGGTGCCGTAGATGTCCTTGAGACCGAACGGGATGCCGTGCAGCGGGCCGCGATAGTGGCCGGACGTAATTTCGCGCTCGGCCGCCCGTGCCTGGTCGAGCGCCAGATCGGCGGTCACGGTGATGAACGCATCGAGCTGCGGATCGAGGGCTTCGATACGGCGCAGCAGCGCCTGCGCCAGCTCGACGGGCGACAGCTGCCGCGCCGCGATCAGAGCGGCAGCCTCGGCGATCGTGAGAAAATGCAGATCCGTGTTCATCGAACGCATCGCGGCTCCGGCGCGCCGTCGTTCAAGCCGATCTCGCTTCCTCCAGTATTTTGTGATTCAACACCTTGTCCCAGTCCGGGATCTTCGAAATCCTGCCGGCTTTCAGCAGCACTTCGGCCTGCTGATTGAGGTAGTGCTTCAGTCCCTTCACGTAATTCGGATTCACGTCAAACTTGCCCATCATCGAATCGATCGCGTCTTCCTTGATCGTGTAGCCCTGCGACGTGTAGGACTCCCAGACGATTTTCGCCACGTGCTTCGGATCATCCTTGAAGGTCTTGACCGCCATCAGCCATCCCTTCATGAACGCGACGACCTCCTTCGGATGTTTTTCCAGTACCGGCTGATTGATCGCCAGCCACACCGGCAACATGTCGTACTTCGAATAGTTCACCAGGACGCGGCCGATGCCGTCGAGCACCGCGACCGACGGATAAGGCTCGACACCGGCGAACGCATCGACCGATCCCGCGGCGAGCGCCGCCACCTGATCCCGGAATTTGGTGTTGACGATCTGGTAATCGCCCTTCTTCAGACCATAGGCCGGAATGATCTTGTTCTGGAAAATATAGTCAGTCGAGGAGCCGACCTGCGACGCAATACGCTTGCCTTTGAGCTCCTTCACCGATTTGATATTGGTTTTCGCGCCCGCAACAACCGAATCGGTGCGGCCGGCATAGGCCACCGTCGCCAGCGCCACGATGTCGCCTTTCGCCGCACCGACGATGAACGGCGTGGTGCCGAGCGTGCCGATGTCGATGCGACCCGAAATCATCGAATCACGCACCGTTTTTCCGGAGTCAAACTTCAATACCTTGACGTTGGCGCCGGCCTTCTTGAATACCTGCTCCTTGTCCGCCACCATCGCCACCGAGCCCCATACGCTATCCTGGAAGCCGAGCGTCAATAGTGCGCCGGAATCGGCTGCCAGCGCGCCACCGCCCGGCCACAGCGCCGCCAGCGCGGTGCCGCCCATCAGTCCCAGAAATTCCCGCCGCTTGAAGTTTTGCTTACTCATGAAACATCCTCCTTTGCAATGACATTGCCGCAACACCGAATCGAAACACCGCTTCGGACCAAACGCTCCGACGCCGCCGAAGCCGCCGGAATCATCATTTGCCATTCGTCAAATGCTGCAGAACTTCTCTTTGCGTGGCCACGAATTCGTCGCTCAGGCTGTCGCGCGGGCGCGGCAGATCGAGACGCATGCGCGTCTTTACGGTACCCGGACGCGCTGCGAGCACCAGCACCTGGTCAGCCAGATAAACCGCTTCCGCCACGTTGTGCGTGATATAGACGATCGTTTTCTTCGTCTGCTGCCACACGTCGACCAGCTGCTTCTGCATCTCGTCACGCGTCATCGCATCGAGCGCCGCGAACGGCTCATCCATCAGCAGCACCGCGGGGTTGTACGCCAGCGCACGCGCAATCGCGACCCGCTGCTGCATGCCGCCGGACAACTGGTGCGGATAAGTGCCGGCGAAATCTTCGAGCTTCACCAGACGCAGAAAATGCAGCGCGGTCTCGCGCCGCTCACGCGCCGGCACGCCGCGCATCTCGAGGCCAAATTCGACGTTGCGCTGCGCGGTACGCCACGGGAACAGCTGCGCGAAATCCTGAAACACGACGCCGCGGTCCTCGCCTTGCCCCTCGACCGTCTTGCCGCCGATCAGGATTTCACCCGCGGTCGGCGCCAGGAAACCGGCGAGCATGTTGAGTATCGTCGTCTTGCCGCAGCCGCTGGGTCCAAGCAGACACAGGAATTCCTTGTCGTTCACGCCGAAGCTCACGTCCTTGACGGCCAGCACGGAGCCATTCGTGGTTTCGTACTCGTAACTGATGTTGCGCACTTCGATCAATGTCGGCATGGCGGACTCAGGCAGCGCAGTTCGGCACCGGACGGCCGGAAAAATGCGAGCGCAGGTTCGTGAGCACCCGTTCGCCGCGCGCACTGCGGATTTCATGGGTTGCGCTGCCGATGTGCGGCGTCAGCAGCGTGTTGTCCAACGCGGTCAATTCGGGCGGCACCTGCGGCTCGTTCGCATAGACGTCGAGCGCTGCGCCGGCGATGCGCTTTTCCCGCAGCGCGTTGATCAGCGCCGCTTCATCGACAATGGAGCCGCGGGCGACGTTGATCAATATTCCGTTGGGTCCCAGCGCATCGAGCACCGTCGCATCGATCAGGTTGCGCGTCTCACGGCGCGCGGGACAGCACACCAGCAAAAAATCGGCGTCGCGCGCCAGCGCGTGCAGCGTGTCGTAATAACGGTACGAAATGTCCGTTTTACGGCGCGGGCCGTGATAGCGCACGGTCATCCCGAACGCTTCCGCGCGCCGCGCCGCACGGCGTCCGATGCTGCCCAGCCCGATGATGCCGAAGCGTTTGCCGCCGACCGCCGTTCCGAGTGGAAATTCATCTTGTGCCCATTTGCCATCGCGGACGAAACGGTCGCTTTCATAAATCCGGCGCGCCAGCCCCAGCAGCATTCCCCAGGCGAGATCGGCAACGGACTCCGCCAGCGCGTCACCGTCCGGCGTATTGGTGACGACGATGCCGCGCTCCTTCGCGCGAACCAGGTCGATCGAGCCCAGGCCCGCGCCCGACGATGCAATGATTTCAAGCTTTGGCAGCGCGTCGATCAGGCGCGCATCGGCTCCGACCGTGCCCAGCGTCACCAGTGCGCGTATGCGATCCGCGACTGGCGCGATACGGCTTTCGAAATCGCCGCCCTGCCACAGTTTGTGAACGGCGAATTCCTGCTCCAGCATTTTTTGTGATGCCGGAAAAATCGGCCGCATACTGAGAACGTCCGGTTTCATGCTTCCTCCTCGATGCCGTATCGTGCACTCTGCTCTTTTCGTAAGCGCTTGCATGCTGCAGCAACATCCGGTGCGCCATGTCTTTTTCCGTCGCCGCAATTATTCGGCCGTAACCTCCGGCTGCGTCTGCGATTGCCGATGCCGCGACTCGATATCCGCACCGCGTGGCAGCAGGCAGTCAAAATCGCAGCCCTTGTTCGCCTGTGTCACCTGATGCTGAAACAACAGACCATAGCCCCGCTCAAAGCGTGGTGCCGCGGGGCGCCAGTCACGGCGGCGGCGTGCCATTTCCGGTTCGGTTACATGCAATTCGAGTTTGCGCGCGGGTACATCAAGCTCCACCAGATCGCCGTTCCTCACCAGCGCCAGTGGCCCGCCGACGAACGATTCGGGCGCGACGTGCAGCACGCATGCGCCATACGAAGTGCCGCTCATGCGGGCATCCGAAATGCGCACCATGTCGCGCACACCTTTTTTCAGCAACTTCTGCGGAATCGGCAACTGCCCCCATTCCGGCATGCCCGGCCCGCCCAGCGGTCCGGCGTTCTGAAGGATCAGCACGGAGTTTTCATCCACTTCCAGATCAGGGCTGTCAACGCGTTCCATCATGTCTTCATGGTCACGAAACACCACGGCCGGCCCGACATGCTTCAATAGCCGGGCTTCGGCGGCCGCCGGCTTGATGACCGCGCCATCCGGAGCGAGATTGCCGCGCAACACTGCGAGACCGCCGGCGGCGGCCAGCGGCGCCGCGACAGACCGTATGACATCCGGATTGAAAATCTTCGCGTCGGCGATGTTGTCTCCGAGCGCCCTGCCATTCGCGGTAAGACAGCTCACGTCGAGCAACGAACGCAGCTCGTTCAGCAAGGCACGCAGGCCGCCGGCGTAATAAAAGTCTTCCATCAAATATTTTCCGGATGGACGGATGTTGGCGAGCACGGGCGTCACGCGCGCAATGCCATCGAAGTCGTCGAGGTCGAGCGCCACGCCGGCCCGGCCGGCCATTGCGATCAGATGAACAACCGCGTTCGTCGATCCACTCAGCGCCTGCACCACGGTTACGGCATTACGAAAAGCCGCCCGGCTCAAGATGTCGCTCGGCTTCAGATCTTCCCACACCATTTCGACGATGCGCCGGCCGCACGCCGCCGCCATCCGGGCATGGGCCGAATCGGGTGCCGGTATCGACGCTGCCCCCGGCAGGGTCAGACCAAGCGCCTCGGCCGCCGACGTCATCGTCGATGCGGTGCCCATCGTCATGCAATGCCCGGGCGAGCGCGCGATGCCTTCCTCCACCTCGCGCCATTGAGATTCATCAACGGTGCCGGCACGCAATTCATCCCAGTACTTCCAGTTGTCGGTACCGGAGCCCAGCGGCTCGCCGCGCCAGTTGCCACTCAGCATCGGCCCGCCCGGCATGAAAATCGCCGGCAGGTTCATGCTGGTGGCGCCCATGATCAGCGCCGGCGTCGTCTTGTCGCAACCGCCCATCAGCACCGTGCCATCGACCGGATACGAACGCAGCAGTTCTTCCGTTTCCAGCGCCAGCAGATTGCGGTACAGCATCGTCGTCGGTTTCTGGAATGGCTCGGCGAGTGACAGCGCCGGCAGTTCGAGCGGAAAGCCGCCCGCCTGCCACACGCCGCGCTTGATGTCCCCGGCACGCTGGCGGAAATGCGAATGGCAGGGATTGATGTCGCTCCACGTGTTCAGAATGGCAATCACCGGCTTGCCGATGAAATCGGAACGCGCGTAGCCCATCTGCAGCATACGCGAGCGGTGAATGAACGCACGCAGCTCCCGCTTTTCGCTGAACCAGCGGTGGCTCCGCAGTTGTTCCGGACTTGCGAGGCGACGCGTCATCTACGGTTGGCCTTTGTCATGCGAACCGAATCCGGCGTTGCAACGGGAAAACACCGTATCGCGACCTGCCATACGGCTTGGCGAAGTATGAGATAGTACCGTCGGCGGAACAAGCGAAGAGTAGCAACGAATTCTCCATTTCTGCATTGCGGAACTTCATGTTCGGCCGGACTTCACCGCCCAATACCGGCCGTTACGCCTCCAGATTTTCCTCGGCACTCCAGTTGCTTTTCAATCGGGGAATAATCACCGGCAGCAAGAGTAAGATCGCGGCCGCAATCAGCAGCGCGATACAGATCCCGCTGCTGATGAAGATAACCGGATTGGCACCCGAGATCGTCATCGCCTGACGAAACGACTGCTCCATGATATTGCCCAGCACGACAGCCAGCACCAGCGGCGCCAGCGGGATATCGACCTTGCGGAAAAGATAGCCCATGACACCGAACCCCAGGGCCAGACCGATTTCGAATGTATTGCCGTCTACGGCATAGACGCCGATGGTGCAGATTGCGAAGATCAGCGGCAGTAGAATGCCCTTCGGAATGTACAGAATGCGCACGAACAATCCGACCAGGGGCAGGTTCAGGATCACCAATATGATGTTACCGATGTACATACTGTCAACCAGCCCCCATACCAGACCGGGATGATCCTTGAAGAGCATCGGGCCGGGCTGGATGCCATACATGATCAGTGCTCCCATCAGCACGGCGGTAGTGGCGGACGCTGGAATGCCGAGCGTCAGCAGCGGCACCATCGCACCGCAAGTGGCAGCGTTATTCGCTGCCTCGGGGCCGGCGACGCCTTCGATCATGCCGGTTCCGAACTTTTCCGGATATCTTGAAATCTTCTTTTCGACCGCGTACGACACGATCGTCGATATTGTTGCACCGGCGCCCGGCAATACCCCTTTGAAAAAACCGATCAGGCCGCCGCGGATGATGGGGCCCACCGAACGCGCCCATTCTTCCCGCGTCAGCCACAGTCGACCCTTGATGCGGACGATTTCAGTGTCTCCTTTGGAGTACTCCTCCAGATTGGAGAACACTTCACCGATCGCGAACAGTCCGATCACCACCACCAGAAAGCTTACGCCGCCCTGCAGTTCCGGCACGCCGAAGGTAAAGCGCGCCTGTCCGCTCTGCAGGTCGATTCCAACCGTCGAAATCATGAGGCCGATGATGGTCGACAAAACACCCTTCGCGACCGAGCGGCCGGTCAGCGAGGAAACGGCGGCCATCGCGAACAGCATGAGACAAAAATATTCCGCGGGTCCGAAATCGAGCGCGAACTTTGCCAACGGCACGGCGAGAAGAGTCAACCCGACCACACCGATCGTCCCCGAAATGAACGAGCCGATCGCGGCCACCGCGAGTGCCGCGCCGGCACGTCCGTTGCGCGCCATCTGATAACCGTCGAGGGTCGTCATCACCGATGACGACTCGCCCGGCATATTGACAAGGATCGACGTCGTCGACCCGCCGTACATCGCGCCGTAATACATGCCGGCCATCATGATCAGAGCCGACGTCGGATCCATCCCGAACGTGATCGGGATAAGCAATCCCAGGCCGACCGATGGCGAGATGCCCGGCAGGACACCGATAATCGTACCGAGAAAGCAGCCGAGGAACGTGAACCCTATGTTGACCGGCGTGGCGGCGATGCTGAAACCGGCGAGAATGGTATGTAAAGCATCCAAAGTATCGGTCCCGGTTGGACGTGACAGCCGCGGTCAGAACGGCAGGGGCCCTGCAGGTAGCAGTACGCCCAGTGCCTTGTCAAACAGGAAGTAGGCCCCCACCGAGAACAGTACCGAGATCACGACGTTGGTTATCCAGTGTCCGCGGTGGAAATACGCCATCAAGCCGAGTAGAAACACGCCCGTGCTGAGAATGAAGCCGGCGCGATCAAAGCACCATGCATAGATCGCAAACCACACACCGACCGCGACAACGATCCACACCGGTTTGCCCGCCACCGGCGTCGCGACAATGGTCGGCGACTCCTTTTTCTTGCGCGCCATCTCCCCGACCAGCAGGCCGGCGCAGATCAGCAGACAAACACCGAGCAGATTGGGAAACGCGCGCGGCCCCAATGGATCACCGACCAGAGATGACGGGATCCGGCTCGTGAAAAAAAAGTAGAATCCCGCCAGTACGACGATGCAGACCAGCGTGATACGGTCACCCATCGCTGCACGCTCCTTCGCTTATTTCTTGACCGCCAGGCCGACCTCGACGAGGAGTCCCTGCAGCAGGTCATACTGGTTCTTCATGAACTTTTCGGTCTCCGCGCTTCCCATGTAATTCGGAACCCAAAGATGCGGTGCGAGCATCTTCTTGAATTCGTCCAGCTGTACGCTTTCCTTGCATACGTTCTGCCAGAATTCGCGTTCATCGTCGCTGATGCCCTTCGGAGCAACGATGGCGCGCCAGTTGGCGAACACCGCGTCATATCCCTGCTCCTTCCACGTGGGTATTCCGGAAAGTGCACCGGGCAAACGCTGGGGTGACGAAACCGCGATGATCCGCAGTTTTCCGTCCATGTACGGCATGACGGCAGAAGGCGCTCCAACCATGACATCCACGTGCCCCCCGAGCAGCGCCGTTATCGCCTTGGAGTTTGACTGAAAGGCCACCAGCTTGAGCTTCTTGAGATCGACGCCGCCAGCCCGCAGCGCCAGCGTCAACGCAAGGTAATGAGTACCGCCGACGGCGCTGGACAGGGCAATGCTGAGAGAACCGGGAGCCTTTTTCAATCGGCTTACCAGGTCCTTCCCGCTTTTGATCGGCGAATCCGACTTCACCGCAAACGCCATGTAGTCCGTAAACAGCATGCAAATCGGCGTAACGCCGGTGTAGGTGACCGTACTTCTCCCGACAATGTTGCTCAACAACAAATTCGGAGATTCCACTCCGATATAGTTGCCGTCGCCACGGTGCTGATTCAGATAGCTCAACGCCACGGCATGTCCGCCACCCGGTTTGTTCACGACAACGATCGGCGCTTTGAGGAGGTGATGTTTCTGCCACAGCCGCGTCAGGCTTCTGGCGGTCAAGTCCAGCGAGCCGCCGGCCGTGCTGGGAACGATGAACTCGACTGAGCGGCTGGGCTGCCACGAAGATTCTTTGGCGAAGCTGCTGGATATCATCCCGCCCATCAGCGCGACGAGCGCGGCGACAACGGCAACGAGCCCGGCCTTGCCACGCCGGCCGCCGGCACTCGCTGCATGAAACAACTTATCGGTAACGTTCATCACCAACCTCCTTTGATTTGGACTGATCCAACTCAAACTTTATTTTGTTGTTCTGCCCAGCGGTACCGTCCCGTTCAAGATCGGGATCTTTTGAACTGATTGCGGTGCTTCATCACGCCGCCATCTCTGATCGCGCACTGTTTTATTGCCGCACGCTTCCGCGGCTCAGGATCGCATTCATCAAGGAATAACTACAAATGATTTATTTCTACCATTCCTATAGACGATCGTCTATAGTAAGCCGCATGGAATTCCGACATCTGCTGTATTTTCTGAAACTGGCGGACATATTGAGCTTTACGCGGGCCGCCGAACAGCTTCATATCACGCAACCGACACTGTCCCACTTCATCAAGAAGCTCGAAGACCAGATCGGTGCCAGACTGTTCGAGCGGATCGGCAGAAGAGTCCGGCTCACCCCGGCGGGTCGAACGCTGCAGGAATATGCGCAGAAGGCGATCCACGAGCTCGACTCCGCCACCGCTGCCATCACCGAATTGCAGGGGCTGGTCAAGGGTTCCGTCGCAATTGGCATCAATCAGGCGTTCAACAGTCTGCTCATTCCGCCGATCGTCAGTAAATTCTCGACCGCCTACCCGGGCATTCATGTCACCGTCCAGCAAATGCCCAAAAGGGTGATGGAGGAACGCCTGTTCAACGCGGAACTGGATTTCGGAATTTCGTACAAGCCGCCGTTTACTGACAGGGTGCAGGCCGAAGATCTGTTCGACGAAGCGACGATGTTGATCGTCGGCAAGGGCCACCCGCTTTATGGTGTGAAGCGCGTCGAGCTGGCGCGGCTCGGCGATCTGCCATTGGCGATGCTGACGCCGGAATTTTCGGTACGTTCTCTGGTCGAGGACGCATTTGCGACATTCCGCGGAAAACCGCTGATCAGGGTGGAGAACAACTCGCTCGATGCCATTCTGGAAACGGTCCGCTACGGCAAGCTGGCAACCATACTCGCCCCCGGCAAGCCGTCGACGATGCGCGGATTGCACTGCATCGAGCTTCATCCCGCATTCAAGAGAACGGCCGCCATTTTCTGGTGCCGGACGCGCTACCGCTCCGGCGCCGCGCGGGCGCTCGCCGATCTCATTACGGAGACCTACGCGAAGCCTGCCGAACGGCGGCCACGCCGGCCGCGGGCGGCGGCCCGATCTCGCTGAAGTCCCGATCCCGGCCATCTTGGACGCAATCGCCTAGAACGGCGCCGATCCCTTAATCGACGTGCGATACATCAGCCGGCGCTGCGGCAATGCATAGTCGCCGATCGCCCGGTGCTGCGTCAAACAATTGTCCCACATCAGCACACCGCCGACCCGCCAATGGTGGCGATAGACGTAGCGCGGCCGCGTAATGTGCGCCAAGACCTCGGCCAGGAGCGGTCGTGATTCGTCCTCCGCCATGCCTTCGATGCCGAAGGTGTAGGTCTGATTGACATAGAGACATTTCTGTCCGGTCACCGGATGGCAGCGCACCGCGGGATGCGTGATGTCCGGCGTCATCGCTCTCTGTTCGGGCGTCAGCTCGGGACGCGGATGATCGTGCCGTCGCTGTTCGCACTTGCGTGCCTGCGCGCGCTGATATTGAAACACGGCACGCCGTCCGTTCAGTTTCTGCTTCGTTTCGTCACGCAGCGTATTGTAGGCAAACGCCGTGCTGCAGAATTCGGTATCGCCCAACGCCCGGCCATCCTTGAACGGAACCTCGACCGCGTAGAGGATGGAACAGCGGGACGGCTCCTTCATGAAACACAAGTCAGTATGCCAATCATCTCCCGCATAAGCGCTGCCGATCGAGCGTTCGCCATCCTTGATGTTCGAGATCAGGTGGATCTCGGGATAACCCGGCAACGCAAATTCCTGGCGCACGTGCGTTTCAAGCTGCCCGAAGTGGCGGCTGAATCCGAGCAGATCTTCCGGGCTCAGATGCTGCCCGCGGAAAAAAATGACACCGTTGTTGTTGAACGCCTGCTCAATCCCGTGGAGCACCACGGGTTCCATGGGCTGCGACAAGTCCATTCCGTGCACCTCGATGCCGACCGGCAACCCGGTCGAGCAGAATTCAACCGTCGACTGTAGCGCCTCCATCGCCATGTCTCCTTTCCCCCGAAAACATCGAGGAACCCAAGACTAGGTGCGATTCAGCTATAGATCAAATGATTTATTTTTATCAGATCGATAGACATTCTTCTATGTGACGATGTACGCATCGACGTTGATCAAAGGAACTCCAACAGCCGGTGCAGGCCGGATGAGCGGAGCGTGATCCGACGACGCTTCTCCAATGCCGGATTTCTGCCATGCGCGATCCGACCTACTTATCCTTCGTCCCCACGTTTCCATAACGCGCTAATCATCGAGCCGCACGTCCGCCGCCTGTTCCCAGTAACGCACGATCTCGGTCTGATCCACCGTGCCACCCAGCGCGGCGCCGGCGGTTCGCCACAGTTCCGCACACTTTTCCGCAAGCGGCGCCGGCGCGCCCAGACGGCTGGCGACGCTGGCCGCGATGCCGACGTCCTTTGCGATTAGCCGCAGCGCCATCCCCGTTCCGTAACGGCGTGTCAGAATGTGCGGAATCACTTTCTTGTCCAGTGGATGATTGCGTCCGGTGCACATCGCCTGCATCGATTCAATCATCACCGAAGTCGGAATGCCGTACTTGTGTCCTGCTGTGAGGGCCTCGACCAGGCTGACCAGCGTACAGGCGTTGACGTAATTGTTCAGGGCTTTCAATGCATGCCCGGCGCCCAGCGGGCCGCACACGAATACCTTACGGCCAAGTGCGTCGAACAACGGGCGGCAGCGCTCGACGATCGCCGGTGCACCACCCACCATGATGTCGAGCGACGCATCGCGGGCAAACGGGACACCGCCCATCACTGGCGCATCCACGCAGTGAATGCCGCGCGCCGCGAGCGCTTCACCCAATGTCACCGTGCCCGCCGGATCCGAAGTGCTCATGTCGATGACGACCGTTCCGGACGTCAGTCCCCCGGCAACGCTATCCTCCGCATCCTGGCCCAGAATCACGCGGCGTACCACCGTGTCGTCCGGAAGCATCGTGATCACCGCATCGGATCGTTCACCCAGTTCCTTCCGCGATGCCGCGACGGTCCCGCCATGCTGCGCGACGAACGCGTCGACGACTTCCGTCCGCACGTCGAATACGGCCAGGTCAAATCCGGCCTTCAGCAGATTCGCCGCCATCGGCGCGCCCATATTTCCGATGCCGATAAATCCCACACGTTTGATGTCAGTCATCAGCGAAACTCCACTATAATTTGGAAACTATTTTTTGCGGCAGACATATGAATCCCGATTCTTCCAGCGTCGACTCGCGGTGCCCGGTATCAGTCATCACCGGTTTTCTCGGCAGCGGCAAAACAACGCTGCTCAATCGCATCCTGCTGCATCCCGCGATGTCGCGCGCCGCGGTGATCATCAATGAATTCGGCGAGATCGGACTCGATCACCTGCTGGTGACCACTCCCAACGAAAACATGGTGCTGCTGAACAGCGGCTGTCTGTGCTGCACCGTGCGCGGCGACCTCGTCAACACCTTGCGCGAGCTCTACATCAAGCGCCGCGACGGTGAGATCACGCCATTCGATCGGGTTCTGGTCGAGACCACCGGACTTGCCGATCCGGTGCCGATCATGCAGACGCTGATCACCGACGCCGAAATCGCACCGGCATTCGGACTCTCGAACGTCATCGCGCTGGTCGATGCCGTCAACGGCCGAAACCAGCTCGATCGCAACCCGGAATCGGTCAAGCAGGCAACGGTTGCCGACTGCCTGCTGATCACGAAAACCGATCTCGCCAGTGAAGCAGACGTTGCGCCGCTGCGTCAGCGTCTCGTGCGCATCAATCCCGGCGCCCGGATACTCGAAGTGGTGAGCGGCGCGATCGATCCCGATCAGCTGTTTACCGCCGGCGTCAACAATCCGCGCGCGAAAGCGCCGGAGGTGGAGCGCTGGCTCAGCGAAGAAGCTTTCGCGCACGCCGGCAGCGGCGAGCATTCCACGCACGCTCACGGCGGTGGCGGCCGGCATGACGCTCACATCCATAGTTTTTCCGTTTACCGCGACCAGCCTATTCCACGTGCCGGTCTCGTCGCATGGTTGCATCTGATGACCTCGTTGCGAGGCCCCGACCTGCTGCGCGTAAAAGGATTGCTCAATGTCGACGGCCGCCCGGTCGTCATCAACGCCGTGCAAACGTTGCTGCATGAACCGATGACGCTCGATGCCTGGCCGTCCTCCGACCGCCGTTCGCGCTTCGTCTTCATTACGCACGGCATGGATCGTGCGACGATCGAAGATACGTTTGCCGCATTCGATTTATCCGGTGACACGCAAGCGCGCACCCTCGACGCAAGCGAGTACGCGAAGTTCATGCAGGTCATGGGCAAGCTGCGGCGCTGAAGCTCTTCATCTTCACCGCATCCGCGGCGCCGCCGACTATCATGACCCGCAATGCGCGTCAGTTCGGCTTCATCTGCAACTGCGCCTGCTCCACTTCCGCCGGCGTCATTGAATCAATGCGATCTTCGAGCCAGGGCGTCGAACACAGCACGGCGTAACGCGCGACCTTCTGCGTTTCATTCGAAAACCGGCACGTTTCGCCGCGCCGGACGTGCGCGATGTCACCCGTCTTCATCGTCTTTTTCGCACCGTTCACTTCCGCATCGACGGCACCGTCCAGCACATAGACGAACAATTCATGCGGACTGCGCCGGCTCGCCTCGCGATAGCCGCCCGGCACTTCGAACAACCCGAACGCCATGCGTTGTCCTTCGACCCATTTGACGCTGCGCGCGGAGGACACCGACCCGTCGAATGCGCCGTGCATCGGGTAAAAGCAGGTGTTCAAGCCTTCTATGATCACCTTCGAGCGCTCCGGTTCCGATTTCCGCGTCGCCAGCCGTCCGCTGCCGTAGAGCCGGTTCACTTCCTCCACACTCATCGCCTTGTCCGGCACCGCTTCATCTGCAGCCAGTCCGACCACCGTCCACGTCTTGTCCTTCATGTAGAGGTACTGCGCCGGCCCTTCCTCGGTCGCCTTCACCGAATGCCGCGCATACGCCGGAACATGCACAAAAGTCCCCGGGGCAATAACGCGCCGGTCCTTGCCGACGATGATGTTGAATTTTCCGGACAGCGGAAAAATCAGCAGTTCATTCGGGTGATAATGCAGTTCCGATCCGGTTCCGGGTTCCTTGCGCACCAGGCAGAAATACATGTAACTGCCTTCGATCACCGGACCCCGTGCCGATGACAAATGCGGTGTCAGAAGATTGCTGGTGAAGTCCTCGAATCTGTGAAACGTCATCCTCGCTCCTCTCAGGAACATTGCCTGGAATTGATGGTTGCAATCATTTCGACTGCCGCATTTTCCTGCCGCGGCGCTCTTTTGTTGTCCGTTCTTCGTCGTTCAGCCGCACGCTTTCACGTGCAATTAATGCGCGGTCGGCCAACGCTAGCATCGACGTAGTTTTTCGACAAAGCGCATTTTTTTATGCGGCCATTTGCTGAATCTATTTTTGACAACGACCAGGCATTGATGTCAGACGCCGGCGTTTTCCCGGCCTATCGAAGGCTGACGAATCAGCGGCAGAATAAGGGCGATGCCGCGGAAAAACCGACCACCCCTTCCGCTTCGCTCCCTCCCCCCCTTAAAAACAGGAGGGGAATTGTAGTGTGCGCATTGCCCGCGCGGGTTACCTACACATTCGTCTTTCCCCTCCTCGAATGAGGAGGGGTGGCGGCGCAGCCGACGGGGTGGTGAGCGGCGCCCGAACAAACTGCCACCCTTCAACCTCGAAACGAATAAAGCCGTCAATCGCCCTGACTCACCGGAACTTCGCCGCCAGCGCATCTGCCGTGCGCGCCAGTATCGCGACATCCGAGCCCACCGCGACGAACACAAATCCCATGTCGAAGCAACGCTGTGCATCCGCCTCGCCGACCAGGATGCCCGGCGCCTTGCCGGCCTTGCGAATCCGTGCCGCGGCGTCTTCGATCGCTTTCCACACATCGGCATGGCGCGTATCGCCGAGGTGGCCCATGTCGGCGGACAGGTCGCCCGGCCCGATGAATACGCCATCGACGCCATCCACGGCGGCGATTGATTCGATGTGCGAAAGCGCGGCCCGACTTTCCACTTGCACCAGCACGCACAATTCTTCCGGGGCGCGGCGGTGGTAATCCTTCACGCGTCCGTAGCCATTGGCGCGGGCGCCGCCGCAGTAACCGCGCACACCCTGCGGTGGATAACGCGTATAGGCGACCGCGTTGCGCGCTTCCTGCTCATCCTGCACGTACGGCAGCAGCAGCGTCTGCGCACCGACGTCGAGATAGCGCTTGACCAGCACCATGTCATTCCATGCCGGTCGCACCACCGGCGTCGCGGTGCCACCGGCCATCGCCTGCAACTGACTGTGCACCATTGGCAATTCGTTTGGCGAATGCTCGGTGTCGAGCAATATCCAGTCGAATCCGGCTCCGGCCAGGATCTCCGCGGCGATATGGTGACTGAGGCTGCTCCAGATGCCGACCTGGCGCCGGCCCTCGCGCAGCGCATGCTTGAATTCGTTTCTCGGCAGTTCCACCTTGGCAACCTCCTGATTCAGATTTCGGGTTTCAGACCCGCCTGCTCGACGCCGTACGCGCCGAACGCCTCGTCTTCTTCCGATTTGGCACCGCTGATGCCGACCGCACCCAATATTTCGCCGGCGGCGCCGCGAATCAGCACCGCGCCCGGTTGCGGCAGAAACTTGCCGCCCGCCGTCACCGCCAGCGCGCCGATGAAATTCGGATTGTCCTGGGCGCGCTTCGCCACGGCACGGCTCGAACTGCTCATTGCCACAGCCGCCCACGCCTTGCCGCTCGCGACGTCGAAACGAAACATGCTGGCTCCATCTTCGCGACGGGCCGCCTTCAGATGACCCGAGTCGTCGAGGACCACCACTGCCAGCGGCGGACTTTTTTCGGAACGCGCCTTTTCCAGTGCCTTGCCAATGATCGTATCAGCTTGCGCCAGCGTTAATCCCGCCATGTCTTTCCCTTTCATGATGATGACATTCTATTGCAGCGTCATGCGTCAGCCGCCCAACGTGACGACGGCATCGGCCGCCACCACGCCCCATCCCCCGGGCCTGACAAACAACGGATTGATGTCGAGCGACGCCAGCCGCGTTCGCAGATGCCACGCCATCTCGGAGATACGCACCAGCGTTCGGCATAGCGCATCGACATCCAGTGCAGGCGACCCGCGGTAGCCGTCGAACAGTATCCTGCTGCGCAGCTCGCCCACCATTTCGCGGGCGGTCTCGATGTCGAATGGCGCGACGCGGTAACTCACATCACGCAACACTTCGACAAATATCCCGCCCAGGCCAAACACGACGGTCGGTCCGAATGCCTCGTCGTTCACCACGCCGACGAGCGTCTCGCGGCCGTCGCGAATCATCTCCGAAATCATGATACCGTCAATCCGCGCCTCCGGCATCAGCCTTTTGACGTTGGCGAGCACCGCGCGCACCGCTGCCTGCAAGGCGTCGCGGTCGGCGATATCCAGTTGCACCCCTCCGACGTCGGTCTTGTGCGGGATGTCCGCAGAGACGATTTTTACGGCTACCGGAAAAACGATATCCAGCCCCGACAGATCCATGCGGTCATCCGCTTCGATCAGCACGTCGCGCGTTACCGGAATGCCGTACATCGCGAGCAGTTGTTTGCCTTCCGCTTCGCTCAGTTGTGCTTTCTCCAGCAGCGCGTTCGGCATCGGCAACGCAGCTGCGGCCGGCATTGACACTGCGCGCCGTGACAGGCGCCGCCGCGTGTCAGCGAATGCAGCAAGCGCCGCGCTGGCACGCGCCAGCCGTTCCGGCGTCGAAATGATCGGAATGCCGGCACGTTCCAGCACTTCGTACGCCGCTGCGGCCCGATTGCGGCGCGCCGACCATCCGACCAGGATCGGCTTGTCCGAGCGCTGCGCCGCGGCAACGATCGCCTGTGCGGCGTTCAGTGCGTGAGCACCCGGAAGTGATGCCAGCAACAGGCACAACTGATCGATGCCCGGATCGTCGAGCACGATCGTCATTGCCTCGGTAAAGCTCGCGATATTATTGAATACGTCGGCGGTCAGATCGGCCGGATTCGCTGCCGAGCCGAAAACCGGAATGACGTTGCGCAGCGTCGCCGTGGTATCCGGTGCGAAATCCGGCAATACCAGCCCTCTGTCGGCGGCCGCGTCCGCAAAAACGATTCCCGAACCGCCCGAAATGCCGAGCACCCCGACGCGGTTGCCGTGCGGCGGACGGCAGCTCGTGAAGACACGGAACAGATCGACCATGTCCTCGACACAGCCGACTTCGATGATGCCGGATTGCCGGGCGGCCGCACGAAAAACATCGGAGCTGCCGGTGATGTTGGCGGTATGAGAACCGGCCGCCCGTCGGCCGACTGCCGACTTCCCGGCTTTCCATACCAGCACCGGCTTTCCGACGTCGATCGATTTGCGTCCGGCAGCCATCAGCGCGCGGCCGTCCGACACGCCTTCGACATACGCGCATGCGACCTTTGTGTGCGGATCATCCAGAAATGCATCCAGCAGTTCCGGCGTCGTGATGTCGACCTCGTTGCCGACCGACACGCAATGCCTGAACCCGATGCCCATTTCCTCGCATAGCAGCATCACGCCGAATCCGAAGCCGCCGCTCTGGAACGCCATCGACACCGCGCCTGCGCGCAGCGCGGTTTCCTGCGCAATCGCGCCGAACGTCGCAAACAGCCGGTTCGGAATGCTCAAAACGCCCTGGCAATTGGGGCCGATCAAACGCACACCGCTCCTTCTGCCGGCGTCTTTCAACGCCGTTTCCAGCGCCCGTCCGCCCTCACCGATTTCCTTGAATCCGCTGCTCAGGATGATCGCGAACCGGATGCCTTTTGCACCGCAGGCTTCGACGGCTGCCGCGACGGCGCCCGCCGACAACGCGATCAACGCGAGATCGCAATCGCCATCGATGTCGGCGATCGAACGATAGCAGCGCATGCCGCCGACTTCGGCGTACTTCGGATTGACCGGATAGATGCGGCCCGCATAACGGGCTTCAGTCAGCGCCTTGATCGGCTGTCCGCCGATGCGGCCGAGGTCGGCCGATGCGCCGACGACTGCAATGCCGCGCGGATTGAACAGCCGCTCGAGCGCCGGCGTTGGGGGCTCGCCGGATTCGGGCGCCGAGTATGCCGTCGACTGTGTCGCGGATGGCGCAGCGCCCTCACCCAGCCCTCGCGCGTCGGTTCGGGTGCCGGACGCCATGCTAGATCACGGCATCCGGGGTCAGCAGCGAAACACCGAGCAACGCACGCCGCCGCAGCCATGCGGACGGCCGGTAGCGCGGCTCCTGATAGAAACCGTGCACCGCTTCGAGAATGCCCAGTACCTTCCGCGCGCCGATGCGGTCGCCGAATTCGAGCGGGCCGAACGGATAGTTGAGCCCCAGTCGCGTCGCCGCGTCGATGTCGCCCGGGGTCGCGATACGCTGCTGCGCAATGTTGCAGCCGACGTTGATCAGCATCGCCACGATTCTTTGAGCAACGAAACCCGGACTGTCGTTGATGATCGCGACGTGCGCGCCGTCACCGGCGAGCAACGCATGTGCCGCGTCAAGGTAGCGTTTGTCGATCAGCGGCGTGACCATGATGGTGCGCCGCTGCTCAAGCGAGAACAGCGTATCGAGCGCGACCGTGCGTTCCGCACTGAGCCGCTGCGCGGCCACGGCGGTCGTTGCATCCTGTCCGAACGGCGTGACGACGCATAGCGCTTCGGCCGTCGGCCCGTCGCCGGTTTCGATCGTAGCGCCCAGTTTGGACAGAAGCGCTTGCGCCGCCTGGTAACCGTCAGGCTCCTGTTTACTGATCCAGACGTTTGGGACGGCGGCATTCGGCACTGCGGCGGGCGGCGGATTCACTGCCTTGCCGTTCTCGTAACGATAGAACCCTTCACTCGTCTTGCGGCCCAGCAGGCTTCCGGCAACGCGCTGGCGCATCAGTGTCAACGGCGCGTACATCGGCTCGCCATAATACTGTTCGTAGAGCGATTCCATCACCGGATGCGCGACGTCGGCACCGACCAGATCCAGCAGCTCGAACGGCCCCATCCGGAAACCGGCCGCTTCGCGCATGATCTGATCGACGTCATGCGGCCGCGCAATCTGTTCGCCGACAATGCGCAGCGCCTCCGGCACGTAGGCGCGGCCAACATGATTGACGAGAAACCCCGGGCTGTCCTTTGTCAGCACCGGCTCGCGCCCCATGCGCCGCCCGACCGCCATCAATGTTTCAGTCACCGCGGAATCGGTTTTGAGCCCCGGAATGACCTCAACCAATTTCATCAGCGGTACCGGATTAAAGAAATGGAATCCCGCGACACGCTGTGGCTGCTTGCACGAAGCCGCGATCGCGGTGACCGAAAGCGACGAGGTATTGGTCGCCAGAATGCAGTCCGGCCGCACCATCGCATCAAGTTTCGAGAAAACAGCCTGTTTGACGTCGAGGCGCTCGGCAACCGCCTCGATGATGATGTCGCATTGCGCCAGATCGGAGACATCGGCTGCGATGCCGATGCGATGGGTCGCCGCCTCAGCTGCCTCCGCGGTGACGCGGCCCTTTTCGGCACTACGCGCGAGCATCTTCGCGATGTAGTTCTTCGCATCTTCCGCCGCCGCCGCACGTTCGTCATGCGCGAGCACGCGCATGCCGCCGGCCGCCGCGACCTGCATGATGCCGCGTCCCATGGTTCCGGTACCAATCACGCCGACAGTCCAATCCCGATCTTTTGCATCCCGAGCCATCCATCATCTCCCGACAAATTTGGGTTTTCGTTTTTCGATGAACGCGTGCATGCCCTCGCGCTTGTCTTCCGACGAGAACAACACCTGCAGCGCCTTGCGCTCCAGCGCGAGTCCGGTGGCGAGATCGGCATCCTGTCCGCGCAACACCACTTCCTTGATCTGCATCGCCGCCAGCGGCGGCAGTGCCGCGATATGCGCCGCCGTTTCGATCGCGCGCGATTCGACTTCGACGTCGGGCACAACCCGGCTCGCAAGACCCATCGCATGCGCTTCGGTGCCGGACATGAATTCGCCGGTCAGCATCATGTACAGCGCCTTGAATTTTCCGACGGCGCGCACCAGCCGCTGCGTACCGCCGCCGCCCGGCAGAATGCCGAGACGGACTTCAGGCAGCCCGAACCGCGCCGACTCGCCGGCAATAATGATGTCGGCGTGCATCGCCAGCTCACAGCCACCGCCGAGCGCATAACCGCTCACCGCTGCAATCAGCGGTTTCGGAAACGCGGCGATCGCGTCCCACAGCTTTCCAACCTGGCGCTCCAGCAACTCGATCGCTCCCAGATCGGCCATTTCGCCAATATCAGCACCCGCCGCGAACGCGCGGGCGTCACCGGTAATGACCACACAGCGGATGTCGGCGTCGTCCGCCAACTCCCCGAGATGCCGGACCAGAAGCTGCCGCACCTCCATGTTCAGCGCGTTTCGCCGCTGCGGCCGATTGATTCTTAGCAGTGCCACCCCGTCGGATGGGGTTTCAAGCAACACCACAGGCATGTCGCGGTCCTTTTGAGTGTCGTCTAAAAACGGTTCGCGTAGCGAATCATTTATTTGCCGTTTTATAATTCTGCATTATACTGCATAAAAATCTGAAACTTGCCTATCATACTGTCATTAATGTGACCGCCACTAATGTACCGCACTGCGAAACTAGATTCATGTAGCGAAATGCGTTCAAACCCCGCGCCTGCCGTTCCTGATGCTGCTGCGATGATTCGCCGGCCGCCCTGTATGTTGTTGGGGAGCTTTCATGAGACGGTCTGAAACCGAGCCGCTTAGTGGCGCTGCGGACAGCCGGCTGCAGGATCGGCAGTTTGTCGTCTCGCTCGGCCGCGGGCTGCAGTTGCTGCAGGCGTTCAAGCTCGGCGACGACTCCGTCACGAACGCCGAACTCGCGCGCCGCACCGGGCTGCCGAAGCCGACGGTATCGCGCCTTACCTACACGCTGACGGTCCTCGGCTTTCTTTCTCCGAATGCCGACGGTAAAGGCTACCACCTTCATCCGCACGTGCTGTCGCTCGGTTATCCGGTGCTCGCGAAGCTCGACGTCCGGCAGATCGCACGCCCGCTGATGCAGGCACTGGCGGACTATTCCGGGGGCACGGTGGCGCTTGGCGTCAGGGACGGGCGCGACATGATCTACGTCGAGCGTTCGCGCGACAGAACCGTGGTGACACTACCGCTCGAGATCGGATCGAAGATGCCGATTGCAACGACTGCGATCGGACGCGGCTATCTCGCCGGACTGCCGGACTTCGAAAGAGAAACGCTGCTGGAAGAAGTTCGCAGTAGCGGTCCGGAAGACTGGTGGCTGCCGATGCGACAGGCGATCGACCGGGAAATGGAACGCTACCGTACACATGGCTATTGCTTCTCCGCGGGACATTGGGATCCCGACGCCAATGCCGCCGGCGTGCCGCTCGTGGTGGACGGCGTGCGGATGGCGTTGAGCTGCGGCGGTCCAAGTTCGCGCGTCAGCCATGCCCGGCTTGACGATCTCGGAGAACGATTGAAGGAGCTGGCGCGGAACATTATTGCCGGACGCGGTGGCGCGGCACATCACGACAGCCGCTCCGATACGAATGAACGTCAACCGGAACAGTAAATCCCGTGGACACCGACACATTCCAGCAGGTGCTCGAAACGATTTCACGCTTCGTGAAGGAACGCCTGGTTCCGAACGAAGAGCGCGTCGAGACGGAGGGCCGCATCCCGCCGGAGCTCATCGCCGAAATGAAAGCCGTCGGCCTGTTCGGCCTGACCATTCCGGAAGCGTACGGCGGCCTCGGGCTCGGCATGGAGGAAGAAGCCAGGATCATCTTCGAAATCGGCCGCACCTCGGGTGCGTTCCGCTCTGCATTTGCCACCACGATCGGCATCGGCACGCAAGGCATCATCATGGAGGGCACCGATGCACAGAAGCAGCGCTACCTGCCGCGGCTCGCCAGCGGTGAAATCATCAGCTCCTTTGCGCTGACCGAGCCGGGATCGGGTTCCGACGCGGCGTCGATCCGCACTTCCGCGAAACGACAGGGCGATCAATACGTGTTGAACGGCGCGAAGCGCTTCATCACCAACGCGCCGGTGGCCGGATTGTTCACCGTGTTCGCCCGCACCAATCCCGAGGACAAGGGCGCGAACGGAATCTCGGCCTTTCTCGTTGAAGCCGGCACACCCGGCCTGTCGCTCGGAAAACCCGACCGCAAGATGGGACATCACGGCTCGCTCACCTGCGACGTAAATTTTGACGACTGCCGCGTTCCGGCGTCCGCGTTGCTCGGCGGCACGGAAGGGACGGGATTCAAGACGGCAATGAAGATTCTTGATCGCGGGCGATTGCACATCGCCGCGGCGGCGGTCGGAGCGGCCGAGCGCCTGATCGAGGATTCCGTGAATTACGCGACGCAACGCCGGCAGTTCGGCCAGCCGATCAGTGAATTCCAGCTGGTGCAGGCGATGCTGGCCGACAGCCGCACCGAGGCGTATGCCGGACGCTGCATGGTACTCGACGCGGCCACGCGCCGCGACGCCGGGGAAAACATCGCGATGCTGGCATCCTGCTGCAAGTACTTCTGCACCGAGATGGTGGGACGGGTCGCCGATCGCGCGGTGCAGATTCACGGTGGATCCGGCTATATCGCCGACTTCAAGGTCGAGCGCTTTTACCGCGACGTGCGGCTGTACCGCCTTTATGAAGGCACGTCGCAAATACAACAGCTCATCATTGCGCGCAACATGCTGCGAAACGCCGCCTGACACATCGGCGCGGATCGTGCCAATCAGTGATTGAAACAAGGAGACAAGCAGTGACAGCAACAAATAGTGACAAGCCCTTCGAAGGGCCGGGACCGGACGCCGCCTACCGTGCGGCGCTGAAAGACGGAAAGGTAATGATCCAGCAGTGCAATGATTGCCACAGGCATATCTTTTATCCGCGCATTTCGTGCCCGCATTGCGGATCGATCGATCTCGAACGCAAACCCGCCGCCGGCACCGGCACCGTATACTCGACCAGCATCGTGCGCCAGAAGCCGGAAGCCGGCGGCAATTACAACATTTCGCTGATCGATCTGGCGGAAGGTGTGCGCATGATGAGCCGCGTCGTCGACATTGCACCGGAAGAAGTCAAGATCGGTATGGCGGTACGCGCAAAGATCGGCGAGCTCGGCGGTGAACCGGCGGTTCTGTTTGAAAAAGCGTAAGGGACGGGCATGGCACATCAATTGAAGGGTTCAGCCGCAATCGTTGGTACCGGCCTCGCCGGAATCGGAGAGGCACCGGGACGCACGCATCTCGAACTGCTTGGCGAAGCGACACACCAGGCACTGGCCGATGCCGGTCTCAAGCTGACTGATGTCGATGGATTGTTCACGTCGAATCTGGTGAATTTCTTTCCGACACTGACGGTGGGCGAGTATCTCGGCATCCGCCCCCGCTACGCCGACGGCACCAATCTCGGCGGATCTTCGTTCCTGGCACATGCCATTTCGGCGGCCGCCGCACTGCACGCCGGCCTGTGCGAGGTGGCGCTGATCTGCTACGGCAGCAACCAGAAAACCGGCGCCGGCAAGCTGGTCAGCGGCGCCGATCTACCGCCGCATGAAGCCCAGTACAAGCCGCGCTATCCGGTCGTCGCCTACGCGCTGGCCGCGGCCCGGCACATGCATCAGTACGGCACGACGCGCGAGCAACTGGCCGCAGTCGCGGTGGCGGCGCGGCGCTGGGCGCAGCTCAACCCGCTTGCGTACAAGCGCGATCCGCTGACGGTGGACGACGTGCTGAAGGCACGGATGATCTGCGATCCGCTCACCGTCCGCGATTGCTGCCTGGTGACGGACGGCGCCGGTGCGGTGATCATGGTGCGGAAGGAGCGCGCGAAGGATTTTCCGCGCAAGCCGGTTTATTTTCTCGGCGGGGCGGCCGCACAATGGCATCGTCAGATTTCGGCGATGCCGGACGTCACCGTCACGGCGGCTGCCGAATCCGGAAAACACGCGTTCGAAATGGCGGGACTGCAACCCAAGGACGTCCATCTGCTGCAGCTCTACGACGCATTCACGATCAACACGATCCTGTTCCTCGAGGACCTGGGGTTCTGCGCGAAAGGCGAAGGCGGACGCTTCGTCGCCGACGGCAACATCGCGCCCGGCGGCAGGCTGCCGGTGAATACCAATGGCGGCGGTCTGTCCTGCGTGCATCCGGGCATGTACGGCATTTTCACGCTGATCGAAAATACCGAGCAATTGCGCGGCACCGCCGGCGAACGCCAGGTGCGCGGCGCCGAAGTGGGGCTTTGCCACGGCAACGGCGGGCATCTGTCGAGTCAGGTAACGGTCCTGCTTGGCACTGATGCGGCCGCTCATTGACCATCGGCCGACCCCGACCGCACCGGCATAAACAAAAAAACGCTCATGCATTACATCGACAACCAATCACAGGAGACACGCTGAAACCTATCGAGAATCATCATTCATTAACAAGGCAATCCTGACCTGGTTCAGCAACTTCACCGCAAGAGACTAATCAAGGAGGATCGAGAAATGATTTCCAGAAAACTGGTGGCTGCATTCCTCGGTGGTTTGTTAGTGCTTTGTGGAATTCAATCGAAAGCTTCAGCGGAAGTATCGACGCTGGTGCTTGCCGATCAGCTCAGCCTCGCGTTCCTGCCCGCCATCGTCATGAGGCAGAACCATTTGCTCGAAAAGCATCTGAAGGCGGCCGGCCTTGAAAAAACCAACATCAAGTGGGCCACGTTCGCCGGCGGCAGCAACGCAATCGACGCGATGCTGTCCGGCAATCTTCATATCGCGTTCACCGGCTTCATGCCGTTCACGCTGTACTGGGCCAAGACCGGCGCCGTGCGCGGCATCGCCGCCACCAGCGCGCAGCCGGAATACTTCAACACCCGCAATCCCAATATCAAGTCGATCAAGGATCTGACCGGCAAGGACAAGATCGGCCTGCCGGCGGTGAAGATTTCGACCCAGGCAACCTTTCTGCAGATGCTGGCAGCGAAGGAGTTCGGTGAAAAGAACTGGGACAAGCTGGATCACCTGACGGTGTCGATGTCGCAGCCGGACGCCACGTCGGCGGTGCTGTCCGGCGAAGGTGCGGTGGACGTCGCATTCGTTTCGCAGCCTTATACGCACATCATGCAGAAGGATCCGCGCATCCATACCGTCTTCAACACTTTTGACATACTCGGCGGCCCGTCGACGCTGACCGTGGCGTGGACATCGATCAAGTTCCACAAGGAAAACCCGAAAACCTACCAGGCCTTCCTCGATGCCTACGGCGAAGCGATGTCGATCATCGCCAGCGACAAACACAAGGCGGCGCAGGCCTATATCGACCGCGCGAAGAGCAAGCTGCCGGTCGAGGACGTGGTTGCCATCATCAGCAGCCCGGACGTGATCTATTCGGAAACGCCGCAGAATACGATGCAGGTCGTCAAATTCATGCACAAGATCGGACGCATCAACAAGGAGCCGGCTTCATGGAAAGAGATGTGGTTTCCCAATGCGCAAAAGCTGAAGGGAAGTTGAGTCTTCAAATCACTCTACCAGTCATCATTGAAACACCGATGATCCGGCTCGCCGGCTGACACCGGCGAGCCGGATCATCGGCCTGCGCAGGAATGTCGTGACAATTACAGCGAGGAGGTCGCTCATGTCATCATTCAATCGGATCACGTCATGCCTCACGGCAAACCGCAGTGCTGCCGGCCGTTTCGCGACACTGCTGTTGCGTTACATTGGAATAACGGCGGCGGTCGCGATCACTCTTGGCACCACGCCCGCCCGGAGCGCTGACTCGATTTCGGTCGGCTATCAGCCAATCATTAACGGCCCGTTGTGGATCGCACGCCATGAAGGCTACTTCGACAAGCTCGGCCTCAAGGTCAACTGGATAAAGTTCACCTCGGGCGCAGCGCAGTATGCAGCGCTGGCCGGAGACCGCATCAATCTGGCGTGGGGAGGCGTAGGCCCGCAACTGCTGGCCTATGCGAACGGCGCCGACGTACACTGGATTGCCACCGTCATGGATTACAACGGGGTGGAAGCTATCGTCGTCCCGCCGTCAAGCACGGTCAAGTCGATCAAGGAATTATCAGGGAAAAAGATCGGACTGGTCACCGGCTCCGATGCACATTATGGCCTGCTGAAGGCCTTGCAGGAAAATGGCATGTCGCCCCACTCAATCAATATTCTGAACATGCAGCCTCCGCAGCAAGTGGCAGCATTGCTGAATGGAGATGTTGACGCCGTATTTACGTGGGCACCATTCCTGTTTCAGTTACAAGACCGCGGCGCCCATGCCATTTTCAACAATGGAGACCTCAAGTATGGTCCCGGGTATCTTGGATGGGCGGGGAAGAAGGCATGGCTTGATAGGCATCGCAGCGACATTCTAAAGTTGTTGCGAGGATGGGACATGGGGTTACAGAAGATGAAAGAAGCTCCACAACTAGCGATACGCTACACGGTCGAATATACCGGCATGGACAAACATCAGGCCGAGGAAGGTCAAAAAGCGTTGCGCTATTTTCCGGCCGACGGCATGCTTGACCCGAACAGCCCGGTATACTGGTCTTCAACCAGTGGACTGCATGGTTTCCTCGACGATTACGCCAAGTTTGCCCAAACGTACAAATTGGTAAAAAGCGTACCTGACGTCGATTCGTACATGATGACGGATTTTGTTAAAGCATACAGAAAGAGCAAAGAATCACACAGATAATCAAGTTATCACGTCGAGTCGATGAACGGTCGAGTAAATGGCAGGTTCGATCGCTACACGGTATACAGCGTAGTGGCGGTAGCCGTTGTATTTTTGGCATGGGGCGCCGCGAGCTATTGGGGCAAGTTGAACCCGGATCGCTTTCCGCCGATTCAGGCTATCTATGATGCGCTGATCAACTTGATCAGAGACGGTTACGCCGGAAAGCCGTTATATCTCGAAATACTGGCCAGCCTTTTTCGCGCGCTTGGCGGATTTGTGCTGGCCATTCTTGTCGGAGTTCCGATTGGCGCCCTACTCGGCACAAACAAAGCGTTCGCAGCCGTTGTTACTCCGTTTCTGTCATTTTTACGCCCCATCCCGCCGATCGCACTCATTCCGCTTTTCATTTTTTATTTCGGCATCGGCGAAGTATCGAAGCTGGCGCTGATCTTTCTGACCGCGTTCCTCTATATCACGCTGAATACCGCGTCGGGCGTCAAATCGGTTCCACGCGACCTGATTCTAGCTTCCTATTCTCTGGGACTGACGAAGCTGCAGGTCTTTACGCGGGTGATTCTGCCCGGCGCCCTGCCGCAGATCATCACCGGCATGCGCATCGCGATGGCGCTGTGCTGGGCGTTGGTGGTCGCCGCCGAGCTGATCGCGGCGCAGGTCGGGCTCGGCTACATGATCATGGACGCGACGACGTTCTTCCGGATCCCGGTGGTGTATATCGGTGTGCTGATCATCGGCGTGATCGGGCTGGCGCTCGAAGGCCTGTTCATGGCGCTCGAAGCACACTTTCTGCACTGGCGCGGCAAGCAATGACGCCGATCGGACACGAACTCGGCATTGAAAACGTCAGCAAGCGCTTCGTCCTGTCCGATGCGTCCGAAGTGACCGCCGTCCGCGGCATCAACCTGCGGGTGGCGCCCGCCGAAGTGATGTCGATCGTCGGGCCCAGCGGCTGCGGCAAGAGCACGCTGTTGCGGATGATCGCCGGGTTCGAAAAACCGTCCGCAGGACGCATCCTGCTGGGCGGCCATCCGATCGTCAGACCCGGCCTCGATCGTGGAGTGGTGTTTCAGCAACCGGCGCTCTATCCGTGGCTCGATGTGTTCGACAACATCGCGTTCGGCCCGCGCATGCGCGGTCGCCCGAAAAATCAATACCGGCCGCAAGTGACACGCTTCATCCAAGCAGTCGGATTGGAGGGTTCCGAACATCATTATCCGTACCAGCTGTCGGGCGGCATGAAGCAGCGCCTGCAGATCGCCCGTGTGCTGATCAATGCGCCCGAGTTGCTGCTGATGGACGAGCCGTTCGGCGCGCTCGATGCCCAGACGCGGCTCGACATGCAGGAGCTTCTGCTCCAGCTTCTGCAGGAACATCGGCCCACCATTTTCTTCATCACGCACGACGTCGAAGAAGCGATTTTTCTGTCGGACCAGGTGTGCGTGATGAGTGCGCGCCCCGGCAAGGTCATCGAAACATTTCAGATTCCATTCGAACGGCCGCGCCTCTACGCCGACGTCGCGGCAAGCCCCGATTTTGCCGCACTGAAGCTGAAGATTCTGTCGCTGGTGCATCGTAAAAAGGGATGAATGCGCGGTCGGAGCACGCACGATGAAAATCCGCGAAATCGCCAGCGGACTTCAATTCCCGGAAGGTCCGATCGCCCTCGATGATGGCTCCGTGCTGGTGGTCGAGATTGCGCGCGGTACACTGAGCCGGGTCACGCCGGACAGCCGCATCGATGTGGTCGCGCGCCCGGGTGGCGGACCGAACGGTGCCGCGATCGGCCCCGACGGCGCGGTCTACGTCTGCAACAACGGCGGTTTCCGCTGGACCACCGAAGCCGACGGCACCTGCCGGCCGGTGGCGCAAGCCGACGACTATTCGGGCGGCCGCATCGAACGTGTCGATCCCGCCACCGGCCGTGTCGAACGGATTTACGACACCGTCGACGGACATGCGTTGCGCGGCCCGAACGACATCGTGTTCGATGCGTGTGGTGGATTCTACTTCACCGATCTGGGAAAAGTGCGCGAGCACGAGATCGATCGCGGCGGTATCTTCTACGCGAACGCCGGCGGCACTGATGCACGCGTCATTGCGCGACAGGTGATGACACCCAACGGTGTTGCGCTGTCGCCCGACGGCAGCAAGCTGTATTACGTCGAAACCGAAGGCGCGCGCCTGTGGCAATTCGAGATCGAGGAAACCGGTCGTGTCCGCCGCGAACCATGGCCATCCCCTCATGGCGGCCGCATGCTGATTGTATCGCCTGGCGGCCACTACCAGCGCTTTGATTCGATGGCCGTCGACGCGCTCGGCAATCTCTACGTGGCGACGCTGCTGCACGGAGGCATCAGCGCGATTGCGCCCGACGGCCGTCTCTGCGGCCATATTCCGCTACCGGATCGCTACACCACCAATCTCTGTTTCGGCGGTCACGACATGCGCACCGCCTACGTCACCCTTTCCGGCAGCGGCCGGCTGATCGCGATCGACGATATGCCGGTAGCGGGCTTGAGGCTAAACTACAACATTTGAGATTAATATGATGAATGATCAGACAGCCGTCGTAACCGGAGCGAGTTCCGGCATTGGCGAAGCCATCGCGCGACATCTGCTGGACAGCGGTTGCCGCGTGATTACGCTGCAGCGCAAAGCCCCGCCGCTCAAACACCAGCGGCTGACGCATTATGCAGTGGATTTGACCGACTCCGCCGCGACGGCCGCCGCCGCCGCGGAGATCGCGAACCGTCATACGATAGGCTGCCTGATAAACAATGCCGGCGCCAATCGGCCGGGGCCGCTTGAAGACGCAACCATTGACGATCTCGAATACGCGGTCGCGCTCAATCTGCGCGCGGCGATGCAGTTGATCCAGGCGTTCACGCCCGGCATGCGTGCCGCGAAATTCGGGCGGATCGTAAACATTTCGTCGCGCGCCGCGCTGGGAAAACCGTACCGCATGGTCTATTCGGCAACCAAGGCCGGACTGATCGGCATGAGCCGCACCTGCGCGCTGGAACTCGGCAGCGACAACATTACGGTCAACGTCGTGGCGCCGGGGCCGGTCGCAACCGAACTGTTCAAGCGCGGCCATCCGGCCGGCAGCCGACAACTGCAGGAAACCATCGACAGCATCGTCGTAAAGCGCGTCGGGACGCCCGACGACATCGCGCGTGCGGTCATGTTTTTTCTGTCGCCCGACAGCGGCTACATCACCGGGCAGACGCTTTACGTATGCGGTGGCGCCAGCATCGGCGCTGCAGGCGTTTGACGCTTTACAATCGGCACATCGATTTTTTTCAGCTATCATCACTCTGAATCGACTCCGCCATACATGACCACCGAACCGTAGTCCGCCACGACGTTCACGGAGCGGCGGGATCTGGAAGCCAGGCCACGGCGTTGTCCGTTTCGAGTCGGGCTGTTCGCACCGCGGCGCAGTCTCATTCAACGATCTTTAAGTATCGACTCACTGTTTTTGTGCATTCTCAAGGGAGCCTCATGGAAAAGTTGCAGAAAGTCATCGACGACGCGTTCGAGCGCCGCAGTGAAATCAATCCCGCCACCGCGGACAGCGCCGTGCGGCAGGCAGTGGCCGACGTGATCGGGCGCCTCGATTCCGGTGAGCTGAGGGTCAGCGCAAGAGTCGATGGCCAATGGGTGACGCACGAATGGATCAAGAAGGCGGTGCTGCTGTCGTTCCGGCTCGAAGACAACGCAGTGGTCCAGGACAGCTATACCCGTTACTTCGACAAGGTCCCGGCCAAGTTCGCCGCTTACGACGACAGCCGATTTCGGAACGGCGGTTTTCGCGTGGTGCCGCCGGCGGCGGTGCGCCAGGGTGCGTTCATCGGCAAAAACGTGGTGCTGATGCCGTCGTACGTGAACATCGGTGCGTATGTTGATGAAGGTACGATGGTCGACACCTGGGTCACGGTCGGCTCCTGCGCGCAGATCGGCAGGAACGTACATCTGTCAGGCGGCGTCGGCATCGGCGGCGTGCTGGAGCCGCTGCAGGCGAATCCGACGATCATCGAGGACAATTGTTTCATCGGTGCGCGCTCGGAGATCGTCGAAGGTGTTGTCGTCGAGGAAGGCTCGGTGATTTCGATGGGCGTTTTCATCGGCCAGAGTACCAAGATCTATGACCGCACTACCGGAAAGATCAGCTATGGCCGGATTCCGGCGGGCTCGGTCGTCGTATCGGGATCGCTGCCGGCAGCCGACGGCAAGGTGAATCTCTATTGCGCGGTGATCGTCAAGCGCGTCGATGCCGGGACCCGCGCGAAAACCAGCCTCAACGAACTGCTGCGGGGCGATTGATCAAAGTTCGTCGCAGTGCGTCAAAGTACGCGGGTTGCATGAGCGGGCGCGATGCTGGCCGGGCCGCGCCCATTCGCCATGGGCTATATATTTTTTTTCATAACGATCATATTCTTATGGAATAAATCCGCAGCTTTTCAGGAAACCAGACCGAGATGGTGCGGAATTTGCTTGGCATTACGGAAAGCGATACCAACAACCTTTCCAGCAAGCAAGCGAGGCCCGGCTGATGTTCGTAACCCCGTTGTTCAAGTTGATGGCTGAAAAACAGGCATCCGACATGTTTTTCACTGCCGGCGCACCGATCCATATCAAGATCAACGGCACGGTCATGCCGGTCAACAATCAACCGCTCGATGCGCAACAGGTCAAGCAGATTGCGTACGAGATCATGAACAACGAGCAGATCCAGGCGTTCGAATCCGGCATGGAAATGAATTTTGGCCATGGCCAGCGGGAAATGGGCAATTTCCGGGTAAACGTGTTTCGACAGCGCCACGCCGTCGCGATGGTGGTGCGCTACGTGAAGCATGACGTGCCGTCGATCGACGAGTTGCGCCTGCCGCCCATCCTGAAGAATCTGACCGCCGAAAAGCTGGGTCTGGTGCTGGTGGTCGGCCCCACCGGCTCCGGAAAGTCGACGACACTGGCGTCGATGATCGAGCACCGATCCACCAGCCACGCCGGGCACATTCTGACCATCGAGGACCCGATCGAATTCGTGTTCCGGCACAAGAAGTCCATCGTCAACCAGCGTGAAGTCGGCGTCGACACGCATTCCTATGACGACGCGCTGACCAGCGCGATGCGCGAAGCGCCCGACATGCTGATGATCGGCGAAATCCGCGAACGCTCGACGCTGGAGTCGGCGCTGCTGTTTGCGCAGACCGGGCACCTGTGCCTGTCGACGCTGCATGCCGACAACAGCTATCACGCACTCAACCGTATTCTCAATTTCTTCCCGCGCGAAGTGCGCGACGCGGTACTGTCGGATCTTTCGTTCAGCCTGAAGGCGATCATTTCGCAGCGCCTGGTGCCGAACAAGGCCGGCAAGCGCGTGCCGGCAATCGAAGTACTGCTCAACACGCCGCACATCGCGGAGCTGATCCGCAAGGGCGCGATCGACGAAATCAAGGACGCGATGGAACAAAGCCTGGCGCCGGGCTCGCAGACGTTCGAACAGGCGCTGTTCCATCTGCATGCCAGCGGCGAAGTCAGTCTCGAAAATGCGCTGGCCAACGCCGACTCGCCGACCAACCTGCACTGGCTGATCAACAACGCCGGCAAGGCGCAAGGCCGCGCCGAGCCGGATGCGGCACATACGCTCGATCTGCTCGAGCGCAGCACCGATCTGGCGACTATCAAGCTCGATTTCGGAAAGCTGTAAACGGCGGGCGTCGGTTCGTTCCATGGAACGAACCGCAATCGCAACCAGCCGCGCACCAACGATTCACGCTAAAATCCCCGCATGACGGATTTCCCGGAAGCGGCGCGCACGCTGCGAACGGTACGCGACCTGATACGCTTCGGCACCAGCCGTTTCATCGAGGCCGGTCTTGCGTTCGGCCACGGCAGCGACAATGCATTCGACGAATCGGTCTATCTGGTGCTGCATGCGCTGCATCTGCCGCCGGAGCGGCTGGAACCGTTTCTCGACGCGCGGTTGACGGACGCCGAAATCGGCGATGCGCTCGGACTGATCGAACGGCGCGTAACCGAACGCAAGCCGGCTGCCTATCTGACCCGTGAAGCCTGGCTCGGCGATTTTCATTTCTACGTCGACGAACGGGTGATCGTCCCGCGTTCGTTCATTGCCGAGTTGCTGCCCGACGGCCTTGCGCCGTGGATCACCGAGCCTGACACCGTGCAAAGCGCGCTCGACCTGTGCACCGGCTCCGGCTGCCTGGCCGTGCTGCTTGCGCACGCGTTCCCGCACGCCGCGATCGATGCGTCCGATATCTCCCCCGATGCGCTCGACGTCGCTCGTCGCAATGTCATGGACTACCGGCTGGAGACGCGCATACGGCTGACGCAGTCCGATCTGTTCGCCGCACTGGCGCCGCAGCGCTATGACCTCATCATAGCCAATCCGCCGTACGTCGATGCTCGCGCCATGAGCCGGCTGCCGGCGGAATACCGACACGAGCCGCGGCTGGCGCTGGCCGCCGGAGACGACGGGTTCGACGTGGTGCGCCGCATCCTCGCCGACGCCGCGCAATGGCTGACCGCAGCCGGCGTGCTGGTCGTCGAAGTCGGGCACCGCCGTGCGGAAGTGGAATACGCATTCCCGCATCTGCCGTTCTTCTGGCCGGAAACCGGCGGTGGCAGCGACTGTGTGTTCATGCTGGGCGCCGACCAGCTCGCGCCTGGCCACGCGCCACAGGCAGCGGAGCGCCATCAACCGGAAAGTTGAGCCATGTCAGCAGGCGTGCCGTCTGCACGTTGCTCAACTCCAGGCTCTGGCCGCGTTTCAGCCGCGGCGGCAGATCGACCGGACCGAAACGCACCCGCAACAGCCGGCTGACGGTCAACCCGACGGCTTCGAACATGCGGCGCACGATGCGGTTGCGCCCCTCCTTCAGCAATACGCGGTACCAGTGATTCGCGCCTTCGCCGCCCGCGTCCTCGAGCATGTCGAAACGCGCGCTGCCGTCGGGCAGCCCGATGCCGCTCGTCAGCCGCGCCGCCTGATCCGCATCGAGCGTGCCGTGCACGCGCACGGCGTATTCGCGCTCGACTTCGAAACGCGGGTGCATCATGCGATTGGCCAGTTCCCCCGACGTCGTGAAGATCAGCAGCCCCCCGGTGTTGATGTCGAGGCGGCCGATCGCCAGCCATTTCGCGCCGCGCAGCCGCGGCAGCCGCTCGAACACCGTCGGTCGCCCGCCGGGATCATCGCGGCTGACGATCTCGCCTTCCGGTTTGTGGTAGAGCAGCACACGCGGCAGGCGGCGCGCCGGGCGCAGCCGCACGATGCGCCGGCCGACCTTGACCAGATCGTCGGGACCGACTCGCATGCCGACCATTGCGACCGCGCCATTGACCCGAACGCGACCCTCGCGCACCCACTGCTCCATGTCGCGACGCGAACCCAGTCCCGCCTGCGCCAACACCTTCTGCAGCTTCTGCGTGTTGTCCGGCGGTGGCGGCGCCGCAACGCGGCGGCGGCCGCGGCGTACCGGCTTGTGCATGCGGGAGGGAGCGGCCGAATGTTTCACCACGTCACGCCTCTCTTCGTTCGAGCATTGCCTGCGCCAGCGTGCCGCCATCAACGTGCTCGAGTTCACCGCCCATCGGCAGGCCGCGCGCAATGCGCGTCACCTTGATGCCTTGGGGCCGCAGCAGTTCGCCGACGTAGTGCGCGGTGGCCTCACCTTCGACCGTGAAGTTGGTTGCCAGCACCACCTCCTGCACCACACCGTCGGCGGCGCGCTGCACCAGCCGGTCGAGATGGATTTCCTTCGGCCCGATGCCATCGAGCGGTGACAGGCGGCCCATCAGCACGAAATACAGGCCACGGTAACATTGCGCCTGTTCCATCATCAGCAAATCGCCCGGCGTTTCGACCACGCACAGCAATCGCGCATCGCGCCGCGGCGACGCACACAACTCGCATACCGCCTCCTCCGCAAAATTGTTGCACTTCTCGCAGCGGCGAATCAGCTTCAGCGCGCGCTCCAGCGCGGTGCCCAGCCGCGCCGCACCCGCCTGATCGCGTTGCAGCAGATGGTAAGCGATGCGTTGCGCCGATTTCGGGCCGACCCCCGGCAGGCAGCGCAACGCGTTGATCAGCTCGTCGAGGCTGGATGGTGTCATTTACGTGCGTGAGGAGAGAGGAGTGAGGTGTGAGGAGTTGAGGTTTCCGGCGTGCGAAGCACGCCGCATTATTTACCCCTCACTCCTTACGCCTCACTCCTCACTGCCCTCAAAATGGCAGCTTGAATCCCGGCGGCATGCTGAAGCCGGCGGTCAGTCCGCTCATTTTTTCCTGCACCGTGGTTTCCACCCGGCGCACCGCGTCGTTGACCGCCGCCGCGACGAGGTCTTCGAGCATGTCCTTGTCATCGCCGAGCAGGCTGTTGTCGATTGAAACCCGCTTGATGTCGTGGCGGCAGGTCATCACGACTTTCACCAGTCCGGCGCCGGCCTGGCCCTCGACTTCGATCGTCGCCAGCTGTTCCTGCGCCTTTTTCATGTTTTCCTGCATCTGCTGGGCCTGTTTCATCAAGCCGGCCAATCCGTTTTTCATATCCGTACTCCTACAAAGGTTTGATCGTCGGCTCGTTGACCCGCGCATCGAAATTCTCGACCATTTCACGCACGAACGGATCGCGCTCGATGGCGGCGATCGCCTGTGTCTGGCGTGCCGCGCGTTCGCGGTCGCCGATCTCGGCCGGCGTGTTGCCGGTCGCCGGTCCCGCCGTGATCGTGAGCCGCATGCGCCGCCCGTAGTGCGCTTCCAGCGCCGCCCGGAGCTTGTCCTGGTACGGCTTTTCCATCAGATGGACGTGCGCCTCCGCCAGCCGCAGTTCGATCCGGTCCGCGGTCTGCGACACCAGCTCGCAGTGCTGCGCCAGCATTTTCGCCATGCCGCCGATTTTCAGCGCGTCGTTGACCAGCGTCAGCCAGTCGCCGCTGCCGGCAGCAACCGTGTTTTCACTTTCAGCCGTCGGGGCCGGGGCCGCAGGTTGCCGGGCCGTTGTTGCGGCAGCCGCCGCTTCCGTGGCCGCGCGCTCGCGCCGTGGCGCGACGCCTGCCGGCCGGGCGACGCGCTTGGCTGCGGCGCCTGCGGACGACACGGTGCCACTTTCCGGAACGAACGCCAGCATGCGCATCAATGTCATCGTGAAGCCGGCGTACTCGTCGGGCGCCAAGCCGATGTCGCCGCGGCCGTGCAACGCGATTTGATAGAGCAACTGCACTTCTTCGGGCGTAAACGCGCTTGCAGCTTCCGCCAGCCGCGGTCGATCCGGATCATTCGCGTCGATCGCATCGGGCACCGCCTGCATCAGCGCCACACGGTGCAGCAATGTCGCCAGCTCCTGCAGCGCCGCCTCGAACGACAGGCTGCGCGCGGCCATGCGGTCGGCCTCCGCGATCATCGCCGGCCCGTCACCGGCCGCCAGCGCCTCCAGTACCGTGAACAGATAGCCCTGATCGACGGTGCCGAGCATCGCACGCACCGACGTGTCGGTCACCTGTCCGCCGCCGTGAGCGATCGCCTGGTCGAGCAGGCTCAGCGCGTCGCGCAGACTGCCCTGCGCCGCGCGCGCCAGCAGCGCCAGCGCGGCATCCTCGAACGCGATGCCTTCAGCCTCCAGCACCTTGCGTAACTGGCCGGCGATCTGCGGTTGCGGAATCTGTTTGAGATTGAACTGCAGACAGCGCGACAGCACCGTCACCGGGACTTTCTGCGGATCGGTGGTGGCGAGGATGAACTTGACATGCGCCGGCGGTTCTTCCAGCGTCTTCAGCATTGCGTTGAACGCACTACGCGATAGCATGTGCACTTCGTCGATCAGATAAACCTTGTAGCGTCCGGCGGTGGGCGCATAGAGCGCGTTCTCCAGCAGCTCGCGCATGTTGTCCACCTGCGTGTTCGAGGCCGCGTCCAGTTCGACCAGATCGGGGAAACGGCCGCCATCGATCTCGCGGCAGGCGGCGCAGACGCCGCACGGCGTGGCGGTGACGCCGGTCTCGCAGTTCAGCGCCTTCGCAATGATGCGCGCCAGCGTGGTCTTGCCGACACCGCGGGTGCCGGTGAAAAGATAGGCGTGATGCAGCCGTCCCTGTTCCAGCGCATGGGTCAGCGCGGTCACGACATGTTCCTGGCCGACCAGTTCGGAAAATGTTTGGGGACGCCACTTGCGGGCAAGCGCTTGGGACACGGCGGATCGCAAAAAAAGACTGACGGTGAATGATTGCCCAGGTTGGCGCGCAGCGTCAACCGTGGGGCGAGATTCTAGTGGAAATGGTACTCGAACCGTATCTCCTGGAAATTGATTCCGGGATTGGGTTTCTTGATGTCGGCATTCGACAGATGCTGAAAGCGGTAACCGATGTCGTAGCGGCCGTGCGGCCCGAAACGGTAGCCGACGCCGATATGGTCGCCGAACTGAAATGCGGTGGAAAACGCGCGCTCGGAATTGATCCGCGTGCGCGACAGCAGGTGCGCGCCGACGCCGGCTTCGAGATAAACGCCGCGGCCGCTGTTGCGTTCGATGCGGAATACCGGCGTGAAGCCGACATCGGAGATGTCGTAATTCGTGTCCGCGCCGCGGCCCTGCCAGTAGCCGGCCGACAGTTCCCAGTAACCGCCGAGGTGCCAGTTCCGGCCTTCAAACCAGTGCTTGTTCCAGTTCCATTCGACGCCGATGCGTGCGGCATTGGCGACCGACGCATGGCCGTACGCGATCGAAACGCCATCGACCGCGCCGGCGGCGCCGCTGATGCCCATGCCGAGTACTGCCGCCGCCACCAGCAGACCCGCTTTCGCCCCTGTCAGAATTCTCATATTGTTGTCGACGCTCCCTTGTTCAAGCGCAGCTGCACACCAAAAAAGGGTGGCGAGCCCGACCCCCGGCACTCGCAAGAAACGGCTGTGGCTGCTTCCTTCCGGACCTGACCAGATTCACCATCATGCGATGCGGGGAGGCCCGCCAGTGATCATTCGCGGCAACAGCCTGCAGGTCTGCTGACGCATCGAATTGGGAGGATGTGTACTATCCTGTTGCAGTATTCTATACCGGTTGTTCCCGGACCGGAACCGTAACCGGACGCTTGTCGCACCATCGGCCGCCGGTGCTACAATTGGACCGCCTGTCCCAGGTGCCTGGCAAATGATCGCGGTGGCGACACCAGCCGCTATCATGCTGCCCGGGCGACCGGACAGACAAGAATTTACAATAATACGGCCGCGGCGCATTCGCCGCCGTCCGCATAACTCACGGTGGTGTAGCACATCGCAACTGACTCGATACGCCGATCGGAGAAAGCCCTATGTCATCCGCAGCCCCCACTCCCGCAGCCGCGCCCAAGTCCACGATCGATTCCGTGCTTCAGGAGCACCGCACCTTTCCGCCGGCCGATGCGTTCGCGCGGCAGGCCAACCTGAAGATGGACGATTACCGCAAATTGTGCGCAGAGGCTGAAAAGGATTACGCCGGATTCTGGGGCCGGCTGGCACAGGAGCACGTGCTGTGGCACAAACCCTTCACGACGGTGCTGGATGAATCGAAAGCGCCGTTTTTCAGCTGGTTCGGCGGCGGCGAGCTGAACGTGTCATACAACTGTCTCGACCGCCACCTCAAGACGCAGCCGGACAAGACCGCAATCATCTTCGAGGCCGACGACGGCACCGTCACGCGCATCACCTACAAGGCGCTCTACCACCGGGTGTGCGAATTCGCGAACGGCCTCAAGGCGCTCGGCATCAAGCAAGGCGACCGTATCGTCATCTACATGCCGATGAGCATCCACGTGGCGGT
>DASSON010000157.1:0-4561 GCA_035700525.1 Burkholderiales bacterium
GCCGGCCGCATGCCGGTCACCGACAGCCTGCCGCACCAGTGGTACGACACGCCCAACATCCATCTGTGCACGATCGAGGATTTCGAGACCTTCTGCAGCGCGCAGCGCGTGCACATCCTGGAACGCGTCGTAATGACCAACAGCCATCGCGTCGGCTGGCTGCCGAACCTGCTGGGGAGCCTTGCGGTGTACCGCTTCGAGCGGGCTAGATAATTCGGGATTAGGGATTTGGGATTGGAGATTTGTAAAAGTAATGCCGCGCGCCATGCGCGCCGGTAATTTCACCTAATCCCTAATCCCCAATCCCTAATCCCCGCCTGGCTGCGGCAACGCCGCGATCTCGCGTCGCGAGCGCCACAGCAGCCACAGGCCGGGCAGCGCGGCGACGAACGTGATCAGGAAGAAGTTGGCCCAGCCCATCAGTTCAACCAGCTCGCCGGTAAGCGGGCCGAACGCGACACGGCCGAGCGATGCGATCGCAGACAGCAGTGCGTACTGCGTCGCGCTGAAGCTGACGTTGCACAGCGCCATCGCCAGCGCGACGAACGCAGCGGTACCCATGCCGCTCGCCAGGTTCTCGAAGCCGACCGTGAACACCAGCCAGCCGTAGCTGTGCCCCGCCCACGCGAGGAAGGTGAACGACAGGTTCGACAGCGCCTGCAGCATGCCGAACAGCATCAATGCGCGATAGAGACTCATGCGCGCCAGCAGCGTACCGCCGATGAACGCGCCGATCAGCAGCGACGCCAGCCCCAGCCCCTTGTTGATGACGCCGACGTCGGTCGGCGTGAAGCCGACGCCGCGGATCAGGAAAGCGGTAGTCAGCGTGCCGGCCAGTGCATCGCCGAACTTGTAGAGCACGATCAGCAGCAGCAAGCGCATCGCGCCTTCGCGTGTGAACAGGTCGCGCAGCGGCTCGATCACCGCCTCGCGCAATGTGCGCGGCACCCGTGGCGGCGCCTCCGGCTCCGGTGCGACCAGCGTGGTCAGCACACCGACGCCCATCAGCAGCGCCATCGTCACATAGGTCGCGCGCCAGCCGATCTGGTCGGCGAAGATCAGCGCCGCACCACCCGACACGATCATCGCGATGCGGTAGCCGAACACCGCGACCGCGGCGCCCATGCCGCGCTCCGACGGGATCAGCAGATCGGTGCGATAGGCGTCGATCACGATATCCTGTGACGCCGAGATGAACGCCACCCACAGCGCCAGCACGCCGAGCAGCAGCAGCGAATCGGATGGCGACGTGAATGCCATGCCGACCAGCCCGACGACCAGTCCGAACTGTGTCGCCAGCATCCAGCCGCGGCGCCGCCCCAGCCACGGCGGCACGAAACGGTCCATCAGCGGAGACCACAGGAACTTCAACAGATACGGTATGCCGATCCACGAAAACCACGCAATGGTCGTGATGTCGATGTGGGAAACGGTGAGCCACGCCTGCAAGGTGCTGCCGGTCAGCGCCAGCGGCATGCCGGACGAAAAGCCGAGGAACAGAATCACCGCGATGCGACGGCTGCGGAATACCGCAACGTACGGTGCAAGCGTTGCTGCGAAGCGGTCAGCCACGGGGAAAAGCGATAACCGCAAAGGCGCAGAGACGCAGAGGAAACGCAGAGAAAAGCAATAATCGCAAAGGCGCAAAGGCGCGAAGGGACGCAAAGGAAAACCAAATCAGAAGTTCTTTGCGGCTTTTCTTTGCGCCTTTGCGCCTTTGCGGTTGCAGTTGATTTTTGATTTGCTTTTCCTTGGCGCTTCTGGCGCCTTGGCGGTTGATCATCCCATCTCGTAATCGTAATCGATCGTCAGCGGCGCGTGGTCGGAGAAGCGCTGGTCCTTGTAGATCGCCACTTTCTTCGCGGTGTCAGCGAACGCCGGCGTCGCGATGTGGTAATCAATGCGCCAGCCGACGTTCTTGGCCCACGCCTGGCCGCGGTTCGACCACCACGTGTACTGTTCCGGCCGCTGATCGATGCGGCGGAATACGTCGACCCAGCCCAGTTCGTCGAACACACGCGTCAGCCACGCGCGCTCTTCCGGCAGGAATCCAGAATGCTTGCGGTTGGCGCGCCAGTTCTTGAGGTCGATCTCGTTGTGCGCGATGTTCCAGTCGCCGCACAACACGATGTCGCGCCCCTGGTCAATCAGCTTTTTCAGATGCGGATAAAAACGTTCCATGAAGCTGAACTTGATCTGCAGACGCTCTTCCGAGGTCGTTCCCGACGGCACGTACACCGAAATCACCGACAGCTTGCCGAAGTCGGCACGCAGGCAGCGCCCTTCGCAATCGATGTCGGAGATGCCGACGCCGACGATGACATCGTCCGGCTCACGCCGGCAATACAGGCCGACGCCGCTGTAGCCTTTCTTTTCAGCGCAATGGAAAAAACCGTGATAACCCTTCGGCGCGCGCATCTCCGCCAGCAGGTCGGTATCCTGCGCCTTCAGTTCCTGCACGCAGACGACGTCGGCGCGACTCTTCTTCAGCCACTCGAAAAATCCCTTCGAGGCCGCCGAGCGGATTCCGTTGAGGTTCAATGTGATTATGCGTAACATGCTGGCTCGTCTTCCAAAAACAATAGAACGGTCCGCCTCGCGCAGGCCATTGATCATGTCCGCCGATTCACGCCAGGAATTCATCCGTTTCGCGCTGGAGCGAAAAGTGCTGCGCTTCGGCGAATTCAAGACCAAGGCCGGCAGGCTGTCGCCTTATTTTTTCAACTCGGGCACGTTCAACGACGGCGACTCACTGAACCGGCTCGCACAATTCTACGCGAAAGCGATTCTGGCGTCCGGCATCGCCTTCGACATGCTGTTCGGGCCCGCGTACAAGGGTATTCCGCTGGTATCGGCAGTCGCGGTGGCACTGGCGCAGGCCGGACGCAACTCGCCGTGGGCGTTCAACCGCAAGGAAGTGAAGGATCACGGCGAAGGCGGCAACATCATCGGCGCGCCGCTCGCCGGGCGCGTGCTGATCATCGACGATGCGATTTCGGCCGGCACCGCGATACGCGAATCCTGCGACGTCATCCGCGGCGGCGGCGCGGCGCCGTGCGGCGTGGTGGTCGCGCTCGACCGCATGGAATGCGGCCAGGGCGAATTGTCCGCGGTGCAGGAAGTGGAAAAAACATTCGGACTGCCGGTCATCAGCATCGCGAACCTCGACGACCTGATGGCATTCCTGCAGACCGACCCCGAAACCGCGCAGCACATCCCGGCGATGCAGCGCTACCGCGAACGTTACGGCACACGCCAGGAAAAGCTGGAACAAAAGCGATAACCGCGTCCTGGCGGTTCAGCCGTTATTCAACTTACGCCGGATGATCTCGCTCAGTTGCGCCGGGTTGGCCTTGCCCTTGGTCGCCTTCATCGCCTGGCCGACGAAGAAGTTGAACGCCTTTTCCTTGCCGGCCTTGAATTCGGCGACCTGTGCCGGGTTGGCGGCGAGAATGCCGTCGACGATTTTCTCCAGTTCGCCGCCGTCGGAAATCTGCTTCAGTCCCTTCGCCGCGATGATGGCGCCGGCATCGCCTTCGCCGGACCACATCGCGTCGAACACGTCTTTCGCGATCCTGCCGGAGATCGTGCCGTCGGCAATGCGCTCGACCAGGCCGCGCAGTTGCGACGGCGACACCCTGCACGCACCGATGTCGATATTTTCGTCGTTGAGTTTTGCCGACAGCGTGCCGCCGATCCAGTTCGCGACCTGTTTCGCAACGGCCGCCGCCGTGTCGGGTTTTGCCGCCAGCGCCTGCTCGTAATAATCGGCCAGTTCGCGGCTGGCGGTGAGCAGCGCCGCGTCGTACGGCGTCAGCCCGTACTGCGCGATGAAGCGCTCGCGCTTCGCACGCGGCAGTTCCGGCAATGTGCTGCGGATTTCGTCGAGCAACGACTGCGGCACTTCCAGCGGCGGCAGATCGGGATCCGGAAAATAGCGGTAATCGTGCGCTTCTTCCTTCGAGCGCATCGAGCGCGTCTCGTCGCGCGCCGGATCGTAGAGGCGTGTTTGCTGGGTGATGCGGCCGCCGTCTTCCAGCACTTCGATCTGGCGCCGCGCCTCGAACAGGATCGCGCGCTCGATGAAGCGGAACGAGTTCAGATTCTTGATCTCGCAACGCGTGCCGAATGCCGTTGCGCCGACCGGCCGCACCGACACGTTCGCGTCGCAGCGGAACGAGCCTTCCTGCATGTTGCCGTCGCAGATCTCGAGGTACCGCACCAGCGTGTGCACCTTCTTGAGATAGGCCACCGCTTCCTTCGCCGAACGCATGTCCGGCTCGGAAACGATCTCGATCAGCGGCGTGCCGGCACGATTCAGGTCGATGCCCGACGCCCCCGGCAACCCTTCGTGCAGGGACTTGCCCGCATCCTCCTCGAGGTGCGCGCGCGTGATGCCGACGCGCTTTCTCGCGCCGTCGTCCAGCACGATCTCGAGCGCCCCCTTCGCGACCACGGGCAGCTCGTACTGGCTGATCTGATAGCCCTTCGGAAGGTCGGGGTAAAAGTAGTTCTTGCGCGCGAACACGGAGTGGCGCGCCACCTTCGCGTTCACCGCAAG
>DASSON010000158.1:0-16182 GCA_035700525.1 Burkholderiales bacterium
CCAGCCCGTGGAAGCGCTTCGTCAGGTTACTGACTTCGAGAATATTTTCCATGCCGCTACAGCCGGTGCGTCCTGACGTTTTCGCTGAAGTAGCGCCACCCGGTGCGCTTGAAATTCTGGATCACGTCGGCGATGCCGCGCGGCATGAAGATCACCGCGATTACGATGACGATGCCGAAGAACATTGCGGCAACGCTCGTCACACGCGTCGCCAGCACTTCGGAAATGGCGGACAGGATGAAGGCGCCGGCCACCGGCCCAAAAACGCTGCCCGGCCCGCCGAAAATCGCCATGATGATCATCTTGACGTTGAGCGAAATGTCGAACACGCCGACCGGGTCGATAAAGGTGATGTAATAGGCGTAGATGCCGCCCGCCAGCGCGGTGAACGCGGCCGACAACGCGAACGCCAGCACCTTGTAAAGCGTGGTGTTGACGCCCATCACCTTCGCACCTTCCTCGTTTTCGCGGATCGCGATCAGGCCGAAGCCGAAGCGGCTGCGCGACAGCCAGTACACCGTCAGCGTCGCCAGCGCCATCAGGCCCAGCGCCAGTTCGTAGAACAGCCACTCGCTCTTGAGCAGCGGCAGCACCAGCCCGATGTTCTGGCCGGCGATGCCGATATTGGAAACGATCGCGGTCATCACCTGCGCCAGTCCCAGTGTCGCGATCGCGAAGTAGTGGCCCTTGAGCCGCAGCACCGGCACCCCGAGCGCCAGCGCGAAAGCCACGCCCAGCGCCAGCCCCAGCAGCATGCCGACCCAGAACGGCTGGCCGTAGGTCACCATCGCGATACCGACACCGTAGGCGCCGAGGCCGAAAAAGACCGAGTTGCCGAACGACGGGTAACCGGTATAGCCGCCGATGATGTTCCAGCCCTGCGCCAGCGTCGCCATGATCAGCACGCTGATGCCGAACTGCACGATCACCGGCGATCCCATCCACGGCACCGCCGCCAGCACCGCGAGGATGATCACCAGCGCTATTCCCCACAGGACGCGTTTCGTGCCGGACCGCGGGCGGGCGGTCGTCACGCCGTTTGCGCCCGACGATTCTCCAGCGGTTCCGTTGTCGACACCGGGTTTCATGTCGTTCTGCCAAGCAGGCCGGACGGCCGCAGAATCAGCACCAGCACCAGGATGCCGAAACTGATCACGTCCTTGTAGGTCGGACCGATGTAAAGCGCGGTCAGCGATTCGACGATGCCCAGGAACAGTCCGCCGACGATGACGCCGAGCGGGTTGTCAAGACCGCCGATGATCGCGATCACGAATGATTTTGCGGTGAGCGTGCCGCCAATGTACGGATTGATCTGCGACACCATGCCATAGAGTCCGCCGGCGACGCCGGCGAGCGCCGTCCCCAGCCCGAACGTGATCGCGTAAATGGTGCGCGGGTTCACGCCGTAGAGCCGTGCCGCGATCAGATTCTGCGCCGAGGCGCGGATGCCGCGGCCGAGCCGCGTGCGCATCAGGAATACCCACATGCCGAAGGTAAGCGCCAGCGCAATTGCGAACGCCAGCAATTGCACGTACGGCACCGTTACGCCGGAAACATTGAAATTCGAACCCGCGTAAGACGGATTGATTGTTCGGTAATCGGCGCTGAACGCAAGCTGCGCGATATAGGTCAGCACCACTTCGAGGCCGAACGTGATCAGCAGCGTGTTGAACATCGGCGCGCGGATCACCAGATTGAGAATGCCGCGCTGAATGATGTAGCCGAACACGAACATCACCACCGCCGCGATCGGCAGTGCCACGAATGGATCGATATGGGCGCCGGTGAACAGGTAATAGACGACGTAGGCGCCCAGCATGATGAAGGCGCCGTGCGCGAGATTGACGATATTCAGGACGCCCCACACCAGGGCGAGCCCCAGCGCCATCAGCGCATAGAGCCCGCCCAGCAGAACACCGTTCAGAAAGACCTGAGCGAGAAGCTCCACTTAACGCTTGTTCCAGGCAGGCATCGGATACTTGAGCTTGCCGATGAAACCCTTCGGTCCGTAAATCGGCACCACCTTGCCATCCTGCACCTGAATCATCGTCTGCGGCAGGCTGATCTGGCCGGTCTTGCCGAATGCGATATGACCATAGAGGCTTTCGAAATTGATCTTGGTCAGCGCGTCGCGCACTTTCTTGGGATCGGTGCTGCCCGCCGCCTCGATCGCCTTGACGACGGTTTCAATGACCGCCACACCGGAAGCCGCATGGTAGTCCGGCTCATAGCCATACTTCGCCTTGTACGCTTTCGCGAACTTCTCGGCATTGCCGAACCATTCATCCTTGAGTTGCGGCGACGGCAGCCACGCGGTCATGCCGGCGGCATAGTTCGCATCCTTGCCCAGCGCCTGGCGGAAATCCGCGCTCGGCACGCCGACGGTGAACGAGTACAGTTTCGGGCTGACATTGAGGCTTTTCGCCTGGCGGATGAAGTTCAGCGCCTCGGTTTCGTGGCAGGCCATCAGCACGACGTCGACATGCTGGCTCTTGATGCGTGACAGCAGCGTGTTGAAGTCCGACGCGTTACTGCTGTAGCGTTCGTCGATCACGGTATCGAAGCCGGCTTTCTTCAGCAGTCCGCGCGTGCCCTTCGCGACCGACACGTCGAACGCGTCATCGGCGTACAGCAGCGCCACCGTCTTCGGCTTCGGATTGAGCTTGGTCATCGCTTCGATGGTGCTGCCGAAGTAATCACTGGCCGCCGGCAGCGTGCCGAAAATGTACTTGTAGCCGCGGCTGTAAATCTGGTCCGACGCCCCGCCGCCCTGCACCATCGGTACTTCATTCTTTTCCGAGATCGCGGAATCGGCAATGATGAAATTGCTGGCAAAGCCGCCCAGCAGCAGATCCACCTTGTCCTGCGACAGCAGCTGCACGTACTGACGGACGCTCAGGTTGACGTCGGACTGGTTGTCGAGCAGCTTGAGCGACAGCTTGCGATGCTCGGAGCCGATTTTCACACCGCCGTCGGCGTTGATCTTGTTGATCGCGAATTCGTAGGCGTCCTTGTAATAACGACCGGTATTGGCGGTCGAGCCGGTGAGCTGCACCGACGCGCCCAGCGTGATCGGCTGCTGCGCCCACGCGGCGGCCGCCATGAACATCGATACCATGAAAATCAGAAAACGGGACATAATGATGAACTCCTCTGTTGTTAGGGCGAACCTGCCATCCTGTTCGTCGACGCGGCGCCCGGCCCTCGGATCGGGATCCGCGCCGATCAAGTATGGACAGGGATTCGTGCCCGAAGTTTACCCTGCTGGCATAGGCGGTAAAAAACCGCCCGTTTCATTGTTATCGCCATACTGCGCCGCCCGGTCCCAGCACCCGGACCTTCGCATCGGCACCGAGGCACGGCCGAAACCGGCAAAACGAGCCCGTGGCGATCGGTTTCGCGATTATATCCGTTTGCGGTTATGTCGTAACGCGACTTCCGATTCCGCCGCCTGGCGTCCCGGCTAGGCGCTCGTGATTCCGGTAATCCGCAGCGCTTCCATGATTCGTCCATCGGCAACGAAGCGGCCCTTTGCGCCAGGCTCGACGTTGACGATATTTCCGGCCGCCCGCACCAGCGCCGCGCTGGCAGCAATCGGCCAGCGCATTTCACGCCCGTGCTGCAACAGTTCCAGCGCAACCGCCATTGCGTCACCGCTGACCGTCATGCGCGCGGCACGGTCGCCGGCCCGGCCGGCCGTCGACTCGTGGAGGGTGACTTCACCCAGATGCAGCGCGATGCCGAGCCGCAGCGACTGACCGCTCCGACCGGATGGAGGGCGCATGCCCTCGGCATCAATGTCGTGAACGCCGTCGAGAATGCGCACCGCCGCGCGCGCTGCGCGGCCCGCATAATCGGGCAGCATTTCGGCCGGCGATTCGAACGTCGCCACCAGCGGCCATTCGCCGGCGTTCGTGATCCGGCCGTCGTACTGCAGCACCGCATTGCCGATAGGCGCACGATATTCCTCCAGCGCCGCCGCCGAGCTGACGACGGCATCATCGCGGGTTTCACACAACAGCAGCGCGACATGATGCCGCTCGCCGTGACCGGACACGGCGGCCGGCGCCGGCTCCGCCACCTGCAACGGCGCTCCCGACCACGCCTGGGAAGCGGCGGATCGGCCGGTCACCAGCGAGCGCGCCGCCGCCAGCAGCTCGGTGCGATCCAGCGGCTTGATCAACACCGCGTCGGCGCCCGCGGCGGCGGCGCGCTGGCGCCCGCTTTCGCCGCTCAGACCGGTCAGCAATGCCACCGGAATGACAGCGGTGCGTTCGTTCTTGCGCAGTTCGGCCAGCAGACGGAAACCGTCCAGCCGCGGCATGACAATGTCACAAATGATCGCGTCGGGCAGCAGGCGCCGCGCCAGCTCCAGTCCCGCCATGCCGTCTTCCGCGGTCTCAACTGTGTAGCCTTCCGACTCGAGATGGGCCCGGATCAATGCCAGCACCACGATCTCGTCGTCGATCACCAATACTCGTGCATTTCGTTGCATCTGCCGCTCGTTTATCGATTATCAGGGCCGTTGAAAAGACGACCGCACGGCGTCGTGCGCGTCAAAACCGGCTCCGTTCACACGGTGTGAGCAAAGTCTGTTCCATATTGACGCCACATTCGGCCATGCACACGCCCGTTTTTGTTATGCCCGTGACATTTTAATGCAAGTCCGGCATTCCCTCTTCTTTTCATATTGCAAAATCTGCACGAAAGAAATGCTCATGCGCCTTGCGCCATCCTCGCCTCAGTACTACAATACTTTCATCACCAGAGGGGAGATTCGTGAGAAAGCTGTTGTGCATTGGGGCAGCATGCATTGCTTTTATCAGTTTGCCGGCAATGGCGCGTCACCACTCGACGCACGCCTCAGAAGACAGCGCATCATCGTATTCCCTGACAGCAAGATATCTCGAAGAAGCGCAGGAACTGGTTGGCTACGCGCTCGACTTCATGGGAGTGCGCTACACGTTCGGCGGCCGCTCTCCTGAAACCGGGTTCGATTGCAGCGGTCTCGTCGGCTATGTGTTCCAGGAGGTGACCGGCCGCATTCTGCCGCGCGAAACGTCGGGACTCAGTCACATCGGCCGCAAAATTTCGCGCAACCACCTGCGGCCCGGTGATCTGGTGTTTTTCAATACGCGCCATCGGCGTTTCTCCCATGTCGGCATCTATATCGGCGATCACCGTTTCGTTCACGCGCCGCGCACCGGCGAAACGGTCACCATCGCGGACATGACGAAACACTACTGGAAAAAGCGCTACAACGGGGCGCGCCGCATTATTCCGCACTGAGTCCGGACCTCCCTTTCCATGTCGGCGGCCGACTTTCCCGACGGGCCAGCCGTTACATTTGTGATTGCTGGTAGTTTTGCGCGCCCACCCGCGCGATCAGATCGAGCTGGGTTTCCAGCCAGTCGATGTGTTCTTCCTCGCTCTCCAGAATGTCTTCGAACAATTCCCGGGAAACATAGTCGCTGCAGGATTCACAGTAGGCGATCGCCTCGGTAAGCGCCGGATAGGCGGACCGTTCCAGCTTCAGATCGCATTTCAGCATTTCCTCTACGGTTTCGCCGATCAGCAGCTTGTTGAGCTGCTGCAGATTGGGCAGGCCTTCCAGAAACAGGATGCGCTCGATCAGCCGGTCTGCGTGCTTCATTTCGTCGACCGACTCGCTGAATTCGTGTTCATCGAGCTTCTTCAGACCCCAGTTCTTGTACATCCGCGCGTGAAGAAAATACTGATTGATCGCTGTCAGTTCGTTCGTCAGTACGTGATTGAGGTGCTGGATGACTTTCTTGTCGCCTTTCATGCGCATTCTCCCGGCAAAATGGTCCCGACCTGCAGCAACGTTCTGCAGACATTATAGAGGGCGAAGCCGCCCGACCGAAACCGCGGGAGAAAAATTTACGCCGCGACCGCGGCGTTGCAGAATGAAAGTGCTTCGTCGAAACCGTTGCGGGAAGTTTTGGCGGCACATGCTTCATCGAGCACCTGGTGCGCGCATTGCGAGCACTGCCCGCAGCAGGTGGCAACACCCAGCTCCTGCTGAAGCTGATGAAACGTCGACACGCCGCCTTTCACGGCATCGTGAATCTGGCGTTCGGTTATGCCATTGCACAGGCATATATACATAAAACTGCTCCGACTCGAATAACAGAATCCGTCGCCGGAATCTGAACGTCGCAATACATACCCGACAACGATTGGAATAATGATAGTTATTCTCATTTTTATTGTCAACAGTGACCGACAAGAGGCAGCAGCGGAATCAAAGGTACCGGAAGATTGATGAATTTTTATTCATCCATAACATTCATATAAATTCGTAATAATATTGTTTAATAATAATTATTTTATTTTTGTATTTTCGACTTGTTTCGCCTGTCGCTCAGCTCGTCGGCGAGCTGATGGACCACCATCGCGTAATTGACGCTACGATTGTAGCGGGTGATGACATAGAAATTATTGAGCCCGAGCCAGTACTGTTCGCCTTCCCGCGTCTGCAGCGAAAAAACACACACCAGCGTGGCGCCATCGAGCGGCTGCAGGGGCCGCACGCCATCCTGTGCCAGATCGGCGATCGCGATGTGCGGCTTGATTCCCCCGGCGATCAATGCATCGACACTCTGATCGTCGGTAACTTGCGCCTGTACCGCCACCGGCTGGCCGCCGCTCCATCCCCAGTGATTGTAATAATTGGCGATGCTGCCGATCGCATCGGCGGGACTGCCGAGATCGATGCGACCATCACCATCAAAGTCCACTGCGTATTTGCGATAGCTGTCCGGCATGAACTGCGGTGCACCCATGGCACCGGCATAAGAACCGAGCGGCTGGCGCGGATCGAGCTTTTCCTGCCGCGCCAGCAACAGGAAAGCTTCGAGTTCGCCCATGAAGTAATCGGCGCGCGGCGGATAATAGAAAGCCAGTGTGGTCAGTGCGTCCAGCACCGGGAATTTCCCCGCCTGTAGCCCGTACATCGACTCCACGCCGAGCGTCGCGACAATCAGATTTTCCGGTACGCCGAATTGCCGTTGCGCCTTCGCCAGCGTGCTTGCGTTGTCGTTCCAGAATTCAACGCCGGCGGCAATGCGCCGTTCGCTCATGATGCGCTCGCGAAATTCATACCACGGCCGCTTCGTCGCGGGCCGATGCATCGCCCGCAGGATCGACTGTCTGGGTGTGATTGTTGACAGCAGTGCGGCGAGCGCGTCCGAATCGAACCCGTGCTGCTGCGCCATCGCGCTGGCAAAGGCATGGATTCGCTCGGTCGCGGCGCCCTGCTCCGATGCTGCCAGCGCGTGGCCGGGCCGCAGCAGCGCCAGCACCAGCGTCAGCACCAGCGTTGCGGACACACGTCCGATATCAAACCGCCGGCGGCAACGGAAACCGATGAGCATTGCTGGAGAGTGATTGCGCGCCATCGTGGTCATTATAGGGGAGTGCCGGTGGCCTCTGAAACCGGCGGCACGACGAGGAAGCGCCAATGATTGCACGACCGCCCTGCCGGCCGCTCAGTGTTTCGTTCCGTCCGGTTCCGCAGTGCCGGCCGAGGCCGGCCCCATGCTCTGCGGTTCATGCTCACGCCGCAGTGCGGGCCCTTCGGGCAGATATACGGTGGAAACGGGCACAGCCAGTTTGGCATCATGTTGTGCAATGATCGCCGCGATCCTGAGCAGCAGATCCTGCTTGACGCGCATGTAATCGGTGTAAGCGGTGACCGTGCCTGCGGTGTACGCATACAGATAGAGCTTGAGCGCATACTGTCCGTAGCTGTCAAATCTGAATATGAGATAGTCGCCCATCTCGGGATGCGCTTCCAGCATGCGATTGACATCGCTGACGATGCCGGGAACCTTGTCGATATCCTCGAGCCGCACGTACACGGATTCCGATATCTGGCGAAAGGACATGCGCGAGTGATTGATGATGGTCTGGGTGTTGAACTTGGCATTCGGAACATAAAACGGCTTGCCGTTCCAGTCGAGAATGCGGGTTGCGCGCCAGCCGATATGCTGCACCTCGCCCGCCTGCCAGCCGATATATTGCGCGTTGCCCATCAGGCTCGCATCCGGCAGGATAATGTGGTCGCCGACCTTGAACGGGCGGCTGGCGTAGATCGTGATGCCGCCGAGCAGGTTGGCGACCAGGCCCTGTGCCGCGAATCCAAGCGCAATGCCGGCAACGCCGCCGAAAGCGAGCAGACTTGCGATCGAGAAACCGAGCGTCTGCATCGCCACCAGCGCGGCGACAATGATGATCGCGGCAGTGGACGATTTTCCGATCGCATCGGCCGCCGTTTCGTCGAAATCCTTGCTCAGCATTTTCGCGCGGACGTACAGGTTTTTGATCGCCCGACGCGCCAGGCGGATCAAAAACCAGGCCACGATGGCGATGACCACCACGTCGCGTGCCGGCGAAAACGTTTTTGCGAGAAACGGCATCCGTCCACCGGCGGTCAGCGTGCCTTCTGCAATGCTCAAGCCGACGATCCATACGACGCATTGCAGTGGCGCGTTAAGCGCTCCGAGGACGGCATCACGCCAAACGTATTCGCTCGTGCTCGGACGCTTGCGTTTCTTGCGCAGAAAAAGATGGATGACAACCGTTGCGACCAGAGTACCGAGCAGGATGACAGCCGCATAAACCAGGCTTTGCCAGTGGTTGTAAAAACCGATGAAGGTTTCCTGCAGGGAAGTCCAATCCAAGTTTCGTGACTCCGTATCTCCGAAATTGATGACAACGCCGCTCCGGGGACATTCAAACCAATAAACAGATCGCAGTCAACCGCGATGAAGGGGCGCGACACCACAACTTCATCCGCTGACTGTGTTATCGAAATCGGGAAACAGGCGTCGGGCAGCCCGTTGCGTGGACAAAAAGCAAACCAATGCCCTGCGTGGAACGGACGTCACCCGGGAAAGTTCGTGTGACGCAAGGAATATTGGCCAGCCCGTTGGTGACCGACGAAGATTGCCACAGCCGCCGGCTGCGGCCGACCGCGTGTTACACGGTCACCAGAAACGCTTTGGCTGCATCCAGATCGGGCGCCACACCAAGTCCCGCGCGGTTGCTCAGCTCCACGGTGCCGTCGCGCACCAGCGGATGCGGTCCCGCCAGCAGCTCGCGTAGCGGATTGTCGTTGGCATCGACCTCGACCAGCCCGTCCCCGCCGACTGCGGCCAGCAGGTGCATCGACGCCACCAGCCCGATGCCACCGCCCAGCCAGTGCGGACAAAACGTCAGCCCCGCCGCAAGCGCCATGCGCCCGACTTCGAGGCAGCCGCTGAAGCCGCCCCACTTGCCGATGTCCGGCTGCACGACGGCGAAAGCACCGCAGCCGATCAATTGCGCGAACGCTGCGCGGCCGCGGATGTTTTCTCCGCCGGCAAGCGGAATCGGGACGTCGGCCGCGAGTGCTTTCCATGCGTCCGGCGCAGCATCCGCGACGATCGGCTCCTCGAGCCAGAATGGCGCAAATGCCGCCAGCGCCGCCGCCTCTTCAACCGCCTGTGCCGGCGACCACGCCTGGTTCGCGTCGATCATGATCCGCGTTTCCGGCCCCAGCGCAGTGCGCAGCGCCGCCATGTTCGACGTGTCGATACGCCGGCCGAAACCGACTTTCAGCTTGAACGCCCGAAAGCCGTCATCGCGCTTGCGCAATGCCAGCCGCTCCGGATGCTCCGGATTGAGGCCGCTGGCGTAGACCGGCACCGTCGCCGATCCGCCCAGCAGCTTCCACAGCGGCTGTTGCGCACGCTGCGCCCACAGATCCCACAGCGCAACATCGACGCCGGCGATGATCTGCGCCAGCGGCCCCGGCTCACCGGTCTGCACACCCAGCACATGCGTGCGTTGCGTCAGCAGCTCGTAAGCGGCGGACGGATGTTCGAACGAGCATCCGACCAGCAGCGGTGCAATGACGCTGCCGAACAGTCGCGCGCGATGCTCGGCGCCGACCGCCGGAAAATTGCACCATGCCTCGCCCCAGCCGACTGCGCCTTCGTCGTCCTCGACACGGATCAGCACCGCGGGCCGGTCGTGCATCGTACCGAACGACGTGCGGATCGGGGTGGTGATCGGCGCACGATAAACCAGCGCTCGCGCGCTCGCGATACGAAGGGGCGTCATTTCCGGATGGCGGGCGTTACGGACAAAGGTCCATGTCGAAGTGAATGAAGTCGCCGCGGTAGGTCGCTTCCGCCAGATAGATCACGGTATCGTCCGGCCCGTTGAACACCCGCCGCACCTCGGCCACCGGCGCGTTCACCGGAATTTTCAGCAAGTCGGCGATTTCCATGTCGGCGCTGCCGATGGTCAGCGTCTGACGCGCCCGCGCGATCTTGACCCCCGGCATGTCGAGCAGCAGCGGAATGACGGTTTGCTTGCGGAACTTCGCCGGCGACTTGCGGAAGATGCGATCGTCGAGATAAATCGCGATCACCACGTACGGCCTGCCGTCCTGCGAATGCAGCCGCCGCATGTAAAAGTATTCGGGCGCCGGCGTGCCGTCGCTGTCGACGAAGTGCGGCATCGCGCTGCTTTCGATGATGTTCAGTATTTGCGGCTTGGTGTCGCGATAAACCTCGGCCAGATCATCGAGTGTCGTGTGCAGGCGCAGCCAGCGATCCGGCACACCCTTGCCGGTGACGAACGTTCCCCTGCCCTGCTGCGGCGATACCAGGCCTTCGCGGCTCAACAGCTCCATCGCCTGGCGCACGGTGACGCGCGCCACGTCGAACTCCCTGACCAGCTCGTCAAGCGACGGCAGACGATGGCCCGACGGCCACACGCCCTTCGCGATACGCTGCCGGAACAGGTCCGCCAGCTGCAGGTAGCGCGGGATCGGGCTCTGGTTGAATATGGAGTTCATCGGCTATTGCACTAAACGTATGGTCTATAGTATCTTTAGCTCGATCGGCATGCAAGCTTGATCCGGACAGCGTTCAAATGTCATCCATCAGTTTGTCAGGCAAGGCGGAAACGCCGCACATGCGCTTCTTCTATCGTCTGCGCGGATTCGCACTGATCCTCATCCCCTGGATCGTGATCGTTGCCCTATGGTACGCGATCGCGCGCAGCGGCTTCATCAACCCGGCGCTGGTCCCCACCCCGTGGCAGGTCGCGCACCGCTTCTGGGAGCTGCTGACGCAGGGGCACCTGCTGCACGACATGTACATGTCCACACAGCGCGTCGTACTGGGCGTGTTCTTTGGCATCCTGCTGGCCGTGCCGGTCGGATTCGTGCTCGGATGGTATCGCGAAATCCGCCGCTTCATCGATCCGGTCATCAATTTCTTCCGCGCCTTGCCGCCGATTGCACTGATCCCGCTGGTGATCGTCTATTTCGGCATCGGCGAAATCGCGAAAGTCGTCATCCTCTTTTATGCGTCGTTTTTCGCCGGCGTGATCGTGATGTATGAAGGCATCGCGCAGATCAGCCCCATCTACGTGCGCGTCGCGCGCACGCTGGGCGCGACCGACGGCGAGATTTTCCGCAAGGTCATCGTGCCATTGACCGTGCCGCACATGCTGACCTCGCTGCGCGTCGCGCTCGGCGTCGCGTGGGCGACCCTGGTGGCGGCCGAGCTGCTGGCGGCGCGCGAGGGCCTGGGGGCGGTAATCGAGAATGCGGCGACATTTTTCCAGCTCGACATCATCTACGTCGGCATCATCTGCATCGGCTTCATCGCGTTGATCATGGACCTGATCCTGCGCGCGATCGCGCGCCGGCTGGTGTCGTGGCAGGAAAGGATCGGCACATGAACGGTGCAGCCTCCCAGCCGCGTATCGTTTTCGACCGCGTCTCGGTGTCGTTCAATACCGCCTCCGGAACGCTCAACGTCGTCGACAACGTTTCCTACACGATCGCCAACGGCGAATTCGTGTCGATCATCGGACCCTCCGGCTGCGGCAAGACGACGATGATGAACATCGTCGCCGGCTTCGTGCAGCCGTCGTCTGGCAGCGTCACGCTCGACGGCAAGCCGATCACTGCGCCGGGCTCCGAGCGCGGCGTGATCTTCCAGGACTACGGCGTCTTTCCGTGGCTGACGGTGGAACAGAACATCGCATTCGGACTCAAGCTGCGCGCCAACCGCGCATCGCATGACGAACGCAGCGCGATCTGCCGACGCTACATGCAACTGATGGGACTCACCGATTTCGCAAACGCCTATCCGAAAACACTTTCGGGCGGCATGCGGCAGCGGCTGGCGATCGCACGCGCCTACGCGGTGAAGCCGGAATTTCTGCTGATGGACGAGCCGTTCGGCGCGCTCGACGCACAGACCCGCAGCCAGATGCAGGATCTGCTGCTGCAGGTGCTGCAACAGGAAGGCAAGACCGTGATGCTGATCACGCACTCGGTCGAAGAGGCGATCTATCTGTCGTCGCGCATCATCGTTGCCACCGCGCGCCCGGCACGCATCCGCGAAATCATTGACGTGCCCTTTCCCTACCCGCGCGAGGAATCGCTGCATGAAACCGCCGAGTTCGGAGAGCTGCGTTCGCACGTGCGCAACCTGGTGATGAAGGAATACGCAATGCAGGAACGCCAACAACGCGCTGGCGAGCGCGTCAATTAATCAAAGGAGGCAGGCAATGGACAACAACCGCAGAAAGTTTCTACAACAAACCGGTGCCGGTATCGCAACCCTCGGGCTGGGCTCACTCAGCATGCCGGCGTTCGCCGCCAAAGGCGCCACCACCAAGGTGCGCCTCGGCTATCTGCACACGATCGCGGTCGACGGCCAGTTGTGGATCGGCCAGCACTTCGGATTTTTCAAGAAGCACGGCGTCGAATTCGAGCTGCATCGCTTTGTCACCGGGCTGGAACTGTTCCAGGCGATGATCGGCGGCAGCATCGACATGCTGACCACCGGCGCCGTGATTTCGAATTTCCCGGCGCGCGGCCAGGGCAAGATGTTCCTGGTGAACGACATCGAGTACGCAACGGCGCAACTGTGGGTGCATACGAACGCCGGCATTCACAGCCTGAAGGACCTGGTCGGCAAGACCATCGCGACCACCACCGGCACCACCGCGCACGTGTTTCTCGACACTGCGCTGCGCAAGAACGGCATCGATCCGTCGTCGGTCAAGGTCGTCAATCAGCGCATGTCGGACGCCGTCGCGTCGTTCATCTCGGGGGCGGTGCCGGCGGTCGCACTGTGGGTGCCGTTCAACATCACGGTGCGCGAAAAGGTCAAGGACGCGAAAATGCTGATCGATGCGTCATCGTTTTATCCCGAAGCGGCGATCGTCGACGGTTGGGCCGCCGGCAATGACTATTTCGAGAAGAACAAGCCGATCCTGAAAAAAATCATTCTGGGCTGGGCGGAAGCAAATGATTACATGGTCAATCATACCGACAAGGCGCTGGAACTGATCCAGAAACACTGGTACTCCGAAGTTCCGCTGAAAGACCTGAAGGAAATGTACAAGGACGAAAAGGTGTTCACGTCGAAGGAGTGGTGCAAGTACTACGCCGACGGCACGGTCACCAAGTGGCTTAACCAGGTCAGCGATTTCTTCATCAAGTTCGCGAAGATTCAGAACCCGGTACATGCCGACCAGTATTTCGATCCGAAGATCTATCTCGAAACCATCAAGGAATGCGCCTGAGGCTTGCGTAAACGGCACGGCAGACGGACGGAATAACCAGAGACATTCGTGGCGACTGACGCTTACGACTACATCATCGTCGGTGCCGGTTCCGCCGGATGTGTACTGGCCAACCGCCTGTCGGCCGATCCGGCTGTCCGCGTGCTACTGCTCGAAAGCGGCGGGCCCGATCGCAATTTCTGGCTGCGCCTGCCGGTCGGCTACTTCAAGACGATCTACGACACCCGCTTCTCGCGGCTGTTCGACACCGAACCGGGCGAAAGCACCGCCGGCCGCAACATCGTGTGGCCGCGCGGGCACATTCTGGGCGGCTCGAGCTCGATCAACGGCTTGATCTACATCCGCGGGCAGCATGCGGATTACGACGGCTGGGAGAAACGCGGCGCCAGCGGCTGGAACTATGATGCGGTGCTGCCGTTCTTCAAGCGTTCGGAGCGCTACGAGGGCGGCGCCAGCGCGTACCACGGCGCCGACGGCGAACTGGGCGTATCGGAACTGAAAAACGATCACCCGTATTGCCGCGCCTGGGTCGAAGCGGCACAGCAGTACGGATTTCCCTTCAACCCCGATTTCAACGGCGCCAGCGACTATGGCGTCGGATCGTATCAACTCAGCATTCGCAACGGCTGGCGTTCCAGCGCGTCAGTCGCGTTTCTGCGCCCGGCGCGGCAGCGCGCGAACCTCACCGTCATCACCTCGGCGCACGTGACACGGGTGCTGCTCGAACGCACTACGGCGACTGGCGTCGAATGGCGCGTCAACGGCGCCACGTTCAACGCGCGCGCCGAGCGTGAAGTGATTCTTTCAGCCGGAACGATACAGTCGCCACAGATTCTGCAGTTGTCCGGGATCGGGCCGGCCGAGTTGCTGCGGCGACATGGCATCGACGTCGCCGTCGATGCACCCGAAGTCGGTGAAAATCTGCAGGACCACTACCAGGCGCGCACCATCGTGCGCGTGAAGCACAGACTGTCGCTCAATGATGACGTGCGCAATCCACTCAAGCTCGTATCGATGGGGCTGCAATGGCTGTTCAACAATTCCGGGCCGCTCACCGTCGGTGCCGGCCAGGTCGGCGGATTCGTCGCCACCGAACATGCCGCCAACGGCCGTGCCGACATGCAGTTCAATGTGATGCCGCTTTCGGTCGACAAGCCGGGCGACCCGCTGCACGACTACTCGGGATTTACCACGTCGGCGTGCCAGTGCCGTCCCGCGTCGCGCGGGCGGCTGCAGATCCGTTCCACCGATCCGTTTGCGCCGCCGCTGATCGAGCCGAATTATCTGACCGAAGAAATCGATCGCAAGGTGCTGGTGGCTGGAATCAAGATGCTGCGCGACATCTACCGCCAGCCGGCATTCCGCGATCTGGTCGACGGTGAAGTGCTGCCAGGCAGCGACCGCCTGGACGACGGCGCGCTGTTTGACTTCGCACGCGAGAAAGGCGGCACCGTGTTTCATCCAGTCGGTACCTGCCGCATCGGCAGCGACGCACGCGCGGTGGTTGATCCACAACTGCGGGTGCGCGGCGCCGAGCGGCTGCGCGTGATCGACGCGTCGGTAATGCCGGAAATCATTTCGGCCAACACCAACGCCGCATCGATCATGATCGGCGAAAAAGGCGCCGACCTGGTACTCAACAGCGGCTGATCAATCGCGCTGACTGACGTCCATTCCAGCCAGCCGCTGCTCGAGCCGCGCTTTCACCGCCGGCCATTCGTGATCCAGGATGCTAAACACCGCGGTATCGCGGCGGCGCCCATCGGGCATGATGCGCTCGCAGCGCGTAATCCCTTCAAACAGTGCCCCGAGCTTGAGGATCGCACTTTTCGAATGTTCGTTCAGGACGTCGGTACGGAACTGTACGCGGATCATTCCGAGTTGTTCGAACGCATGACGCAGCATCAGATATTTGATTTCGGGATTGACGCTACCGCCCTGATGCGAGGCCGCGATCCAGGTGTAGCCGATTTCCAGGTGGCGATTGACCTCGTCGATATCGAAATAACGGGTACAACCCACAACGTCGTCGGAACCGGAAAGCGTGATCGTGAATGGCAGCGCCGTGCCGGCGTCGCGCTCGGCAAGCGCGGCGCTGATGTACGCCGCAACGCCGGCTGCGTCCGGTATCGTGGTGACCGTCGATTCCCACAGCCTGCCATCAGTAGCGGCCTGCACCAGCCCTGTTGCATGCGTCCGGCGTAGCGGCACCAACGCGACACCGCGGCCGGTCAATGTCACTTCAGTTGGCATTTCACCCTCACCCTGAACCAACTGTTGCGGTTTCGCCGATTGTCACCTGGAAACGCAACCATATCGATTCACATCCGTCCTCAATTTTTCAGACACCGCCCACCACCCCGTCCGCTTCGCGTCCACCCCGCCTCAATAAGGCGGGGAGAAAACAGGAGCGGATGAAAACGTCTCGACTGCCAATCTCCGGCATCGACATGACGGAATTACGAATCTCAGAAGCGATGACACACGCGTCTATTTGATTTCCTTCAGCACGGTGCCCACGATTTCGAACAACTGATCGATCTGCTTCTTCTCGACGAT
>DASSON010000159.1:0-9210 GCA_035700525.1 Burkholderiales bacterium
TGCCGCTCACGCTGCCGGAAGAAGCGCTGCCCGCCGCCGAGGTGCTGGGCGATCGCTGCGAACAGGCACAGGCGCTGCTCGCGGAAACGCGGCTGCGCTGGCAATGGCTGCTTGACCATCTCGACACCCCGATCGCCGGACTTGCGCCGGATGTCGCGGGGCTGCCGCCGCTGGCGTTCACGCGCCACCGCGAAGGCCAGGTGTTCCACGCGCTGCAGGATCATTCGATTCGTGTGTCATGGAAGGACGAAATCCGTGCCGCGCTCGCCGATATATTCAGCGGCCGGCCGTTCGCGAAAATTCTCGAGCGCTGCGACGCGATTCATCACGAAGTGCTGCGGGGGCGGGTGTTCGTCGCGTTGCACATGCATGCCGGCGACGGCAACGTGCACACCAACATACCGGTCAACTCCGACAACTATGAGATGCTGCAGACCGCCACGCAGGCGGTCGCCCGCATCATGCGTCTGGCACAGTCGCTCGACGGCGTCATTTCGGGCGAGCACGGCATCGGCATCACCAAGCTCGATTTTCTCGATCCCGAAAAAATCGAGCATTTCCGCGCCTACAAGGAAAAGGTCGATCCGCAAGGCCGCTTCAACAAGGGCAAGCTGCTGGCCGGCGCGACCCTGGAGCATGCCTACACACCGAGCTTCAGCCTGATCGGCACCGAGAGCCTGATCCTGGAACAGTCCGAAGCGGGAAAAATCGCCGCCTCGATCAAGGACTGCCTGCGCTGCGGCAAATGCAAGCCGGTGTGTGCGACTCACGTACCGCGCGCCAACCTGCTCTACAACCCGCGCAACAAGATTCTCGCGACCAGTCTGCTGATCGAAGCATTCCTCTACGAGGAACAGACGCGACGCGGTGTTTCGCTGCAGCATTTCGACGAATTCGGCGACGTCGCCGATCACTGCACGGTGTGCCACAAATGCGTGAATCCATGCCCGGTCGACATCGATTTCGGCGACGTGTCGGTGGCAATGCGCAATTTCCTGCGCCGTCAGCGCAAGCGCAAATTCAATCCCGGCACGTTCGCGTCAATGCTGTTTCTGAACGCAACCGACCCGCGCACTGTGAAACTGTTGCGCACGGTCATGATCGGCTGGGGCTACAAGGCGCAACGCCTGGCGTTCGGCGCCGCAAAAACGCTGCACGTGGTACAGAGCCAGACGCGCCATCCGCCGGCGACCGTCGGCCGTGCACCGCTGGTCGCACCGACCGCGCGCGCGCAAGTGATCCATTTCATCAACAAGCCGATGCCGGGCGGACTGCCGAAGAAGACGTCACGCGCGCTGCTCGACATCGAAGACCCGAAGACCGTACCGATCATTCGCAACCCGCAGAAAGTCACCGACGAATCAGACGCCGTCTTCTATTTCCCGGGCTGCGGCTCGGAACGGCTGTTCGGCCAGGTTGGTCTCGCGACGCAGGCAATGCTCTACGAAATCGGCGCGCAGACCGTGCTGCCGCCCGGCTACCTGTGCTGCGGCTATCCGCAGACCGCGGCCGGCAACGAGGAAAAAGGACAGGCGATCACCACCGCCAACCGTGTGCTGTTCCACCGCGTCGCGCACACGTTGAACTACCTCGACATCCGGACCGTGATCGTGTCCTGCGGCACCTGCATGGATCAATTGCAGAAATATGAATTCGGGCAGATCTTTCCCGGCTGCCGGCTGCTCGACATCCACGAATACCTGCTCGAAAAAGGCGTGAAGCTGGAAGGCGTGAACGGTGTGCGTTACATGTACCACGACCCCTGTCACACGCCGATGAAAACCTATGCGCCGCTGAAGGTGGTCAACGAATTGATGGGCGCCGAAGTGAAGCAGAACGAACGCTGCTGCGGTGAATCGGGAACGCTGGCGCTGGCGCGTCCCGACGTCTCCACGCAGGTGCGTTTCCGCAAGGAAGAAGAAATCCGCAAGGACGCACATGCGCTGCGCGGCGACGGCTTCGACGGCCCAATCAAGATTCTCACGTCCTGCCCGTCCTGTCTGCAGGGTCTCGCGCGCTACGACAACGACGCCGGTACCGAGGCCGATTACATCGTGGTCGAAATGGCGAAACATCTGCTGGGGGAGAACTGGCTTGCCGATTATGTGGACAAGGCGAATCATGGGGGGATAGAACGGGTGCTGTTGTAGAGCCGGAACCCGGTTCATGCCGTCAATTCTTGTCAGCACCGCCCACCGCCCCGCCCGCCTTCGCGGGCACCCCGCCTCGATAAGGCGGGGAGAATTCGTGTGTTATTCACGCGCAATATTTTTCCCCTCCTCGAATGAGGAGGGGTGGACGCGCAGCGGACGGGGTGGTGGGCGGCGTACGAAAAATACAGGCCTCAACGGCAATGCATCCGATCAATCGTCCGTCTTTTCACATTTCAGATTGACGTAACCCCAGTCATCTGCCCGGCTTACCCGATGTCCGATGCCGATTACTTCTCGCCCGACTACGCCACCGCACGCGAACGCTTTCGGAACGCCGCCCGGCGCGCCGGCGCACACCTTGACACACTGACGCTCACGGTCCGCGGTCCGAATGGCGAAGCACTGTCGATCGACATCGCCCGGCTTGGAACGCAAACACCGCAGCGCGTGCTGCTGCACACCAGCGGGTTGCACGGCATCGAAGGTTTCGCCGGTTCGGCGGTTCAGTTGCACGCGCTCGAATTTCCACCCGGCGTGCCACCGGATGGCGCGCTGCTGCTGGTACATGTGTTGAATCCGTACGGCATGGCATGGCTGCGGCGCGCGAACGAGAATAACGTCGATCTCAACCGCAACTTCATCGCGGATAGTGAAGGCTGGGCTGGTGCACCGGCGCGCTATCGCGCGATCGACGCACTGATCAATCCGCCCGGCCCGCCGCGCCATGATTGCTTTTACGCACGTGCGATTGCGTGCGTGCTGCGCTACGGATTTGCTTCACTTAAACAGGCGGTCGCCGAAGGACAATATGAATTCCCGCGCGGCCTGTTCTTTGGCGGCAGGACACTTGAAGAAGGGCCACGGCTCTACCTCGACTGGCTCGGGACCACACTGGCCGGCGCCCGTTATATTTTCGCGCTCGATTGTCACACCGGACTCGGAAAGCGCTGCGGCGAATCGCTGATCCAGGAAGCAGGCGCCAGCACGACGAGTGCCGCCGCATTGTCCGCGGCGCTCGGCCATCAAGTGACCGATCCTGCACATGCATCGGACGTCGCCTACCGCATCCGTGGCGGGCTGGGTGGCGCGCTGCCGCGTTGTTTCCCCGATGCACGCGTCGATTTCGTGCTGCAGGAGCTCGGAACGTATTCCGCGCTGCGCGTGCTGCGTGCGCTGCGCGACGAAAATCGCTGCCATCACCATGGCAACGCGCACCCCGATGATCGGACGAAACGGCGGCTGCTGGAACGGTTGACGCCACGTTCGCCTGAATGGCGCGCCTGGGCCGTGAGCGCCGGTGTGGAACGGCTCACCGCCGCCGCGCATTTTGCTTTTTCAAGACCGTTGTGAGGCGCCATGAGCTGTGAATTGTGCGAACATCCGGGCGGCGAATTGCTGTGGCAGGACCGGCGCTGCCGCGTGGTACGCATCGCCGAACCCGGCTATCCCGGATACTGCCGCGTCATCTGGAACGCACATGCCCGCGAAATGACCGACCTCGACGATGCGTCGCGTTCGCATTTGTTGCACGTAACATTCACGGTCGAAGGCGTGCTGCGTCGACTGCTGAGGCCCGACAAGATCAATCTCGCCAGTTTCGGCAACGCGGTACCCCATTTGCACTGGCACGTGATAGCGCGCTTCTCCGGCGACCCACATTTTCCGGAATCGCCGTGGGGCAAACGGCAGCGTGAACCGGCAACCGACCTTCCGCTTCTGACTTCCGAAGCGATCGCGAACGCGCTGCGCACGGCACTGCGCTGATGCGGCCGCGACGGCAGTGCGGTTTTTCTTTTATGCGGTCTCGGCTATGATGATCGCTGATCAGCAGACAACCGTATCGTTCATGGCCGGCAACACCCCCCAACCCACCGCAATCAAGCTGCACCAGAAATCCCGCGTGCTCGAAATCGCGTTTGCCGACGGCAACGTGTTCAGGCTGCCCTGCGAATTCCTGCGCGTCTACTCGCCGTCGGCTGAAGTGCGCGGCCACGGGCCGGGGCAGGAGGTGCTGCAGCCGGGCAAGAAGAACGTCGAGATCACCGCGATCGAGCCGGTCGGCAACTACGCGATCCAGCTCCGCTTCTCGGACGGTCACGACACCGGCATCTATTCCTGGAGCCTGCTCCATGATTACGGACTGCACCAGGACGAAATGTGGCAGCATTACCTGGCGCGGCTGGAAGAAGCCGGAGAAAGCCGGGAGCCGAAGCCAGGCGCGTTTCCGGCGCGGCCGAAAGGCAAGTGAGGAGTAAGGCGTGAGGTGTGAGGAGTACAGGCTGAAATGACCAAAACCACGCACTTCGGGTATCAAACGATCGCCGAGGAAGACAAGGCACGCCGGGTCGGCGAGGTGTTCACGTCGGTCGCACGGCGCTACGACGTAATGAACGACCTGATGTCGGGTGGGATGCACCGCTTGTGGAAGCGCTTCGCGGTTGCCCGCAGCGGTGTGCGGCCAGGCGAGCGCGTGCTCGACATCGCCGGCGGCACCGGCGACCTGGCGCTGCAGCTTGCGCGCAAGGCGGGTGCGCGCGGCACGGTGGTGCTGACCGACATCAACGAATCGATGCTGATGGCCGGCCGTGACCGGCTGCTGGATGCAGGCCAGGTGGTTCCGGCGGTTCGCTGTGACGCCGAAACGCTGCCGTTTCCGTCCAATCACTTCGACTGCGCGAGCTGCGCGTTCGGACTGCGCAACATGACGCACAAGGAAACGGCGCTGGCGGAAATATTGCGTGTGCTGCGGCCGGGCGGGCGCGCGCTGATTCTGGAATTTTCGCAGGTGTGGAAACCGCTGAAGCCGCTCTATGATCTTTATTCATTCACCGCGCTGCCGCTGCTGGGGCAACTGGTGGCGAAAGACGCCGCCAGCTATCGCTATCTGGCCGAATCAATTCGCGTCCACCCGGGTCAGGACGCGCTGAAGGCGATGATGGAAGCCGCGGGTTTCGAACGCGTCGAATATTTCAATCTGGCGGGCGGCGTTGTTGCATTGCACCGCGGTTACAAATTTCAGGAATAAGCACGCACGTCCCGGCGTTTACGGTGTCACAGCAACCGTGTCACGCAGGTCAGCACCGGTAAAACAGGTTCGCTTCTCATGTTTGACGGGCCCACTCCATTATCGCGCCGGACGGCGCGCAAGCCGTTCAAGGCGGTCCTCATCAATCCGTATGAACTGGGCCGGCAGCCATTCGCGCTGGCCGAACCGGCGGCATGGCTGACACGGGCCGGCTGCGACGTGACCTGCATCGATCTTGCGCTCGACCGGCTCACCCCGGCAGCGCTCAGCGACGCCGGTCTGGTCGCGATCCACGTCGGCATGCATACCGCGACGCGTATTGCGATCGAAGCGCTGCCGCGCATCCGCGAGCTGGCGCCGCACGCCCATCTCTGCCTTTACGGCCTCTATGCGCCGGTGAACGATGCGCTGCTGCGCAGTCTGGGCGCGGAAACGATACTCGGCGGCGAATGCGAACCACAACTGTGCGATCTCGCGCTGCAACTGGCGCGGGCCGCTACGCCGGCGCCCCGCACCGACATCAATCTCGCCCGCATCGAATTCCTGGCGCCGCGGCGCGACACGCTGCCGCCGCTGAAACGCTATGCACATCTCGAACTGCCCGATCACGACACCCGCGTCGTCGGCTTCGCCGATGCCAGCCGCGGCTGCAAGCACCTGTGCCGGCACTGTCCGGTGGTGCCCGTGTATCAGGGCCGCTTCCGTATCGTGCCGGCCGACGTCGTCCTGTCCGACATCCGCCAGCAGGTCGCAGCCGGCGCGCAGCACATTTCATTCGGCGATCCCGATTTCCTGAACGGCCCGACGCACGCGCTGAAGATCGTGCGCGCACTGCACCGCGAATTTCCGGAACTGACGTACGACGCGATCATCAAGGTCGAGCACCTGATCCGTCATGCGGATCTGCTGCCGGAACTGGCGTGCAGCGGCTGCCTGTTCATCACGTCGGCGGTAGAGGCGGTCGATGACCGTATTCTCGGCTATCTCGACAAGCATCACACGGCCGCCGATTTTGAACGGGCGGTGCAGTTGCTGCGCGACATGGGTATTGCATTCGCGCCGACCTTCGTCGCGTTCACGCCATGGACCACGCTCGACGGCTACGTCGATCTGCTGCAGCGGCTGGTTGCGCTGAAGCTGGTGGCGGCAGTGCCGTCGATTCAACTGGCGATCCGCCTGCTGATACCGCAAGGCTCGTACCTGCTGAAGCTGCCCGATTTCGACCAGTTGATCCGGCCGTTCGATCCCGCGCTGCTGGGCTACCCGTGGACCCACCGCGATGCCCGTGTCGATACGCTGCAGCGCGAAATCGAAGCGCAGGTGGCGGACGCCACGCAGTGCAATCGGAACCGGCGCGACACGTTCGACGAAATCTGGCATCTCGCACATGCGGCCGCGGGACGGGCGGCGCCCGACCTCGCCGACGTCGACCTCGGGCAGCCGGTTCCGCATCTGTCCGAACCGTGGTACTGCTGCGCCGAACCGACGCAGCAGCAACTGGCGTCCTTCTGATCGTATCGGAGCACATCATGTACAAACATTTCCGGCTGGGCATCCTGGGCATCCTGCTGCTGTGCGCCGGCTGTACGACCCTGCCGCAACGCCCGCCGGCAGGCATGCCGGCACAGGCGGCCGCGCCGGACATCGCACCCGGCACGCACTGGCGCTACGTCGTCCACGACGGCTACACCGGTCTGCCGCGCGGAACACAGGACTTTACGGTAACGAAAATCGACGGCGGCATCATGACTGTCAAGGTGGTGCATCAGGGACCGCGTTCCGGAACCGAAACACGGCTTTACACGCGCGGGCTGAGCCTGGTGCGCGGCCCGATGGAAAACGATGAAGTCTATACCTTCAATCCGCCATTGTTGCTGCTGCCGTTCCCGCTGCACGCCGGGCAGCACTGGCGGTCCACTTCGATCGGCACGCGCAGCGATTTCGGTTCCGGCACCTATGGCGCGGATCGCCGCACGCAGACCATCGTCTACGGCGATGTTGCCGGCTGGCAGCGCGTGACGGGCCCCGCCGGAACGTTCGACACGCTGCGGGTCGATCGCAAGATTTACCTCGGCGACTGGGATTACATGCGCAGCCAGACCTACATCGACGAAACCGACTGGTACGCACCGTCGATCGGCCGTGTGGTGCGGCACGAAGAATCCTCCGGCTACCGCAACTACGCCAGCTCGGGACCGCGCAGCGACGACAACTGGATAAGCAACGACTGGCTGGTGTACGAACTGCTGCCGGCAAACGGTCGCTAGGCGGTGAAGCCGGCCGAAATGCCGCAGCCGGCCGCAACGGCGGCGCGCGTATTGCTGCTGCTGCCGGTCGCGTCATATCGCAACGACGCGTTCCGCACCGCCGCCGCCCGGCTCAACATCGAGGTCATCGCCGCCGCCGACTACTGCCACCAGCTCGCGCCATTGTGGGGATTGCAACCGATCATGGCGGTAGCATTCGACCGGCCGCGCGCCGGGCTCGAGCAGATCCTGCGGTCGCTCGATGGTGCGCCTGACGCGGTGGTGGCAGTGGACGACCACGGCATCGAACTGGCGGCACTGCTCAACGAGGCGTTCGGTCTGCCCGGCAACAGTGCCGCAGCCATCACCCGGGTACGTGACAAACTGCGGTTCCGCGAACTGCTCGCCACGAGCAATTTCGGTTGTCCGCGCTTCGCGCATCTGCCGCAGCGCGCGACCACCGACGCATTGCCGCCGGACTTGCATTTCCCGGTGGTGGTGAAAGCGCGCCGGCTCAACGCCAGCCGGGGCGTGATCCGCGCCGACAATATCGCGCAATACCGTGCCGCGGTGGAACGCGTACGCGGCATCCAGCGGCTCGCCGATCGCGACGCGGCACGGCTCGGGCTGGTGGTCGAGGAATTCATCCCCGGTGCCGAATATGCGCTGGAAGGTGTGCTCGACAATGGCCGCCTGTCAGTGCTGGCGCTGTTCGACAAGCCCGATGCGCTGGACGGCCCTTACTTCGAAGAAACCATTTATGCGACGCCGTCGCAGTTGCCGGACCGCATGCAGCAAACCATCGCGCGGGCGGTCGATGACGCCTGCCGCGCCGCCGGCCTCGTCACCGGGCCGGTGCATGCCGAGATGCGCGTCAATGCGAACGGCGTGTTTCTGCTCGAGATCGCACCGCGCTCGATCGGCGGCCTGTGCGGGCGGGTGATCGAATACGCGCTCGGCGTCAACCTCGAAGAACTGGTGCTGCGCCACGCACTGCGACAACCATTGCCGCCACGGCCGCAACGCGCAGCCGCCGCCGTGATGATGATCCCGATCCCGGCCCGCGGCATCTTCAACGGCGTGCGCGGCGTTGCCGCGGCACGCGCCGTCCCGGGCATCGACGACATCAGCATCACCGCCGAACCCGGCCAGATCATCATGCCGCCGCCGGAAGGCGCCGCCTACCTCGGCTTCATCTTCGCCCGTGCGTCAACAGCCGACGCCGCCGTCGCCGCGCTGCGAGAAGCGCACCGCCGTCTCACATTCGACATCCGCCCGGCAGTGGCCGTATCCCACTGAAGGGCGGAGCCGGAGGCCACGCGCGATAAGCGCGTGGATGCGACCCCGAAAGTGGGATGGGTGTGCCGTATTCATCGCGAGCCTTCCGTTCAGAGACGAGCGTTTTTCCGTCGCGGTGCATATCGCACCCTCGACGCAGGCACACGCCCGCTGAAGGGCGGAGCCGGAATCCATGCGCGACAAGCGCGTGGATGCGGCCCGTGGAGACTTTTCTCCCCGCCTCATTGAGGCGGGGTGGCGGCGTAGCCGACGGGGTGGTGGGCGGTGCTTGAAAAAGCCGACCACCCCTCCGCTTCGCTCCTCCCCTCCTTAAAAACAGGAGGGAAAAATAGGCGCCGGAACACGTGACTCGCCCAAACTCAGCGCTCACCATACTCATCGCGGCGACGCCACCAGATACCCGTTTCGTTGCGTCCGCGCGGCGCACGATCGAGCCACTGGTATGCGCCCCACAGTGCGTCCAGTCCACGGGCATAGGTCGAATACG
>DASSON010000160.1:0-25755 GCA_035700525.1 Burkholderiales bacterium
TGCCGACGTAGCCGCAGGCGACGCAGAAGTCGCAGCCGTCCTTGCGGATCATTGCATTGTTGCCGCATTCCGGACAGCGTGCGCCTTTCATCGGGCGCGGCGTCGCCACCGCCGGCGTCTCAAGGATGCCCATCTGCGTCAGCGGCATGCCGTTTTCATCCAGAATGCCGAGCATCGCGTAACGGTGGATGATCAGCCGCGCGACGTAGGAGACGGTCGACGGCCAGCTCTGCTGGCGGCGCTCGCCCGGCACGAACGCCAGGAAGTCGCCGAGCGGTTCCGGAAAGTCGAGCAGCTTGCGCAGCTTCATGCCGATCCATGCCGGATCGACCACCCGCATGTCGAGCGACAGGATCTTGCACAGTCCGTCCAGCGCGCGCGGGTATTCGCCCGACAGCCACATCGAATACGGACGCGTGACGCCGACCGTGGCGCCGTCTTCCTGCGACGGCAGCGTGATTTCCTTCAGCCCGAGTACGAAATCATCACCGGTGCGCGGATTCAGCACGTCGACGGTCCACGACATCGTGCCGTCGGCGCCGGTCTTCGGCTCCTTCAGGCTGAACATGGTATCGAGCACCGGCGCCGGCGCGTTCTCCGGCAGGCCGCCGAGCTGCTCGACGCGGTAGCGCACCACCTGCGCGAACGCCGCGACCACGCTCGGCATGCGTTTCTTCTCGCCATGCGGCGGGAACGGCATGTCAAAGGCGTCGTCCGACGCGGTCTTTGCCAGCGTGTCGAGCTTGAGCCGCAGCCATTCGGCGTCGTCGGCGCGCATGTCCATCGACAGCGTTTTCGCCAGCGCGCCGAGACCGCGCGGCTGCTCCGCGCCATTGGTCCAGACTTCGAATGCATGGTTGCGGTGCGTGCCATCACCCGCGGCGCCGTTTTCCACGTGGCCGACGAACACCGCAAAGGTGCCGTGGGTGTGCTCGACCATGTAAGTCCATGCCGGGTTGCCCTGCGGCAGCGTCGGCCGTCCCGGCCAGCGCAGCCGTGATAGCACCGGCTGCGGCACGCTCTTGATGCGGATGCGGCGATTGACGTCGCTCTCGACGAAGTCCTGCGGTTCGCGTTTTTCGGCCGCCGGCTGGTCGACCGACAGCACCGCTCCGAGTACGCTGTTGGGCCGGTAGGTCGCAAGCCCCTTGAGTCCGCTCTTCCAGGCATCGAAATAAAGATCCTGGAATTCCTCGTACGGATAATTCTCCGGCACGTTGACCGTCTTCGAAATGCTGGTGTCGATGAACGGCGCGACCACGGCGACCATCTGCTGGTGTGCGGTGGCCGACAGCTCGAGCGCGGTGACGAAGTGATCGGGCAGATTCTCGATGTCGCCGCCGGCATGGCGGTAGAGGCGCCAGGCGCGATCTTCGACCGGGAATTCCGCGAACGTGCCGTCGGCCATGCGCTTCTTGCGCGTGTAAGTCCACGAGAACGGCGGTTCGATGCCGTTCGACGCGTTGTCGGCGAACGCCAGGCTGATGGTACCGGTAGGGGCGATCGACAGCAGGTGCGAATTGCGCATGCCGTGCTGGCGGATCAAGGTCTTGATTTCCTGCGGCAGCCGCGATGCGAAACTGGTGCCGGACAGATACATGTCGGCGTTGAACAGCGGAAACGCACCGCGCTCCGCGGCCAGCGCGCTCGATGCGCGGTACGCGGCATCGCGCAGCGACTCGGCGATGCGCGCGGCCATGTCGCGCGCCGACGGCGTGTCGTAGCGCAGTCCGAGCATGATCAGCGTGTCGCCGAGCCCGGTGAAACCGAGCCCGACGCGGCGCTTCGCCATCGCTTCCGCGTGCTGCTGCTCGAGCGGCCAGGCGGTGACGTCGAGCACGTTGTCGAGCATGCGCACCGCGATCCCGGCCACCGTGCCGAAACGTTCGAAGTCGAACGTCGCGTTGTCGCGAAATGCGTCGGCAACGAAACGGGTGAGATCGATCGAGCCCAGGCAGCAGCAGCCGTACGGCGGCAGCGGCTGCTCCGCGCAGGGATTGGTCGCTTCGATCGTTTCGCAATAATTCAGGTTGTTGTCGCGGTTGATGCGGTCGAGAAACAGGATGCCGGGTTCCGCATGATCGTAGGTCGAGCGCATCACCTGGTCCCACAGCTCACGCGCCCGCATCTTGCGGTAGACCCACTGACCGTCGTCGCGCTGCCACGCGCCTTGTGCGATCTGTTCCGGGCCGGGCTCCGCCTTGTGCGCCAGCTCGATTTCGCCGTCGGACTCAACCGCGCGCATGAACGCGTCGGTGACGCCGATCGAAATGTTGAAGTTCGCAAGGTCGCCCTGGTCCTTGGCGTGAACGAATGCCTCGATGTCGGGATGGTCGCAGCGCAGCACACCCATTTGTGCGCCGCGGCGGCTGCCTGCCGATTCGACGGTTTCGCATGAACGGTCGAACACGCGCATGTACGATACCGGCCCGCTGGCATGCGAGCGCGTGCCTTTCACCGCGGCGCCGCGCGGCCGGATCGACGAGAAGTCGTAACCGACGCCGCCGCCGCGGCGCATGGTTTCGGCCGATTCCTTGAGCGCCGTGTAAATGCCGGGCCGGCCGTCGATCACCGCGGAGATCGAATCGCCGACCGGCTGCACGAAACAGTTGATCAATGTCGCGTCCATGCGGATGCCGGCCGCCGAGTTGATGCGTCCGGCCGGGATGAAGCCGGCGTTCAGTGCTTCGACGAAGCGCTGCTCCCAATGCGCACGCCTGTCCTCGGCTTCCGCCGACGCGAGCGCACGCGCCACGCGCCGCCTGACGTCGTCGATCGACTGTTCATTGTCCTTCGCATATTTTTCGCGCAGCGCCTCGCCGCAGATTTCCTGTTCCGGGAGTGTCAGGGAGGATGTTGCCAGATCGTTGATATTGCTCATCATGTTCTCTTTAAAGCGGGCGCAGGGGAAAATCAGTCTAGCACAGGATGGCAAATCTGATGAGGCACGCTGGGGAATGCAGATGCCGCGTCTGGCTCCCCTCCTGTTTTTAAGGAGGGGAGGGAGCGAAGCGGAAGGGGTGGTCGGTTTTTCCTGCACCGCCTACCACCCCGTTCGCCTTCGCGAACGCCTCTCCTCGATAAGGAGGGGAAAACTCATGCATGCCAAATGCCGCGTTTTCAGCGGGCGCCGTGGTACGCAATACGATAAATCACACCAGCCTGATCATCAGACACCAGCAGCGCACCGTCCGGCATCACCAGTACGTCAGCCGGCCGACCCCATGCCTCGCCGTTCTGCAGCCAGCCGGTGGCGAACGGCTGGTGAGCGACGACGCGGTTGTCCGTGACGACGACGCGCACCACGCGGTAGCCGACCGGCGTGCTGCGATTCCATGAGCCATGTTCGGCGATGAAGATGTTGTCCCGATAGGTGGACGGAAACATTTTGCCGGTGTAAAAACGCATGCCGAGCGGCGCAAGGTGCGCGCCGAGCTTGAGCGCTGGCGGCGTGAACTGCGAGCAGGCATGCTCCTTGCCATATTTCGGATCCGGAATGTCGCCGGCGTGGCAGTACGGATAGCCGAAATTCATCCCCGCTCGCGGCGCATGGTCAAGCTCGTCGCTCGGTACGTCATCGCCGAGATTGTCGCGGCCGTTGCTGGTGAACCACAATTCTCGCGTGCGCGGATCCCAGTCGAACCCGACCGAATTGCGGATGCCGCGCGCAAACACTTCGAGCTGGCTGCCGTCCGCATTCATGCGCATGATATTCGCGTAACGGTCGGGATCAGGCTGACAGATATTGCACGGTGCGCCGACCGGCACGTAGAGCTTGCCGTCCGGTCCGAACGCGATGAATTTCCAGCCATGATGCGTGGCGGTCGGAAAACGGTCGCTGACCACGACCGGCTGCGGCGGATGGCTGAGTCGGTCCTCGATATGATCGAAGCGCAGGATGCGTGACACTGCCGACACGTAGAGTGCCCCATCGCGGAATGCGACGCCGACCGGCATTTCGAGCCCCGATGCGATGGTTTCGGCGCGCCCGGGTTTGCCGCTGTGCACGCTGATCGCATAGACCTTGCCGGAGCGGCTGCCGACGAACAGCGTACCCTTTGCACCCAGCGTCATCTCACGTGCGTCCGGAACGTCGTTTGCAAAAATACTGATGCTGAAACCCGGCGGCAGCTTGATTCTTTCAAGTGGGAGATTGCGAGCGTGTGCCGCCTGCAGCAGACATCCGGCGGCCAGTCCGATCACCAGGCCGCGTAGCGGCCACGCGCGACGATTTGTCATCCCCGAAATCCTGTAATATCTTGAATGGAGAATGTTGACATCTTAGTCCATTCGATCAAAGGAGGATGCGAATGTTCAAGCGACTGGCAGTGGCTGCCGTGCTGGCGGCGGGGGCGTGGTTTTCCGCGGTTCCGGCATTGGCGCAGACAGTGATCTGTTACAACTGTCCCACCGAATGGGCCGACTGGGGCACCCAGGTCAAGATGATCAAGAAGGCACTGGGCATCACGGTACCGAACGACAACAAGAATTCGGGCCAGTCGCTGGCGCAGATCGTTGCCGAAAAAGGCAGCCCGGTTGCGGACATCGTCTATCTTGGCGTGACGTTCGGCATCCAGGCCAAAAAGCTGGGGGTCACGCAACCGTACAAGCCGAAGCGCTGGGACGAAATTCCGAAAGGGCTGAAGGATCCGGACGGCTACTGGTTCGCGCTCCATTCCGGCACGCTCGGCTTTTTCGTCAACGTCGCGGCGCTCGGCGGCAAGCCGGTGCCGCAATCGTGGAAGGATCTGCTGAAGCCGGAGTATGACGGCATGGTCGGCTACCTCGATCCGTCGAGCGCGGCAGTCGGCTATGTTTCGCTGGTGGCGGCGAATCTTGCGCTGGGCGGGACGCTCGACGATTTTTCCAAGGGCCTCGCCTACTTCAAGGCGCTGCAGAAAAACCATCCGATCGTGCCGAAGCAGACCTCTTACGCACGCGTGTTGTCCGGCGAGATTCCGATCCTGATCGATTTCGATTTCAACGCCTATCGTGCGAAGTACAAGGACCACTGCAAGTGCGCGTTCGTGATCCCGCAGGAAGGCAGCGTGGTGATGCCGTACGTGATGGCGTTGGTGAAAAACGACCCGCATCCGCAGGAAGCGAAAAAGGTGCTCGACTATCTGTTGTCCGACGCCGGCCAGAAGGTGTGGGCGAACGCCTTTCTGCGTCCGGTGTTTGCCAGCGCGATGCCGAAGGACATCGCGGCGAAGTTTCTGCCGGCGAAGGATTATGCGCGCGCGCATACGGTCGATTACGGGAAGATGGCGGCCGTGCAAAAGGCGGTGCTCGGCCAATATCTGAACGAAGTCCATTGAGGGCGGCGTCCATTTACAGGCAGCATGAAGCGTGAGGTCGGGCGGCTGGCGCTGCTGCTGGCGCCGGCCGCGATCGTGTTCTGCGCGTTCTGGCTGCTGCCGATGGCGCGCATTGCGGTGCTGGGAGCGGAAGGTCCGCACGGGCTTGCCGCCTACAGCGCGATCATCACCGACGCGCGCTACTTCAACGCACTGGTATCGACCGTCACGCTGTCGGTCGTCGTCACGGTTGCGACCGTGATCATTTCCGGCATCGCCGGCCTTTTTCTGGCGCGCAATCATTTTCCCGGACGCGCGCTGCTGACCGCAATGCTGACGCTGCCGCTGGCGTTTCCGGGGGTGGTGGTTGGCTTCATGGTGATCATGCTGGGCGGGCGGCAGGGGCTCATCGCAAATCTCGCGCATCAGCTTTTTGATGTGCGTGCAGTGTTCGCTTATTCGATCGCCGGGCTGTTTGCCGGCTATCTCTATTTTTCGATTCCGCGCGTGATCCTGACGATGATCGCGGCGATGGAAAAGCTAGATCCGGCGCTCGAGGAAGCGGCGCGCTCGCTGGGCGCCGGTCCGTGGCGCGTGCTGATCGACGTCGTGATTCCGGCGCTCAAGCCGGCGGTCATTTCGAGCAGCGCGATCTGTTTCGCGACATCGATGGGTGCCTTTGGAACGGCGTTTACGCTGGCGACCCGCATCAACGTACTGTCGCTGGTGATCTATACCGATTTCACCTACGGCGCGGACTTCGTGATGGCCGCTGCGATGTCGATTGTGCTCGGCGCGATCACCTGGCTGGTGCTGGCGCTGGCGCGCACGCTGGCCGGTTCCACCGTGGCGGCGGCCGGCGGATGAGCACCTTCGGCTACCGGCTGCGTTTCGGCCTGCAGCTGGCGCTGACGCTCGCCACCTGCGCGTTCCTGATCGCGCCCGTCATCATGTCGATCATGGCGGGCGTCACCGGCAACTATTTTACCGGCATCGCTCGCAGCGGCATGACGCTGCAGTGGCTGGAGCAGGTGTGGCATCTGTACAGCCAGACGGTCTACCTGTCGCTGCAGATCGCGCTCGCCTGCCTCGCGGTGACACTGGTGCTCGGCGTGCCGGCGGCCTACGTGCTGGCCAGAAGCCGCAGCCGGCTCACGCGGCTGGTTGAGGAACTGCTGGTACTGCCGATCGCCGTGCCGGGACTGGCGACAGGGCTGGCGCTGATTCTGACGTACGGCGACGTGCGCGCGTTCCGTACCAGCTGGCTGTTCATCCTGGTCGGACACGTGCTGTACACGCTGCCGTTCATGTTGCGCTCGGTGCTGGCGGTGATGAGCTCGATCGACCTGCGTACGCTGGAGGAGGGTGCGGCGAGTCTCGGCGCGTCGTTCCGGCAGCGTTTCTTCGGCGTCATCGTGCCCAACGTGCGTTCCGGCATACTGGCGGGTGCGCTGATGGTGGTGACACTGTCGATCGGCGAGTTCAACATCACGTGGATGCTGTACACGCCGCTGACCAAGACGCTGCCGGTCGGATTGGCGGAAACCTATGCGTCGATGCGGCTCGAGGTCGGCAGCGCCTATACCATCGTATTTTTCATCATGATAATCCCGCTGCTGGTCGCGATGCAGATGATGTCGCGCGAACGGCGCCGGATAGTGCGAGTAGTGGAAGACGGCAATGGCAATCCGGCTTCGCGATAGCGCCGTCAGCATCCGGCTGGAAGCGTGCGGCAAGACGTTTGCGGACGGCACGCGCGCACTCGAACCGCTGACGCTGGACATCACCGCCGGCGAAACCGTCGTGTTTCTCGGGCCTTCCGGATGCGGCAAGACCACCACACTGCGGCTGATCGCCGGGCTGGAAAAGCCGGACGCCGGCGGCCGCGTGCGCTTCGGTGACGATGATGTCACCGCGCTGCCGATCGAAAAGCGCAATGTCGGCATGGTGTTCCAGAGCTACGCGCTGTTTCCGAACATGAGTGTCGCGCAGAACGTTGCCTACGGCCTCAGGGTGCGGCGCGTGGCATCGGTCGAGCGCGCGGCACAGGTGACCGAAATGCTCGATCTGATGCATCTGCAGGAATTCGCGAATCGCAGCGTCGATCAGCTTTCCGGCGGACAGCGGCAGCGCGTTGCACTGGCGCGGGCATTGATCGTGAAGCCGCGCGTGCTGCTGCTCGATGAGCCGCTGACTGCGCTCGACGCCAAGCTGCGCGAGACGCTGCGCGTCGAAATCGACCGCCTGCTGCGCGAGCTGGAGATCACCACGATCTACGTCACGCACGACCAGGCAGAGGCGATGTCGCTTGGAGACCGCATCGTGGTGATGGAAAAAGGACGCGTTGCGCAGGTCGGGACGCCGCAGGAAATCTACTATCGTCCGGCCAGCCGTTTCGTTGCTGAATTCATCGGCACGATGAACCGGCTGCGCGGTGTGGTGCGCGGCGGCCTTATGGAAATTGTCGGCGGGCATCTGCCATGTGATGCGGCGGACGGCGAGACAGCCGAACTCGGTTTTCGTCCGGAAGATGCGCGGATTGCTGATGCATCGGACGGAGCGCTCGCCGGCCGCGTTGCCGCGGCGTTTTTCCTCGGCGATCGCACACGGGTGATCGTCGAAGGCGTCGCCGAGGAATTGATCGTGGTTGAATCATCGCAACGCCGGCAGTTTGTAAAAGGCGAAACGGTACACATCGCCGTGCGGCCGGACACGCTGCTGCGTCTGAATTAAGAAAGGCATGGAGCGGCAATGCTGATTGCGCAAATCACTGATTTTCATGTCAAGCTGCCGGGCAGGCTCGCGTACCGCGTAGTTGACACTGCCGCCAGCCTGCAGCGCTGTGTGGCGCAATTGCGGCGCCTCGATCCGGTGCCTGACGTCGTGCTCGCGACCGGCGACCTGACCGATTTCGGGCGGCCCGACGAATATGCGTTTCTGCGCGAACTTTTGGAACCGCTGAAGATGCCGGTTTATCTGATACCCGGCAACCACGACGAGCGCGGTGCGTTCCGCGAGGCGTTTCGTGACTGCGCGTGGATGCCCGATGATGAATTCGTGCAGTACACGCTGGAGGATTATCCGCTGCGGCTGATTGCACTGGATACGGTGGTGCCGCAGCAGGGCGGTGGCACGTTGTGCGAAAAGCGGCTGGCCTGGCTCGAAGCACGGCTGGCCGAAGCGCCGCAGCGGCCGACGCTGATTTTCATGCATCATCCGCCGTTCAGGACCGGTATCGCGCACATGGACCGGATCGGGCTCGATAACGCGGAAGCGTTCGGCCGCATCGTCGCGCGCCATCCGCAGATCGAAAAGATCATCTGCGGCCATCTGCATCGCGCAATCGACACGCGCTGGTGCGGTACCGCGGTATCGACCTGCCCCAGCCCGGCGCACCAGGTGGCACTCGATCTGCGGCCCGACGGACCCAGCGCATTCGTGATGGAGCCGCCGGGCTATCAGCTGCACTGGTGGGACGGCGTGCGGCTCGTCAGTCACACCGCATTCATTGGTGAGTTCGACGGGCCGTATCCGTTTTTCGAAGGCAAGGACTTGATCGATTGATGTTCGCTGGTGCGAATTGGACTTTGGACGTGGCCCGACGCATAGGGAAATATCGGGTCACGCTTCGCTGACGATCCGGGTGTACTTTCGAGTCAGCGCAGTGGAACGATCCCCGGCAGTGTCGCGAAACAGGTATCCCGGGCAATCTGCAGAAAATCCTGCACGTAGGCGCGCTCCGCGATCTCGTCGGTAGCGGCCGCGTAGAGGCCGCTCCACAAGCCACGCCTGCCGATTGGCCGGGCTGCCACGTAATCGAAATCGATGTAGTTCTTCACGCCCCAGCTCGGCAGCGCGGCCAGGCCGCGGCGGCTGGCAACCAGTTGCAGCACCGCGACGGTCAGCTCGGCGGTGCGGCGCCTGACCTTGATGCCGGCCGGTTCGAGAAACCGGGAAATGACGTCGATGCGCGCATCCGGCACCGGATAAGTGATCAGCGTTTCACCGGCAAAGTCGCGCGGTGTCAGCCAGCGCTTGCGCGCCAGCGGATGGCCGGGCGCCATCAGCGCCAGCACCTCGAAGCGGAACAGCGGTCGCCACGCTATGCCGCGCCGGGCGCGCCGATCGGAAACGACGACAATGTCGGCCTGGTCGTGGTCCAGCAGCGCCAGCGTATCGCTGTGGAAGCCCGATATCAGATCGAGTTCGACGTCCGGCCAGCGTGTGCGAAAGGCGTCCATCACCGGCATCAGCCAGTCGAAGCAGGTATGGCATTCGATCGCGATGCGCAGTGCGCCGCCGCCGCCGTCCGACATCTTCAGCAGATCGCGTTCAGCCGCGTGCACCAGCGTCAGCGTTTCCTGCGCCAGTTCGAGCAGACGCTGACCGGCAGCGGACAGCCGCAGCGGCCGCGCGCTGCGGTCGAACAGCGTGACGCCGTAATGGCGCTCCAGATCACGCAACTGATGCGAGACCGCGGACTGGGTGATGTGCAGTTGCGTCGCCGCGGCCGACAGCTTGCCCGACGCGGCCACTGCGGCGAGTGTGCGGAGATGGCGAATTTCTATCATCGGTTAACCGCCAGGGAAAAATAGAAAAAACAACTGCGACCGCGGAGACGCAAAGACGCAGAAAAAAACAGAAGCAAAATCAGAAAATTCTGAAGTACTTTGCGGTTTTTCTTTGCGCCGCTGCGGTTAGGTCTTTTTCAATATGAATATTATTCATTAAATGTGAAAAATATATCGTTTGATTCATGAAGCCTAGCGCGCGACGATGATGGCTGTCAATCGGATGGAGCAGGGCGATGGTCACGACGCACAACCTGGGGTTTCCGCGCATCGGGCGCGGGCGTGAACTGAAGCGGGCGCTCGAGGCATTCTGGGCCGGAAAGCTGGACGAGCCCGCATTGCATGAGGCGGTGTTGCGGCTGCGCGCCGGGCGCCGGCAGCAGCAGCGGCAGGCCGGTATCGATCTGGTTCCGGTCGGCGATTTTGCGCTCTACGACCACGTGCTCGCGACCACGCTGCTGGTGGGCGCCGTTCCGCCGCGGTTTGCCGGCATCGGCGGCAGTGAAATCGAACTGGAATTTGCGCTTGCGCGCGGCACGCGCGGGCAGCCGGCGATGGAGATGACCAAGTGGTTCGACACCAATTACCACTATATCGTCCCGGAGTTTTCGGCCGCCACCGAATTCCACATCGCATCGACGCGATTGTTCGACGAGATCGACGAAGCGCGTGCATGCGGCATGCGCTCGAAGGCAGTGTTGCTGGGGCCGCTTTCATATTTGTACCTGGGCAAGGAAACGGCCCCCGGTTTTGACCGCCTCGACCTGCTGCCGCGGCTGTTGCCGGTGTATCGCGAAATCGTCGCGCGCATTGGAGCAATGGGTGTGGAGTGGGTGCAGATCGATGAGCCGATTCTTGCGCTCGATCTGCCGCCGCGGTGGACAGGTGCATTTGCGACGACCTACGGCGAGCTTGCGCCACATGCTCCGCCGCTTCTGTTGACCACGTACTTCGGCGCTGTCGACAGACAGGCGGCGCTGCTGAAAAAACTGCCGGTTGCGGGATTGCACCTGGACCTTGCCCGGGCACCGCAACAGCTGGATGCCTTCTTGCCGGACTACCCGGACGATAAAATTTTGTCGCTTGGTGTGATTGACGGCCGCAACGTATGGCGCAGCGATCTGCGGCGGATACTGGCGCAGTTGCGGCCGGCGTACGAGCGACTCGGCGAGCGGCTGTGGCTGGCGCCAGGCTGTTCGCTGCTGCATGTGCCGATCGATCTCGCGCTGGAAACGGAGCTCGACCCGGAACTGAGGCAGTGGCTCGCGTTCGCGGTGCAGAAGCTGGAAGAAATCGACGTGCTGCGGCGTGGCCTGAGCGAAGGCGAACAGGCGATTCGTTCGGAACTGGCTGCGTCGGATCGCGCCGCGGAGGCACGCCGCACGTCGAGCCGGACGCACGACGAAGCGGTGCGGCAGCGTCTGAGACAACTGAACGCAGCGGATGCGCGGCGCGCCACCCCGTTCGTTGATCGCAAAAAACGTCAACAGGAAAGACTGCAGCTGCCGCTGCTGCCGACCACCACGATCGGTTCGTTTCCGCAGACCCCGGAGATTCGCGCCGCGCGTGCCCGTTTCCGCGGGGGCGCATTGTCTGCGGAAGACTACAGGATCAGCATGCGTGACGAGATCCGTGCCGTGGTCGAGCGGCAGGAGGCGATTGGCCTCGACGTGCTGGTTCACGGCGAGGCGGAACGCAACGACATGGTCGAGTACTTCGGCGAGCAACTGGCGGGCTTCATGTTTACCCACGACGGCTGGGTCCAGAGCTACGGGTCGCGTTGCGTAAAGCCGCCGATCATCTTCGGCGATGTATCGCGGCCGGCGCCGATGACGGTGGCGTGGACGTCCTACGCGCAAAGCCTCACGGAGCGGCCGATGAAGGGCATGCTGACCGGACCGGTGACGATCCTGCAGTGGTCGTTCGTGCGGGATGATCAGCCGCGCGCGGAAACCGCGCTGCAGATTGCACTGGCAATCCGCGACGAAGTCTGCGATCTCGAACGTGCCGGCATCGGCATCATCCAGATCGACGAGCCGGCGTTCCGCGAAGGGCTGCCGTTCAGATCCGATCAACGGCGCGATTACCTGGAATGGGCGGTGCGTGCGTTCCGGGTGGCGTCGTCCGGCGTCGGCGATGCGACGCAGATTCACACCCACATGTGCTATTCGGAATTCAACGACATCCTGCCCGCGATCGCCCAGCTGGACGCCGACGTCATAACGATCGAGACATCGCGTTCGCGGATGGAGTTGTTGAAAGGATTCGCGGGATTCAATTATCCGAACGACATCGGTCCCGGCGTTTACGACATCCATTCGCCGCGGGTGCCCGATGAAACCGAAATGCAGCAACTGCTGGAAACGGCGTTGCGGGTCATTCCGGCGCAGCGCCTGTGGGTCAATCCCGATTGTGGATTGAAAACGCGCGGCTGGCCGGAAACGCAAGCCGCACTCCGGCACATGGTTGACGCGGCGCGCGTGCTGCGCGAACGGCTGCAGTCGCCGGCGGATGCCGAGCGCCTGTCTTGCGTTATCGAGAGCGGGAGTTATACTGATCCGGTGTAATCGAATGCGTGCAGTCAACGTGATTACAGCGAAATCCCGGACGTATCGAAGTGCAGCCACAGCGGGCACGTCGGGGCAGCGACCGGTCGCAGTGTTGTGCATGGCCGTGGCGTGCCTGCCGGCGGTCGGGTTTTGCGGTCCGACACAGCAGCAGGGCATTCAGCGCCTGCAGTTGCAGCGTCAGCAGCAGCAGGATCAGTTGCAACTTCAATTGAAGCGGTATCAGCGGGATCTCCGCAGCCCCGCCGCCTCGACCTCGCAGCAGCAGCGGCGCCAGCTGATGGACAGCCAGCAGCGTCAGCAGCAGCTCCAGCTAGAGCGGCAGCAGACACAGCAGTTGCAGCAATCGGAGTCAGGATTGCGCGCAGAGCCGGATGCGGTCAGGCGCGCGCGGACCGAGGCGATGCAGCAGCGTTTTGCGCGCGAACGGCAACAGCAACAACAGCAGTTCGAACGGCAGTGGCAGCGGCCGCCGTACCGCTCCGGGGCCGATCCGCAGTCCGTTCCGGGTCAGCCGCCGCGCGCAACCCCGGAACGGCCCTGACCGGCTGCACCGTCTTCGGCGGCCAGTCCCGGCATGGCGTCGCCTATCGTCAGCACCGAGCCGGCGTCTGCCGCGTCATAGCCCGCGAATTTTCCGACGATGGTTTGAAACGCCGGACTTTGCAGAACTGAAATCAATTCTTCCACGTGCTTCTGTTCCAGGGATTCGCGCTTCGTCAGAAGATAATAGGTTTCAGTGAACAGCGGGACGAATCCCATCTGCAGTTTGCGCGCGGCGGCTTCGAGCCCGAGGCCGACGTCGGCGACGCCGCCGGCAACCGCGGCGGCGACCGCCAGGTGGGTGAATTCCTCGGAGTAGTAGCCGTTGACCTGCGTTTTCTCGATGCCTTTTTCCTGCAGCATCTGATCGAACGCCAGGCGGGTGCCGGATCCGCGTTGCCGATTGAGGAAACGGGCATTGTGGTTGACGATATCCTCAATGCTTCCGATCTTGAGGGGGTTGGCGGGATTGACGATCAGACCCTGGGCGCGTCTGATGAAACGAATCAGCCGTTGCGCGCGCGGCTTGAGCCACGGCAGATACGATTTGGCGACGCGTTGCGCCAGCGGCCCCTCGGGGACGTGAAATCCGGCAATCTCGCAGCGCGCCTTGCACAGCGCGACCACGCTGTCGAGACTGCCGACGAAGCGCAGGTCGAGCGTCGGTCCGGAAGTCTGGCCACGAAAGAAATCCCTGAGATCCGCGAGCGCGAGATCATGGCTCGCATAGACGTGAAGCGCGACGCGCTCCTGACTCAATAATTCGCCGAGCTCGTCCTCGACTTCGGATGCCGCGCTTTCGAGGTGGGGCGACAGGCGGCCGGTGATGCGTTTCTGAATCCACACCAGCTTTTCCCCGAGCGGCGACAGCCGTGTGCCTCTCCCGCGTTCCATCACGACCAGCGGCTGGCCGAGAATGCCGGACCATTTGTTGATCAGCCCCCATGCCTGCCGGTAATGCAGGCCAACCTGGGTCGTCGCGGCGGAAAGCGTCCCGGTCTCCTTGATGATCTGCAGCAGACCGAACAGCTTGGGGTCGACCTTTTTGCCGGAGTCTGATCCGGCCACCCATGTCAGTTCCAGATGGATATCGTTGTTATCCATATGACAAATATAGCATATTGATTATTAATTTACCTATTAATATCATGATCATCTATCTGAGTGATGTGTAGTAACAGATAATATGCATATGTTGTCATATGAATAGTATATTCGCAACAACTCTAGACAATCCGTTGCCGGCGTTCACAGGCGCCACCGCTGAAGCGGCCGACTCCGCCACTCCCGGCCGGTGATATGGAAAGGAAATCATGATCCTGGAAGAAAACGCCCAGCTCGAAGCGGTGTCCGCGATCGTCGCGGAACTCAAACAACAGGACGGTGCATTGTTACCGATTTTGCATCGTATTCAGGAGACGCTGGGCTATGTGCCGGAAACGGTGGTTCCGGCGATCGCCTCCGGGCTCAATCTTTCCCGGGCGGAGGTGCACGGGGTGATCAGTTTTTATCACGATTTCCGGCGCACGCCGCCGGGCCGCCACGTGGTCCGTATCTGCCAGGCCGAGAGCTGCCAGGCGATGGGCAGCGTGTCGCTTACCGAGCACGTCAAGTCGTCCCTCGACGTCGACTTCGGAGACACCACCGACGATGGCGCGATTACGCTGGAGCCGGTGTATTGCCTCGGCAATTGCGCATGCTCGCCGGCGGTAATGGTGGATGACGCGCTCTACGGGCGGATGTCGGCGAGCCGCTTCGATGCGCTGGTTCAGACAATGAAAGGTGGCAAATGAGTATTACGGTTTTCGTACCGCGCGATTCCAGTGCACTGTCGCTCGGTGCCGACCTGGTGGCGCGCGCGATCGTCGGCGAGGCGGCGCGCCGCGGTGCCGACATCCATCTGGTACGCAACGGATCGCGCGGGCTGTTCTGGCTCGAACCGCTGGTCGAGGTGGCGACGCCGGAGGGACGGATCGGCTACGGGCCGGTCGCACCGGAAGACGTCAACGCACTGTTCGAGTGTGATTTTCTGCACGGCGGGGACCATCATTTGCGCCTCGGGTTGACGGAAGAAATTCCGTATCTGAAAAAACAGGAACGGCTGACGTTCGCCCGCGTCGGCATCACCGATCCGGTGTCGCTCGACGACTACCGGGCGCACGGCGGCTACCGCGGACTGGCGCGCGCGATCGGCATGAGCGGCGGCGACGTGGTCGAGGAAGTGACGCAGTCCGGACTGCGCGGCCGCGGCGGCGCCGCGTTTCCGACCGGGATCAAATGGAAAACAGTGCTCGGCACCGAGGCGCCGCAGAAGTACGTCGTCTGCAATGCCGACGAAGGGGATTCTGGCACGTACTCGGATCGCATGCTGATGGAAGGCGATCCGGTCGCGCTGATCGAAGGCATGACGATCGCGGCATTGGCGGTCGGCGCCGACCACGGCTATATCTATTTGCGCTCCGAATACCCGTACGCGAAACAGGTGCTCGACGAGGCGATCGCCAATGCGCGCGATGCCGGCTATCTCGGCGCGGACATCCTGGGCAGCGGCAAACGTTTCGAGCTGGAGGTCCGCGTCGGTGCCGGGGCCTACATCTGCGGCGAGGAAACCTCGCTGCTCGACAGTCTCGAAGGCAAGCGCGGCATGGTGCGTTTCAAGCCGCCGCTGCCGGCGGTGCAGGGCTTGTTCGGGCGTCCCACCATCATCAACAACGTGATCTCGCTGGCGTCGGTACCGATCATTCTCGACCGCGGCTGGAAGTACTACCACGACTACGGCATGGGCCGTTCGCGCGGCACGCTGGCGTTCCAGCTGGCGGGCAACGTCAAGTATCCGGGACTGGTCGAAAAAGCGTTCGGTGTCACGCTGCGCGAACTGGTGCGCGACTACGGTGGCGGCACCGCAACCGGACGCCCGGTGCGTACCGCGCAGGTCGGCGGCCCGCTCGGCGCCTATCTGCCGGTGCATCAGTTCGATACGCCGCTCGATTACGAGGCCTTCATCGCGATCGATGCGATGCTCGGCCACGGCGGCATCGTGGTGTTTGACGACACCGTGGACATGGCGCAGATGGCGCGCTACGCGATGGAATTCTGTGCGATCGAGTCGTGCGGCAAATGCACCCCGTGCCGCATCGGCTCGCCGCGCGGCGTCGAGGTGATGGACGCGATCATCGAAGGCCGCGACCGCCAGCACAATCTCGCGTTGCTGCGTGATCTGTGCGACACGATGCTGAACGGATCGCTGTGCGCGCTGGGCGGCATGACGCCGTACCCGGTGCTCAGCGCGCTGCGACACTTTCCGCAGGATTTCGGCGATGCACCGGCGAAGGTTGCATAACGCACGGTCCGCCACGAATCACCATACAGGAGAACAGACATGACGGCTCCCAAAGAGAGCGATTACGGAACCCCGAAACGGCTTGGCGCAAAGGAAATAACGCTGGAGATCGACGGCAACGAAGTGGTGGTGCCGGAAGGCACGTCGCTGATGCGCGCCGCGCTGGAAGCCGGTATCGGCATTCCGAAGCTGTGCGCGACCGATTCGCTGGAAGCGTTCGGTTCGTGTCGTCTGTGTCTGGTCGAGATCGAGGGGCGCAAGGGTTATCCGGCGTCGTGCACGACGCCGGCCGAAGCCGGAATGAAAGTGCGCACGCAAAGCAGCAAGCTCAGTAACATCCGCCACGGCGTGATGGAGCTCTATCTGTCGGACCATCCGGCCGAATGCCGCAGCGAATCGGGCAGCGGCGTGAGCGAAATGGCCGACCTCGCGCGTACGCTCGGCGTCACCGACATCCGTTATGGCGACGCGGTGCGCACGCACCTGGGCGCGATCGTCGATAACAGCAATCCCTACTTCCGCTTCGATGCCAGCCGCTGCATCGTCTGCTCGCGCTGCGTGCGCGCCTGCGACAACATCCAGGGCACGTTCGCGCTGACCGTCGAAGGGCGCGGCTTCGAATCGAAGATTGTTGCCAGCATGGATCAATCGTTCCTGGAATCGGAATGCGTGTCCTGCGGCGCCTGCGTGCAGGCGTGCCCGACCGATGCGCTGGTCGAGAAGTCGGTGATCGAGAAGGGCGCGCCGGATCGCTCGATCGTCACCACCTGCGCCTACTGCGGGGTCGGCTGCTCGTTCCGTGCCGAACTGAAGGGCGACGAACTGGTGCGCATGGTGCCGGAAAAGGCGGGCCGGGCGAATCACGGCCATTCGTGCGTGAAAGGCCGTTTCGCGTGGGATTACGCGAGCCACAGCGACCGTATCCTGAAGCCGATGATCCGCAGCAAGATTACCGATCCGTGGCGCGAAGTGTCGTGGGACGAAGCGATCAATTACGCCGCTTCCGAACTCAAGCGCATCCAGGCCGAGCACGGCCGTTTCTCGGTCGGTGGCATCACTTCCAGCCGCTGTACCAATGAGGAAACCTATCTGGTGCAGAAGCTGGTGCGCGCCGGCTTCGGCAACAACAACGTCGATACCTGTGCGCGCGTCTGCCATTCGCCGACCGGCTACGGGCTGAAGACCACGATCGGCGAATCGGCCGGCACGCAGGATTTCGATTCCGTCGAGCACGTCGACGTGATCCTGCTGATCGGTGCCAATCCGACCGACGCGCACCCGGTGTTCGGGTCGCAGATGAAACGCCGGCTGCGCAACGGCGCGCGGCTGATCGTCGCCGACCCGCGTCGCATCGAACTGGTGCGCAGCACGCACGTGCAGGCCGACTACCATCTGCAGTTGCGGCCGGGCACCAACGTCGCGCTGTTCAACAGTCTGGCGCACGTGATCGTCACCGAAGGGTTCGTCGATGAGGATTTCGTTGCCCGCCGCTGCGAAAAACCGTCGTTCGAAAAATGGCGGGCGTTCATTGCGAAACCCGAAAATTCTCCGGAAGCGATGGCCAGCCACACCGGCGTGCCGGCGGAGCTGGTGCGCGCGGCGGCACGGCTGTACGCCGGCGTCGGCGTGAAAGGCTCGGGACCGGACGGCCGCGTCAACAGCGCGATTTACTGGGGACTCGGCGTCACCGAGCACAGCCAGGGCTCGACCGCGGTGATGGGGCTTGCCAACCTGGTGATGGCGACCGGCAACTTCGGCCGTCCCGGCGTCGGCGCCAACCCGCTGCGCGGCCAGAACAACGTGCAGGGCTCCAACGACATGGGATCGTTCCCGCACGAATTCACCGCCTACCGCCACGTCGGCGACCCGGCGGTGCGCGGCTCGTTTGAAGCGGCGTGGGGCGTCAAGCTGTGGGCGGAGCCGGGGCTGCGCATTCCGAACATGTTCGACGCGGCGCTCGACGGCAGCTTCATGGGCATCTACGTCGAAGGCGAGGACATCGCACAGTCCGATCCGGATACCGAGCACGTTACCGCGGCACTGTCGGCGATGGAATGCGTGATCGTGCAGGACATGTTCCTCAACGAAACGGCGAAGTATGCGCACGTATTCCTGCCGGGCAGCTCGTTCCTCGAAAAGGACGGCACCTTCACCAACTCCGAGCGTCGGGTGTCGCGCGTGCGCGAGGTGATGAAACCGCGCGCCGGCTACGCCGACTGGGAAATCACGCAACGGTTGTCGAATGCGCTCGGCTATCCGATGCACTATCAGAATGCCGGCGAAATTCTCGACGAGATCGCGCGGCTGACTCCGACTTTCAAGGGTATCAGCTTCGACAAGCTGGATCGTGTCGGCGGCGTGCAGTGGCCGTGCAACGACGAGCAACCGGACGGCACACCGATCATGCACATGGACGAGTTCGTGCGCGGCAAGGGCCGTTTCATGATGACCGAGTACGTGCCGAGCGAGGAGCGCAGCACGCGCAAATATCCGTTGCTGCTGACGACCGGGCGCATCCTGTCGCAATACAACGTCGGCGCGCAGACGCGTCGCACCCACAATGTCGCGTGGCACGGCGAGGATCGTCTCGAAATCAATCCGCATGACGCCGAGGACCGCGGCGTCAAGGACGGCGACTGGGTTGGCGTGACGAGCCGCGCCGGCGAGATCGTGCTGCGCGCACTGATCAGCGAGCGGATGGCGCCCGGCGTGGTGTACACCACCTTCCATTTCCCGGAAACCGGCACCAACGTCGTGACCACCGAAAATTCGGACTGGGCGACGAACTGCCCCGAGTACAAGGTGACGGCAGTGCAGGTAATGCCGGTGATGCAGCCGTCGGAATGGCAAAAGCGGCATCGGCAGTTCACCGAAGAACAACTGACGCTGCTGCAGCAGGGTGAAGCCGAAACCGCCGAACTGCAGGATCAGCGGACGTAATGGGAGCGATGTTGCGCGTTGCGGTAGGCAGCAGTTGCGGCGCGTACCCGGTCGAGCGCCGAACCGGCGATGGTCTGGAGCGCGCGATGGATCTGGTCGCCGAGGAAGTGCCGGTGGCGCTGTCGTACAACGGCGTTGCGTATGCGGTGATGCTGGCGACGCCGCACGATCTCGAGGATTTTGCCGCGGGTTTCAGCTTGAGCGAAGCGATCGTCGAGTCGATCGACGAGCTGCATAATCTGCAGGTCACGCGCAGCGAAGAAGGCATTGCGGTCGATATCGCGATTCCGCCTGCCCGCTTTTTCAAGCTCCGGGAGCGCCGCCGTAATCTGACGGGACGCACCGGCTGCGGCATCTGCGGCACGGAAAGCCTGGCGCAGGCGATTCGCCGGCCGCCACCGGTTGCGCCATCGTCGCTGAAAGTACGGCCGGAGGCGATTCAGCGCGCGCTGACGGAACTCGGCAAGCTGCAGACGCTGAACTCGGCGACCGGCGCGGTGCATGCCGCCGCGTGGGCGTCCGCCGCCGGTGCGGTCGGACTGGTGCGGGAAGACGTCGGGCGGCACAACGCGCTCGACAAGCTGATCGGCTCGCTGGTGTGGAGCCGATCAAGCTTCGCCGACGGATTCGCCGTCATCACCAGCCGTGCCAGCTATGAAATGGTGCAAAAGGCGGCCACGGCCGGAATCGCGCTGGTGGCGGCAATTTCGGCGCCGACCGGGCTGGCGATTCGGCTGGCGCGCGAAACCGGTGTGACGCTGGTCGGATTCGCACGTCAGCGCGGCCATGTGGTCTACACCCATTCCCAACGGATTCACGAAATTTCGGAGGCAGTCAGTTGAACATCAAGCACCTTGTCCACATGGCAAATCAGATCGCGACGTTCTTCGAGTCCGAATCCGGTCCGCAGAACGCGCCGGCGGAAGTCGCGACGTTTCTCGTGAAATACTGGGAGCCGCGCATGCGCAGTGAAATCATCGCGCATGTCCGCGCCGGAGGCGAAGGTCTGAGCGAGTCGGCGCGAAAGGCGGTTCTGAAACTGGCGTCCGATTCTGAAACGGCCGCGGCGGCATAAAAAAAGCAGACGGCGTTTGCCGTCTGCTTTTCCCTCAGTTGCGTGATCGCCGTGCTTATCTGAACAGCGCCATCGCTTTCTGGAATGTCGAAAATACTCCCCAGGCCAGCGGGATGCCGACGTAAAGCCAGAAAATCACTACCAGCAGCGGATTGCTGGCTTGAGATTGCTCATTGTCAGACATTGCGGTACTCCTTCAATGATTGATCTGTCGTTGGAGCGGCTGCCGGTCAAGCGACGCTAGCGCGACGCTGCCCCAGCGGCCAGCGCGCCCGCTGCCACACCGTCCATTTCGTTGAGCTCATCTTCCGTCATGTGATGTTTCGCGTCGACCGGGCGGATGAAGAAGTTGCAGATGAAGCCGATCACCAGCAGCACGGCCATGATGTACATCGTCACCGTGTAGGCGTCCGCTTTCGCCACGCCGTGATCGATCTGGTATTGCCGGATGTAGTTCACCAGCACCGGCCCGAAGATGCCGGCCGCAGACCACGCGGTCAGGATCCGTCCGTGAATGCCGCCGACGAACTTGGTGCCGAACACATCGGCGATGTACGCCGGGATCGTTGAAAATCCGCCGCCATACATGCTGATGATGATCAGGTAGCAGAGCACGAACAGCGTCACGCTGCCGACGTGCCCGGTCCCCGGCACCACCGAGTACAGGAAAATGCCGAGCACGAAGAAGACGTAGTAGGTCATCTTGCGCCCGATGTAGTCGGATGCCGTCGCCCAGCAGAAACGTCCGCCCATGTTGAACAGACTCATCAGACCGACGAAGCCGGCCGCCGCGGCCGCCGTCACGCGCCCCGAAAAGCTTTCCTGAATCATCACCGACGCCTGCCCGAGCACGCCGATGCCGGCCGTGACGTTGAGGCATAATACCCACCACATCAGCCAGAATTGCGGCGTCTTCATCGCTTCGTTGATGTGGACGTGACGGGTGGTGACCATCCGGTTTTCGACGGGCGGCGCGACCCAGCCTTCCGGCTTCCAGCCTTCGCGCGGGATGCGGACCGCGAGTGCGCCAATGCACATCGAGATGAAATAGATGATCCCCATCACCACGAAAGTTTCGCCAACGCCGGTCGACGTCGCCGATTTGAACGAGTTCATCAGGAACACCGACAACGGTGCGCCGATCATCGCGCCGCCGCCGAAGCCCATGATCGCCATACCAGTCGACATGCCGCGGCGGTCGGGGAACCATTTGATCAGTGTCGACACCGGCGATACGTAGCCGATGCCGAGCCCGCAGCCGCCGATCACGCCGTAGCCCAGATACAGCAGCCACACCTGGTGCACCGCGACGCCGAACGCCGAGATCAGGAAGCCGCCGCCGAAGCAGCAGGCGGCGGTGAACATCGCGACGCGCGGCCCGACTTTCTCGATCCAGCGCCCGGCGAACGCCGCCGACAGGCCGAGGAACACAATCGCCAGGCTGAAGATCCAGCCGAGGGTGGTGAGCTTCCAGTCAGCCGGCGTCGACTGCGTAATGCCGATGACATGTGTCAGCGGGCGATTGAACACGCTGAACGCGTACGCCTGACCGATGCACAGATGAACCGCCAGTGCGGCGGGGGGAACGAGCCAGCGATTGAATCCGGGGCCCGCGGTGATACGTTCCTTGGAAAAAAAGCCGGGTGTGCTTGCCATCAGGTTCCTCCAGGTGGTTAATGAGATCAGCCCTTCGCCACACAACCTAAACCCGTGCACCGCCACTATTTCTTGTGATGTGCTTTTTTGCTCGCCGGATATTAGCGGTATTCCATTTGTATCGCAATAGGACATGCCGAACATAAGGCGATACGGTCCGCAGGGATGGTTTCGACCGCCCGTTACGGGTTCGACACGCTACGTGATTATTTCATCGGATGAAAACAACGCGGAGCAGAAATTTATTCCGTTCGCGTCAGAAATGATGCGAATGGGATAAAACGCTTTAAGGAACAAAAAGTTACAGATTTGCCGGGGTGACACGTAGTCATGATACGGAATCCGGCATGGCCGGATTCCGTATCAGAAATCCGTGTCTTCTTCTTCGTCTTCGGTTCCGGCCAGGCGTTTCGCTTCACGGCGGTGCTGCCACAGCGCCAGTATTATCGACAACACCGACGCTGCGATCAGCCCGCCCGAAATCGGCCGTGTAATGAACAGCCACGGATCGGGATTGTTCGAAACGGCGCGGATCAGGTTGGCTTCGATCTGATCACCGAGCACGACGCCGAGAATCAGCGGCGCCAGCGGAATGCGTCCCTTGACCATCGCGTAGCCGATGACGCAGAACAGGAACAGCACGTAGACGTCGTTCATCGTGTTGCCGAGTGCGTAGGCGCCGATCACGCACAACACCAGCACGATCGGAACCAAAATTGATTTCGGCATCGTGATCACGCGCATCCACGCCCGCCCGCCGAGCCAGATCACGGCCACCATCAGCGGCAGCGCGATCAGGTACGATGCGAAAATGCCGTATGCGATTTTCGGGTGCTGCGAGATGAACAGGGGGCCGGGCTGGATGCCGTGAATGGTCAATGCGCCGAGCATTACGGCGGTGACCGCGTCGCCCGGAATGCCGAACGCCATGATCATGATCAGCGAGCCGGCGACGTTGGCGTTGTTCGACGATTCCGATGCGATGATGCCTTCCGGGATGCCGGTGCCGAACTTTTCCGGCCGGCGTGAAAACTTTTTGGCCTGATCGTACGCCATGATGTTGGCGGCGCTGCCGCCGATGGCCGGCAGCACGCCGATCAGCAGCCCCACCAGCGTCGACCAGATCAGCAGCACCGGCCGGCTCAGGATTTCCCACAGCACGGCGAGTTTGGATATCTTCAGTATCATCTTGACCGGCGCGCGGACGCTGTCCGCTTCGCCACGCCGGACCTTTTCAATGTCCGGCATCAATTGCGCGAATGCGAACAGCCCGATCAGCACCGGCAGGAACGGGAAGCCGCCTTCCAGGAAATGAAGTCCCATGGTCAGGCGCTGCGTGCCCATGATCGGGTCCGGCCCCACCACGGTAATGACCAGACCGATCGCGCCGGACAGCAGGCCCCGGGTGACCGATTTGCCGACCAGGCCGGCCACCATCGACAGCGCGAATACGTACAGCGAGAAGAACTCCCACGGCCCGAACTTGAGCGCCAGCGACGCCAGCGGCCCGGTGAGTTCGATCAGGAACCAGCCGCCGATCGTGCCGCCGAGAAACGCCGAAAACACACCGACCCATACGGCACGCCCGGGCTCGCCCTTGCGTGTCATCGGATAGCCGTCGAAGGTGGTCGCGATCGCCGACGGCGTGCCCGGAATACCGATCAGGCTGGCAGTGATCGAACCGCCGGCGGAGCCGCCGACGTAAACGCCGATCATCGCTGCCAGACCCTGCAGCGGATCGAGGCCGAACGTAAATGGCAGCACCATGATCACCGTCATCGTGATCGTGACACCTGGCAGCGCGCCGCCGACGACGCCGGCGATGGTTCCGAAAATCAGCGGCAGCAGATACTGATGGTGCAGTACCGTGCCGATATGCGTGATCAGCAGATCGTAATGGCTCACATTCCGGTCCAGTCGCCGCGCGGCAGCAGAATCAGCAGATAGCGTTCAAATGCGATGTAGCACACGACCGTGGTGCCGATCGCGACCAGCACCGTCAGCAGCCAGCGCTTCCAGGAGCGTGGCTGTTCCAGCGTGATCTGCAGCGCGAATACGAACACCGTGGTGGCGATGCGAAATCCGAGTCCCGGCAACAGTAGTATGTAGACAAAGAACTCGACGAAGGTCGCAATGACGAGCGAGTAATTGGGGCGTGCGGCGGCCGGCTTGCGCGCGGTGGCGGACTGTTCCGTCGATGCCACGGCGCGCCGGCGACGGAACGCGACCAGATCCATGACGACCAGTAACGCGCTGCATAGCGCCATGAACGAAAGAACGACACGGGGATAGAACGCCGGGCCGATCGGCACCATGATCGGCGGCGGCAACCCCCGCGTGAGAAACAACAGCCAGATACTGATCGCGAGGCATACCAGCCCCGCGATCCCGCTACGACTCAGCATTTTATTTTTTTATTTTTTCTTGAGCAGACCGAGATCCTTGGTCAGCTCCTCGGTGATCTTGGCGTCCTTCTTCATGAAGGCCGCATATTGCGCAGCATCGAGATAGTTCACGCTGGTGCCCAGTTTTTTCATCGCTTCCGCGAACGAGGGCTCCTGCGCTGCCTTGCCGCACGCTTCTTCAAGCTTCTTCTCGGCCGCTTTCGGCGTGCCTTTCGGTGCCATGATGCCGCGGTTTACCGCGTACTCGGCATCGTAGCCCAGCTCTTTCAGTGTCGGCACGTCCGGAATTTCGGCGTTGCGTTTTGCGGTCATGATGGCGAGGAACCGGAGCTGGCCCGCCTTCACCTTCGAACCCTGCGTCAGGTTCGAATCAGCCAGATCGATGTGTCCGCCCAGCAATGCGTTCATGCGCGGCGCGGTGCCGTCATACGGTACGTAGGTAACCTTGATGCCGGCCGCCTTTGCCATCAGCGCCATCGAGTACTGGCTGGTCGAGCCGAGCGACGCGCCAATCTTGATTTTGCCCGGATTCGCCTTCGCATACTTCACCATTTCCTTGAACGTCTTGTAGGGCGTCTTCGAGCTTGCGGTGACAACGGATGGCGTTGCCGAAACCAGGCAGATCGGATCGAATGCCTTGTCCCACTTGATGTCGGTGAGGCCGGTAAGATAGGTTGAAAGCACCGAATCATGCGCGGCGAACAACGTATAGCCGTCCGCTTTCGAATTGGCCGCTTCGCGCTCGCCGACCGTGCCGGATGCACCTTTCACGTTGGCGACGATCACCGGCTGGCCCAGATATTTTTGCATCAGCGGGCTGAACACGCGATAAATGCTGTCCGTATCACCACCGGCCGCCCAGGGCACGATCAGCTTGATCGGACGCTCCGGATACGAAGACGCGGCGAATGCGTGTGACGCAAACGGGAGAAGAACTGCAGCAGCTACAATGAGAGACTTTCTCATAACGACCTCCTCGAGAATTTTATAATTTCACACGGGAACGGGTGACATAGTAACAATGCCGCTTCGCGCTTGTAAACCCGAACCTTCGCGAAGGTGTCGGATACGGATGGATTTCCGTGCTGCATCACGGCAATTCATCCGCATCCGAAACAGCCTCAGAAGCCCACTGCCTGCCCATCGGTGCGGCGCTCCGACGCGCCGAGATAACCGTCTTCCATGCGGTAAATGAGTTGCGCGCGGCCGAAGTCGGTGGGCCAGCGGTCGGCCTCGACAATGTTGTGACCGCGGCGGCGCAACTCGTCGAGCGCGTTTTTACTGAAACCCTGTTCGACCGCGATCACGTTGCCGGGATCAACGCGCCAGCGCGGTGCGTCGGCCAGCGCCTGCGGGTTCTG
>DASSON010000161.1:0-25370 GCA_035700525.1 Burkholderiales bacterium
GCGATGTCATCGCGCGGCCGCGTCAGCCACTTCAACGTCGGCAGCCGCTCGGCGAGCGTGTCCGGGTCCCGGTACAGCCGCAGCACCGCCTCCAGCCCTGCCAGCGTGATCTTGTCGACGCGCAGCACGCGCTTCAGCGGCGACTTGCGCAACTTCGCGATCCGTTCGCGCGAGCCGACAATGATCCCGCATTGCGGCCCGCCCAGCAGCTTGTCACCACTGAATGTCACCACATCGGCACCGGCCGCCAGCGCTTCCTGCGGCGTCGGCTCGTGCGGCAATCCGTAACGGCGCAAATCGACCAGCGTGCCGCTGCCGAGATCATTGATGAACACCAGCCCGTTGTCATGCGCGACCTGCGCCAGCTCGGCGTCAGATACGCTGTGCGTGAAGCCTTCGATGCGGTAATTGCTTGCGTGCACCCGCATCAGCGCCGCGGTTTTCGGCGAAATGGCCTCGGCATAGTCGCGCAGGTGCGTGCGGTTGGTGGTGCCGATCTCGCGCAAACGGCAGCCGGCGCGCGCCATGATGTCCGGGATGCGGAATTGGCCGCCGATCTCGATCAGCTCGCCGCGCGACAGTACCACTTCCCTGCCCTTCGCCAGTGTATTGAGCACGATGAATACCGCCGCCGCGTTGTTGTTGACAACGGTTGCCGCATCGGCACCGGTGAGCTCGCACAGCAGCGCTTCGACGTGCGTGTCGCGTTCGCCGCGCCGGCCCTGCTCCAGATCGAATTCGAGATTGCACGCGGCGAGCGCCGCAGTGGTCATCGCGCGCACTGCCGACTGCGGCAGCAGCGCGCGCCCGAGATTGGTATGCAGCACGGTGCCGGTCAGGTTGAACACGCGCCGCAGCGATGGTGTCGAGCGGGCATCGAGCGCCACGCGCAGCGCATCGATGATCGCTTCCGGTGCAACATCCGCCGGCGCGCCTGTTCCGCTTGCCAGTCCGTCCCGCAACACGTCCAGCTGCTGCCGCAGACCGTCCGTCACCGCCTTGCGGCCGTGGCGCGCGATCAGCTCGCGCGTCCGCTCGTCGCCCAGCAGGCGATCGACCGATGGCAGCAGCCGGTACGGCGATGCTTTCATGCGCAACGTTACACTACAACCCGTTTCCGCAGATCGGCGATCTCGGCGTCGCTGTAGCCGAGCTCATGCAGCACCTCGTCGGTGTCCTGACCACAATCCGGCGTCGCACTGCGCACCTCGCTCGGCGTGCGGCTCAGCTTGAACGGCTGCCCCACCACCGCGATGTCACCCAGTTCCGGATGCGACACCGGCACCGCCATCCCCAGGTGCTGCACCTGCGGATCGGCAAACACTTCGTTCATCTTGTAGATCGGTCCGCCCGCGACACCCGCCGGCTCGAATACATCGAGCCACTCGCGGCTGGTGCGCCGTTTCGTGTATTCCGACAGATCGCGATTGACGCCGACGCGATTCTTCGAGCGCAACGCGGCGGTCGCGTATTCGGGCTTCGCGATCAATTCGTCGGCGCCCAGTGCCCGACACAGCCGCTCCCACATTTCCTGACCACCGGCCGCGATGTTGATGTGTCCGTCGGCGGTCGGAAAGACGCCGGTCGGGATCGACGTCGGATGATCGTTGCCGGCCTGTCCGGGCACCTCGTGCGCGATCAGCCAGCGCGCGGCCTGGAAATCCGATACCGCGATCATCGCCTGCAGCAATGACACCTGAACCCACTGTCCCTCGCCGGACTCTTCACGCTCGAGCAGCGCAGTGAGTATTCCCATCGCGCAGTAAAGCCCCGCACTCACATCCGAAATCGCGATCCCGGCGCGCACCGGCCCCTGCCCCGGCAGTCCGGTGATTGCCATCAATCCGCCCATGCCCTGTGCCACCTGGTCGAAACCGGCGCGTTTCGCATACGGACCGTCCTGCCCGAAACCGGAAATGCTGCCATAGACCAGCCGCGGATTGATCTTCTTCAGGCTCTCGTAATCGATGCCGAGCCGGAATTTCACGTCAGGCCGGAAATTCTCCACCACCACGTCGGCATCCTTCACCAGCTTGTGAAAGATCGCCAGTCCGTCCGCGTCTTTCAGATTGAGCGTCAGCGAGCGCTTGTTGCGGTGAAGATTCTGGAAATCCGGGCTGGTGCGCGCGCCGCCCCAGCCGTCGCTCACGCCGAGGTTCGGCGGCGTCTCGATCTTGATCACGTCGGCGCCCCAGTCAGCGAGCTGCCGCACCGCGGTCGGCCCCGAGCGCACCCGCGTCAGATCGATTACCTTGAAGCGCGCCAGCGGCCCGTGGCGTTTCATCCGTGCATTCATTCATCCTCCATCATCAACACACCGGCACATTCCGGCGAACGAGAACAGCTAAACGGCCGGCCCGCTGCGCGCGACCGGCATGCGCCAGCTTATCGCGACCGTTGCCACGACCGCCAGCGCGAAGATCACCGTCGACAGGGTGATCGATTCCCCCAACAGTATACCGGCTGCGACAATCGTGAAGAACGGCTGCAGCAGCAGCACCTGGCTCACGTACGAGATGCCGCCGCGCGCCAGCCCGCGATACCATGGAAAAAAACCGAAGTACTGGCTTGCCAGCACGACATAAAGAAACCCGCCCCACGCCACCGGCCCGGCGCCGAGTGCCGCTGCACCGTGCCGCCAGACTTCGAGTCCGAACAACGGCAGCGAAAGCGGCAACGCCGCCAGCAGCGCCCAACTGATTGTCTGCCAGCCGCCGAACTCGCGCGTCAGCCGCGCGCCTTCGGCGTAGCCGAAGCTTGCCAGCACCACCGCCGCGACCAGTGCCAGGTCCGCCGGATGAAACGTGCCGGCGCCGCTTTTCAAAACGAACGCAACGACCAGCACCGCGCCGGCAATGGCCGCCGCCCAGAATCCCGGCGATGGACGCTCACGATCACGGATCACCGCGGCCGCCGTCGATGCCAGCGGCAGCACGCCAATGACGACCGCGCCATGCGACGCATCGGCGTACTGCATCGCCCACGTCACGAGCAGCGGAAATCCGAACACCACACCAAGCACGACCAGCGCCAGTCCGCTGAAGTGTCGGCGCGATGGCCGCGGCGGGCGCGTGACGGCAAGGACCGCGGCTGCGGCAAGCCCCGCAATCGCGGCGCGCCCGAACCCGACAAAGAACGGATCGAGCTGTGCGACCGCCGCACGCGTTGCCGGCAGCGTCAGGCTGAATACCGCCATGCCGGCGAAACCCAGCAGCAGGCCGACGGTTTGCTCGCGCGTACGCACGCTATCGATTCATCATCGCGTTGCGCCAGGCAAAACTTGGTGACAAGATAAGCCGTACGCGGTTTCGCGGCAGCCGGTGAAAACGGGGCTTTGAGTGCGGCAACGGACAATCATTCCGATACAGGACGGTGACCTATGATGATAACACTCAACGTGAACGGCAAAATGGCACAGGCCGACGTTGCATCCGATACCCCGCTGCTGTGGGTGCTGCGCGATACGCTCGGCATGACCGGCACCAAGTACGGCTGTGGCATGGCGCTGTGCGGCGCCTGCACCGTGCACATCGACGGCTACGCGGCGCGTTCCTGCATCACCCCGGCGGCTTCGGCAATCGGAAAAAAGATCACGACGATCGAAGCGATGGAACACGATCCGGTCGGGCAGAAAGTGCAGCAGGCATGGCAGAAGCTCAACGTCGTGCAATGCGGCTACTGCCAGTCGGGACAGATCATGTCGGCGGTCGCGCTGCTCAAAAGCAAGCCCGCGCCATCGGACGCCGACATCGACGGCGCGATGAGCGGCAACATCTGCCGCTGCGCCACCTACACGCGCATCCGCGCCGCAATCCACGATGCGGCGAAGACGCTGGCCTAGGAGATGACCATGAATGACCTCGCCATCGTCAACGTCAGCCGCCGCACTTTCCTGAAGGCGAGCGCCGGACTCGCGCTCGGCTTCTACCTGCCGCTCGGCTACGGACGCCGGAATGCGATGGCCGCCGCCGGCGGCACCGCAGGCACCGCAGCGTTCGCACCGAATGCATTCGTGCGTATCGGCACCGACAATACCGTCACCGTGATCGTGAAGCACGTCGAAATGGGCCAGGGCACGTATACCGGGCTGCCGACGCTGGTCGCGGAAGAGCTCGATGCGGCGTGGGACCAGATTCATCCTGCCGGCGCACCGGCCGACGCGAAGCTCTACAACAACCTGTTCTGGGGACCGATGCAGGGCACCGGCGGTTCGACCGCGCTCGCCAACTCGTTCGAGCAGATGCGCAAGGCCGGCGCAGCCGCACGCGCGATGCTGGTCGCCGCCGCGGCGAAGCGCTGGAACGTGGCGCCGGCCGACGTTCGCGTCAGCGCCGGCATCGTGTCACACGGCGACCGGCACGCCACCTTCGGAGAGCTGGCGGAAGCGGCCGCGCGCGAAGCGGTTCCGACCGACGTGAAGCTGAAGCAACCAAAAGACTACATCTACTTCGGAAAATTCGTACCGCGCACCGACAACGTCGCGAAAACCACCGGCCGCGCGATCTACACGCAGGACATCCGGCTTCCCGGCATGCTGACCGCGGTGATGCTGCATCCGCCGCGCTTCGGCGCGACAGTGCGCGGATTCGACGCGCAGGCGGCGAAGGCGGTTGCCGGCGTTGCCGACGTGGTGCAGATACCGAACGGCGTTGCAGTGCTGGCCAATGATTTCTGGTCGGCGAAGAAAGGCCGCGACGCGCTGCACGTCGATTGGGACGAGAGCGCCGCGTTTACGCGGAGCACCGATGACATCATCCGCGACTACCGCAAGCTTGCGGAAAAACCCGGAGCGGTCGCGCGCCAGGATGGAAGCTTCGAGACGGCGTATAAAAAAGCCGCAACGCGCATCGAGGCGGTTTACGAATTTCCGTTTCTCGCGCATGCGGCAATGGAACCGATGAACTGTGTCGTGCGCGTCGCGCCCGGCCATTGCGAAGTATGGAACGGCGAGCAGTTCCAGACCGTCGACCAGGCGAGCATCGCGCGCGTGCTGGGGCTGCCGCCCGACAAGGTCGCGATTCACATGCTCTACGCCGGCGGCAGCTTCGGCCGGCGCGCCAATCCGCACAGCGATTATCCGGTCGAAGCCGCGATCATCGCGAAGGCGTACGCACAGCGCCACGGCGGCCACGCGACGGTGAAACTGGTGTGGGCACGTGAAGACGACATGCGCCGCGACTATTATCGCCCGCTTTATGTGCACCGGCTGCGTGCCGGCCTCGATGCACAGGGCCATGCGGTCGCATGGGAGCATCGCATCGTCGGCCAGTCGATTCTCGCCGGCTCGCCGCTTCAGGCAATGGTGAAACACGGGATCGATCCGACGTCGGTCGAAGGCGCGGTGGATCTGCCGTACGCGATTCCGAATCTCAGCGTCGAACTCAACACGACCCAGCTGCCGGTGCCGGTGCAATGGTGGCGCTCCGTCGGCCACACGCACACTGCGTACTCGACTGAAACCATGATCGACGAACTGGCGGCCACAGCCAAAGCCGATCCGGTGGCCTTTCGCCGGCAACTGCTCGCGGCGCATCCGCGGCACGCCGGCGTACTGAAACTGGCTGCCGACAAGGCCGGCTGGAGCACGCCGCTGGCGCCCGGGCGCAACGGCGAGAAGCGCGGCCGCGGCGTCGCGCTACACAAGTCGTTCAACACCTACGTCGCGCAAGTCGCGGAAGTGACGGTTGGCGGCGATGGCCGCTTCAAGGTCGATCGCGTCGTGTGCGCCGTTGATTGCGGTTTTGCCGTCAACCCGGACATGATCCGCGCGCAGATGGAAGGCGGCCTTGGCTACGGGCTCGCGGCCGCGCTCTACGGCAAAATCACACTCAGGAATGGCGTAATCGAGCAGTCGAATTTTGACGGCTATCCGGTACTGCGCATCAACGAAATGCCGGCAGTCGAAGTGTACATCGTGCCGTCCACGGAAAAGCCCACCGGCGTCGGCGAACCCGGCACGCCGCCGATCACACCTGCGGTTGCCAACGCGATTGCGGCGGCTACCGGACGCCGCCTGCGCACGCTGCCGCTGGTGCTCACGTGACGCGGGGCGAGTCGGCGGCGGCGCTACTTCGACGACTGCTGCAGCTCACGTCAACCGGATTGGTACGGTGTAACCGGACGTCCGTCCCGATATCAACTGTCCACCGACGGACAGCATTTGTCTGCGGTGCGCGGAGCGCACCACGCCTCAGACCGGAAGATTCATGATGTCCTGGTAGGCGGCGACCACCTTGTTGCGCACCTGCACCATTGCCTGCAGCGAGACGTTCGCCTTCTGCAATGCGAGCATCGTATCGGCCAGCCCGACGTCGGGATCGCCGAGCTGAAAACGTTCAGCCATCTGCCCTGCCGTCGATTGCGCCTGGTCGACGCGGTCAATCCCGGCCTTCAGCAGCGACGCGAAATCCGGCCCGTCCTGTGACGCCGGCGCGCCGTCCGGAAGCTTGGCTGCCGCTTCGCGCGCCGCCCGCAGCCCCGCCAGCAGCGCGTCCATTGAAATACCTTCCATTGCCATTGCACTCTCCCGCAGCCCGGTGAAGCACCTGTGGCCGTCGCGTGCCATCCGCGGTTCGATAACGGAATGCAGCATACGGCGAAACGGCATCCTGCGGCCGCCGGAAATAAAGCGGAAAAGCGGCGTTATTTGCAGGATGCTGCGGGTGCGGCTGCCGCAATAATCCTTAGCGTCCGCCTGATGACGGCGTCAACTACGACCAGCGAACTCCTACATGGCAGCCGAAACGGAAAACGCCGCGGCGAACCTGCTGCGCAACATCGCCAACATGCCGATGCGGCAGAAACTGCTGCTGATGGTGAGCACGGCCACGATCGTGGCGCTGGCCGTTGGCGCGTGGCTGTGGGGAACGGCGCCGGATTACCGCGTGCTGTTCAGCAACCTGTCCGACCGCGACGGCGGCGCGATCATCGCGCAGCTGTCGCAGATGAACGTCCCGTACCAATTCACCGACGGCGGCGGCGCGATCATGGTCCCGTCCGGCAAGGTCTATGACACGCGCCTGCGGCTGGCATCGATGGGTCTGCCGAAAGGCGGCAACGCCGGTTTCGATCTGATCGGCACCCAGAAGTTCGGCACCACCCGCTTCCAGGAACAGGTGAACTACCAGCGTGCGCTGGCCGGCGAACTGGCGCGCTCGATCCAGTCGCTGTCGGCGGTACGCTCGGCGCGCGTGCATCTGGCCATCCCGAAACCATCCGTATTCCTGCGCGAGCAGGAACATCCGTCGGCGTCCGTGCTGGTGACGCTCTACCCCGGACGGACACTGGACCCTGCTCAGGTCAGCGGCATCCGCTACCTGGTCGCCAGCGCCGTGCCGGAACTGTCGACGAAGAACGTCAGCATCATCGACCAGAACGGCGTGCTGCTCAGCCGCCAGGCCGGCGCTGACGGTGACAATCTCGATCCCGGCCAGCTCGCTTACGTGCAGAAAGTCGAGCACAGTGCGATCCGCCGCATACAGGACATCATCGAGCCGATCGTCGGCAAGGACAACGTACGCGTGCAGGTCAGCGCCGACGTCGATTTCAGCCGCACCGAATCAACGGCGCAGACGTTCCAGCCGAACGGCCATCCGGACAACTCGACGATCCGCAGCCGGCATTCGATCGAGTCCGCCACCACCGGCCAGTCGCAGGTGCAGGGTGTGCCGGGCGCGCTGTCGAATCAGCCGCCCGCCGCCGGCATCGCACCGATCGCCGCGCCGGCTTCCACGCAGACCGCGGCCGCGCTGTCCGACCCGTCGCAGCCGTCGGCATCTTCGGCATCGTCCGCTGCGGCAGCGCCGACCTCCACGCACAAGGACACCTCGGTGTCGTACGCGGTGGACAAGACCATCCGCCATACCAGCAATCCGGTCGGCGTCATCAAGCGCCTGAGCGCCGCGGTGGTCGTCAACTACCGCGACACGACCGACGACAAGGGGCACACCGTGGCGGCGCCGCTGTCGCTCGAGCAGATGTCGCAGATTCGCTCGCTGGTCAAGGAAGCGATGGGCTTCGACCAGGCGCGCGGCGATTCGGTCAACGTCGTCAACGCACCATTCAGCGTTACCAGGGAAGCCGCCGCGCCGAAATTGCCGCTGTGGCAACGCCCGGACGTCATTGCGCTGGCGCGCGACGCGGGCAAGGCGCTGCTGCTCGCGGTGCTGGCCGCATGGTTCATCTTCGGCCTGCTGCGGCCGACGCTGCGGCAGCTCACGGTGCCGCCCGCGCTGCCGGCGCCGGAACCGGCCGTCGCGCTCGCGACCGGCCCCGATGTGATCCCGGCGACCGAGAACAATCTGCAGCAGGCACGGCAGCTCGCGGCACAGAACCCGAAGATCGTCGCCAACGTCGTCAAGGCATGGGTGAACAAGGATGAATGAGCAGGGTCTGCAGGACAGCGCGGTGCTGCTGTTGTCGATGGGCGAGGACGAAGCCGCGGCAGTCTTCAAATACCTGTCGCCGAAAGAGGTGCAGAAGCTCGGCGAAACGATGGCGAAGCTCGGCAACGTCACGCGTGACCGCATCGACGCCGTGCTGACCAGCTTTCACAGCGACGCCGGACAGCAGTCGTCGATCGGCACCGACTCCGGCGAATACATCCGCTCGGTGCTGACCAAGGCATTGGGCAGCGACAAGGCGGGCTATCTGCTCGACCGCATTCTGCAGGGCGGCGATGCGGGCGGCATCGAGGGATTGAAATGGGTCGAGTCATCGACCGTCGCCGAGCTGATCCGCAACGAGCATCCGCAGATCATCGCCTCGATTCTGGTTCATCTGGAACGCGACCAGACTGCCGAGATCCTGGCGCTGTTCCATGAACGGCTGCGCAACGACGTGATGCTGCGCATTGCGACGCTCGACGGCATCCAGCCCGCGGCCCTGCGCGAATTGAACGACGTGCTGGGCAAGGTGCTGTCGAAGAACGACAACCTGAAGAAATCCGCGCTCGGCGGCGCGCGCACCGCGGCCGAAATCCTGAATTTCATGAACAGCACGCACGAGACCGCGATCGTCGAATCGGTCCGCGAATACGACGCCGACCTGGCGCAGAAGATCATGGACGAAATGTTCGTGTTCGAGAACCTGCTCGACCTCGATGATCGCGGCATGCGCGCGCTGCTGAAGGAAACGCAGTCCGACTCGCTGGTGGTGGCGCTGAAGGGCACCAGCGAGGCGCTGCGCGAAAAGATTTTCTCCAACATGTCGCAGCGCGCGGCGGAACTGCTGCGCGACGAGCTGGAAACCCGCGGTCCGGTGCGGGTCAGCGAAGTCGAGGCGCAGCAGAAGGACATCCTGAAGATCGTGCGCCGGCTCGCCGACGAAGGCGAGATCGTGCTCGGCGGCCACGGAGACGATGCGTATGTCTAGCCCGCTGGCACCGAAGAAGCAGCCGGCCGCATGGAAGCGCTGGGAGATGCGCGCACTGGCCGACCCCGCTCCGGCGGCGGCCGTGGCGGCCGCGGACGATCTCGACACGCTGCGGCGGCGTGCCGAAAGCGACGGTCACCGCGCCGGCCACGACGCGGGTTACGAAGCCGGCCATCGTGCCGGCCTGGAACAGGCCGCAGCCGAGCAGCAGCGCCTGCAGGCGCTGCTGATGGCGTTGGCACACGGCGTCGCTGAAAACGAACAGCGGCTGGCGGACGACGTGCTCGACCTGGCGCTGGCGTTGGCGCGGCGGCTACTCGGTGAAGCGCTTGAAGTGCGTCGCGAGCTGGTGGTGCCGGCGGTGCGCGACGCGCTGCTGCAGCTGTCCGAGTCCGCACGCCCGGCGCGCGTGCTGCTGAATCCCGAAGACATCGAGCTGGTGCGCCGCTTCGTCGAGGAAACCGGAACCGGCGCCTGCGCGCTGGTGCCTGACGCCGCGATCGAGCGCGGCGGCTGCCGCGTCGAAAACGCGCACTGCAGCGTGGACGCCACCACCGGCAGCCGCTGGCAGCGGCTGGTTGCCAGCCTGGGACGTGATCATGGATGGATCGGATCTGACTGATTTTGGCACGCGCTGCCGCGAATTCCTGCTGGCCTGCAACCGCCGGGTCGCGGCGGCGGCGCCGCTGCAGCCGCACGGCCGGCTGACACGGGTCGCCGGACTGGTGCTGGAAGCCGTCGGGCTGAAACTGCCGGTCGGCAGCACCTGCCTGATCACGCAGGACAATACCAGCATGGCCGAAGCGGAAGTCGTCGGCTTCTCCGGCGAACGCCTGTTCCTGATGCCGGTGAGCGACATTTACGGGTTGACGCCAGGCGCGCCGGTAACACCGTTCGAAGCACAACTGCCGCGGCCGTCGCTCGATCGTATGCCGGCGCCGGCGCGGCGCTCGGTCGACCGCACCCGTGCGCTGCCGGTCGGCGACTGCTTGCTGGGCCGTGTGCTCGACGGCGCCGGCCGCCCGCTGGACCGGCGTCCGGCGGTGGCAACCGCTGCGTGGCGGCCGCTGCAAAGCCGTCCGCTCAATCCGATCGACCGCGAGCCGATCACCACGATACTGGACGTCGGCGTGCGCGCGATCAACGCGCTGCTGACGGTCGGCCGCGGCCAGCGCCTCGGACTGTTCGCCGGCAGCGGCGTCGGCAAGAGCATCCTGCTCGGCATGATGGCGCGCTACACCAAAGCCGACGTGATCGTCGTCGGCCTGATCGGCGAGCGCGGCCGCGAGGTCAAGGAATTCATCGAACAGATACTGGGCCGCGACGGCTTGCAGCGTTCGGTGGTGGTGGCGGCGCCGGCCGACACCTCGCCGCTGCTGCGGCTGCAGGGCGCCGCCTACGCGACGACGATCGCCGAATATTTCCGCGATTGCGGCAAGCACGTGCTGCTGATCATGGATTCGCTGACGCGCTACGCGATGGCGCAGCGCGAGATTGCGCTGGCGATCGGCGAACCGCCCGCAACCAAGGGCTATCCGCCATCGGTGTTCGCGCGCCTGCCGCAACTGGTCGAGCGCGCCGGCAACTCGACGCCCGGCAGCGGCTCGATCACCGCGTTCTACACCGTGCTCACCGAAGGCGACGATCAGCAGGACCCGATCGCGGACAGTGCGCGCGCGATTCTCGACGGCCACATCGTACTGTCACGCCATCTCGCCGACCAGGGACATTACCCGGCGATCGACATCGAAGCGTCGATCAGCCGCGCGATGCACGCGCTGGTGAGCGACGAACAGCGCGAGCAGGTGCGGCGCTTCCGACAATTGTATTCGTCATATCAGCGCAATCGTGACCTGATCAGCGTCGGCGCCTACGCCGCCGGATCAGATCCGCTGCTCGACGACGCGATCGCCGCGTGGCCGCGGCTGCAGGCGTACCTGCAGCAGGACATGAAGCAGCAGGCCGGATTACAGGACAGTCTGCGGCAACTGGAACAGGTGATCGCCGAAGCGACGATCAGTGATTGAACAACAGGAGACGCTTCACATGCAAAAACCCCATGCGCTGACACTGCTGCAGGAACTCTGCCAGCGCCGTGCCGACCTCAGCGCGCGCGAGCTCGGCCTGTTGCTGGAACAATGCGGCGAAGCGGAACAGAAACTGCACCAGCTGGTGGCCTGGCGCAGCGACTATCAAAACCGCCTCGGCCACAGCGTGCACGGCGGCATCGGCGGCTCCGCCCTGCTCAACTTTCATGCGTTTCTGCACAATCTCGATCGCACCATCGAGCAGCAATCGGCGATGATCGCCGGCATCCGCCAGCGCATCGACAACGTGCGCGAGCAATGGCAGGCCCAGCGCCGCAAGAAAGGCTCGTACGAAGTAATCGACCGCCGGCACGAATGCGAAGCGCAGCGTACGGAAGAGCGCCGGCAGCAGCGGCTGCAGGACGAATTCGCCGCCCGCTCCGCCGCGCGCACTGTCGGCGAAGCCGACTGACACCGATACCGGAAACATCATGACCCTGCCGCTTTTATCAGCACCGACGCCGGCTGCGGCGTCCGCCCCCGCTCCGTCCACCACGGGTGACGCCGGTCCCGCCGACAGCTCCGGCGCGGACGACAGCTTCGGCTCGGTGTTCGATGCTGCAACCAAAAATTCCGACAAGACCGCCGAAAAGTCACCCGGCACCGGCACCCGGGATGCAACCGACGACAAGACCGGCAAGCACTCCGCCGAGGCGGATGCGTCGACCGCAGCCGCCGCGACGGTTGCGGGTTTGCCGATGATGCCGCAGGCTGCCGCGGCGTCACACACCGTGCCGGCGCGTGACGCCGTGGCCGGCAACGGCGCCGCATCGGTGACGGCGATCGCAAACGCTACGCGATCGTCCGGGTCGGTGAAAATACCGGTCACCGCAGCGGCCACCGCGGCAGATTCCGCCGCCACTGCCGATTCCGGCGCCGCATCCGCGACCGCGGCAACCGCAACCGCCCGCTCCGCGTTGCCCGCCGGCGCAACCTCAAAAGGCGTCTTCATGCCGCAGGCAGCGAACGCGTTGGATACGGATGCCGCGCATCACGCGCATGACGCCAAGGATCTCGCCGCGGCACTCACCACGGCCACCTCCCAGTCCGGCTTGAACGCGTCGCTGCCATCAGGCGCAGCACTGGCCACCGCCGGCATGCACGGCGCCGCGCAGCTGCCGCAGCCGAACGCACCGATCGCGGTCCAGCACATCGCCGCACCGGTCGGCAGCGCACCGTGGCACGACGAAGTCGCGCATGGCCTGCTGCACGTGATCACGCTGCATCAACAGCATGCCGAACTGCACGTCAATCCACCGCATATGGGACCGATCGACGTCCATATCCACGTCGCGGCGGACCAGGCCGCAGTGACGTTTACCGCAGCGCACGCCGATACGCGCGCCGCACTCGAACAGGCGCTGCCGCGGCTGCGCGACATGCTGTCCGGACAGGGCATTTTCCTCGGCCAGGCAGCTGTGCAGAGCGACTCACGGCCACGCCAGGGACCGCCGCAGGACCATCGCGCGCCGCGCCGCGTCGCGGCAGCGGGCAGCCCGGCCGCGGCGCAGCCAATCCGTGTCGTGCATTATTTCAGCCGTTCCGACCGTATCGTCGACACCTTCGCATGAGTGCAAGCACCGAAATGACGCCGCTATTCCGCGCTATTCCGGCGACCGGCAGCGGCGCTCAACGGCGACAATCCGGAAATCGATCCATTCATTCGTCGTAACCGCATGGCCCAACGTCCTCCCGCTCCACCCGCCGCGGCACAGCCGCCGGCCAAAAAATCCAGGCGGCTGCCGCTCCTGCTGTTGTTGCTGGTGATCATTGCCGGCATTGCCGGCGGCAGCTGGTACTACTATCGCTACCGCCACGCACATGCGACGCCGGTGGCGAAAGTGCAGAAACCGCTCTACGTGAAGCTTGACACTTTCACAGTCAATCTCGTCGCGGATCACGCCGACCAGTATCTGCAGGCCGGCATCGTGCTGCAGGCCGTCGACGAGAAATCGGTCGACCGCATCAAGCTCTACATGCCGGCGATCCGCAACCATCTGCTGTTGCTGCTGTCGAGCCAGCACGCGTCCGATCTGACGCCGGTCGCCGGCAAGCAGAAGCTGATGGACGAAATTCTCGCCGCGGCGCGCGCCGCGGTGCCCGGCCCGCAGCCGAATCACGGCATCGACGGCATTTATTTTTCATCGTTCGTGATCCAGTAGCGCCGCATGAACCGCGAGTTTCTCAGCCAGGACGAAGTCGATGCGCTGATGCGCGGCGTCAGCGGGGAAAGCGACGACAGCGAGCAGCAGGAGGACCGCGACGGCATCCGGCCCTATGACCTGGCGACGCAGGAGCGCATCGTCCGCGGACGCATGCCGACGCTCGAAATCATCAACGACCGCTTCGCGCGCCTGTTGCGGATCGGCCTCTTCAATTTCATGCGGCGCAGCCCGGAAATCTCGGTCAGCCCGGTGCGCGTGATCAAGTACAGCGAATTCATCCGCAATCTGCCGGTTCCGACCAATCTCAACATCACGCAGATCAAGCCGCTGCGCGGCAACGGCCTGTTCGTGTTCGAGCCGACGCTGGTGTTTCTGGTAATCGACAACCTGTTCGGCGGCGACGGACGCTTCCACACCCGCGTCGAAGGCCGCGACTTCACGCCGACCGAGCAGCGCATCATCCAGCGCATGCTGCAGGTGGTGTTCGACGATTACCAGAAATCGTGGCAAAGCGTCTATCCGCTGACGTTCGAGTATGTACGCTCCGAAATGCACACGCAGTTCGCAAACATCGCGACACCGACCGAGATCGTCGTCGTCACGACGTTCAACATCGAGCTCGGCTCCGGCGGCGGCACGTTTCACATCTGCATTCCTTACGCGACGCTGGAGCCGATCCGCGATCTGATCTACAGCACGGTCCAGGGCGATCACGCCGAGCCCGACCGGCGCTGGGTGCGCATGCTTACGCGCCAGGTGCAGGGCGCGGAAGTCGAGCTGGTCGCGAATCTCGCGAAGATTCCGGTCACCATCAACCAGCTGCTGAACATGCGCAAAGGTGACGTCATCGGCGCCGACATTCCGCCGCTGATCAGCGCCGAGATCGACGGCGTGGAAATTTTCGAATGCCGGTACGGAACACTGAACGGGCAATATGCCATCAAGGTGGAGAACGTTCTCGCGCCCGTACCCGAGGACACCGCTGCGGGAGAGCATCATGCAAGAACCGAATGACAACGAAGACACCGGCTGGGGCGCGGCGCTGGCCGAGCAGGCGGCGGCGCAACAGCCGTCCGCGGTGCAGCCGCCTGACACGGTTGCGTCGCAGGCCGGACCGGCGGCGGTGTTCGAGCCGCTCGCCGGCAGTCCGGCACCGGCCGGCGGTGCGCAGCAGGACATCGATCTGATCCTCGACATCCCGGTGCAGTTGACGGTTGAACTGGGCCGCACGCGGATTCCGATCAAGCACATCCTGCAACTGGCGCAGGGCTCGGTGGTCGAGCTCGACGGGCTGGCCGGCGAGCCGATGGACGTGCTGGTAAACGGCTGCCTGATCGCGCAGGGCGAAGTGGTCGTCGTCAACGAAAAATTCGGCATCCGCCTGACCGACATCATCGCGCCGTCCGAACGCATCCGCAAACTGAATCGATGACGCCGTTCCGCATTCCCGCGCAGTCCGCGCTGGCCGCGGCAGCGACACCGGCGTTCGCCACCGGCGGCAGCGATGCCGGCGCGGTGACGCCGAGCCTGCTGCAGGCAACGCTGGGGCTGGCGGTGGTGCTGGCGGTGATCTGGATCATCGTGTGGCTGCTGCGGCGCTTCACGCCGCTGGCGAGGAGCGGCGCATCGCCGATCAAACTGGTCGCGCACACGCCGCTGAGCCAGCGCGAACGGGTTGTGGTGGTCGAAATCGCCGACGACTGGCTGGTGCTCGGCGTCGCGCCGGGACGCATCAACCTGCTGCAGGTGCGGCCGAAGTCCGCCCTGCCGCAACCGCAGCAGCCCGACCATCCGTTCGCAAAGCTGCTGGCAACGATGAAGGCGCCGCGCCGTGAATCCTGAACCGCACGGCGACGATACGGCAACCGAACCGACGCCGGCGGTGCGGCGGCCCGCCATCGCGCGCCGCCTGCTGCGACTGGCCTGGATGACACCGCTGCTGTGGGCATGCCTGGCACTGGCCGCGCATGCCGCCGACCTGCCGCTGATCACGAGCACGCCGGCTGCCGGTGGTGGCGAGAATTATTCGCTGCCGGTGCAGACGCTGCTGGTGCTGACCGCGATCACCTTCATCCCGGCGGTGCTGCTGCTGATGACCAGCTTCACGCGCATCATCATCGTGCTGTCGCTGCTGCGGCAGGCGCTCGGCACCCAGAGTTCGCCGCCGAACCAGGTACTGATCGGCCTCGCACTGTTTCTGACGCTGTTCGTGATGGGGCCGGCGCTGAACCGTATCTACACCAATTCCTACGTGCCGTGGAGCGAACAGAAGATCGGCTTCGACGAAGCACTGAGCCGCGCCGCGGTGCCGCTGCGCAAATTCATGTTCCGGCAGACGCGCGAGGCCGACCTCGCGCTGTTCGTCAAGCTCGCGCATCAGCCGGCGCCGAAGACGAAACATGACGTCCCGCTGCGGGTGCTGGTGCCGGCCTTCGTCACCAGCGAACTGAAAACCGCGTTCCAGATCGGCTTCCTGATCTTCATTCCGTTCCTGATCATCGACATGGTCGTCGCCAGCGTGCTGATGTCGATGGGCATGATGATGCTGTCACCGATGCTGATTTCACTGCCGTTCAAGCTGATGCTGTTCGTGCTGGTCGACGGCTGGAATCTGCTGCTGGGTTCGCTGATATCGAGTTTCGGCTGATGGATACTCAAACGGTATTGACCATTGCGCAGCACGCGGTCGAGATCACCGTGCTGATTTCTGCGCCGCTGCTGCTGACGGTGCTGATCGTCGGCTTGCTGATCAGCGTCTTTCAGGCGGCGACCCAGATCAACGAAATGACGCTGTCGTTCATTCCGAAACTGATCGCGATGTTCGTCGCGCTGGTGGTCGCCGGCCCGTGGATCCTCGAACGCTTCATCGACTACGTGCAGCAGCTGTATGCGAGCATTCCGCAACTGATCGGATAGCCGCACGCATGTTGACCGTGTCCGGAGCGGCGCTGCAGGCATGGGTCGCGATGTTTTTCTTCCCGTTTTTCCGCATTCTCGCGCTGTGCAGCAGCGCGCCACTGCTGGGCCACAAGAATGTGCCGCAACGAGTGCGCATCGGGCTCGCGCTGTTGCTGACCGTGCTGATCGTTCCGACGCTCGACCACGTGCCGGCGGTGACACCATTGTCGGCCGCCGGCGTGCTGCTGTTGCTGCAGCAACTGATCGTCGGCTTCGCGCTCGGCTTCACGCTGCAACTGGTATTTGCCGCGGTCGAGCTGGCAGGCGAAGTCGCCGGACTGCAGATGGGGCTGAGCTTCGCAACCTTCATCGACCCGACCAACAGCGGCCACCAGTCGCCGGTGACCGGCAGCTTCATGACGCTGCTGCTGACGCTGGTATTCCTGTCGGTCAACGGACATCTGCTGCTGCTCGCCGGCCTGGCCGACAGCTTTCATGGATTGCCGGCGTATCACACCGCGTTGCCGGCGCTCGACTTCCAGGCCATTGCGGTTGCCGCCGGCCGGCTGTTTGCCGACGGTCTGCAGCTGGCGTTGCCGCTGATCGGCACCATGCTGATGGTGAATCTCGCGCTCGGTGTTCTCACCCGCACCGCGCCGCAGCTCAACCTGTTCGCCGTCGGCTTTCCGATCACGCTGCTGGTCGGCCTGCTGGTAATGTGGCTCGCACTACCGTGGGTGCTGCCGGCGATGGAACGCGCAATACAGGCGACATTCGACTACTGGCTGCGGGCTTTATGACGATGGGGTTTTCTCGCAAACGTGATCCGGATCGGATGACAAAAAAGCGTCACTACCCGCCGGTGCGCGTCCAATCGACTATCTCGCGGCCGGCGGTAGCTGAACTTCCAGCCACGTAAACGGGACGCCTGCCCCGCGATAGACCGGATGCCGGTATCGCACGATGCCACAGGCGTATTTCTTGCTTTACGGTATCCGGAACGTCGGCATTACCCCTCACCGCCGCATGGCGGCACGCGTTCGATACCTGGAGACGATTTGCAGAAGTTTCGCGGCGAACATGCGTCCTTTCTGCTCGTGGTGCTGGTTCTGGCAGCCGCGTGGAGCGCCGTTGCGTGGCAGATTGCAGCGGATTACCGCGCAACCCGGCACGCTGGCGTGCAACGCATGATCGCCAGCACGGCGGCGCTGGAAGCCAGCATGCGTCTGGTCGTGGACAACGGCATCGCTACCGCGGTGGCGGCCGCGCGCGACATCCGGGCACTGGGCGATCTGGGCGCGCTGGACGTGACGACGATCACTGCGACGCTGAGAAGGAAGCTCGCCGGCGACAACGCGATTCACGCACTATGGCTGGCAACCCGCGAGCGGTTCGCCTGTGCCGGACGTGATGGCCAGCGAGTAAGCGGCACCATTCCACGCTGGCAAGCACGGCTGCTCGGCAATCATGCCGCGCAATTCCGGATCGGCCGGCCGGCGCCCGCGCCGTTCGACCATTCCGAAGCCGTCATCGCGGTTGCGCATCGTCTCCCTGCGGCCGGCCGCCAGCCGCTATGGGCCGGTGCGCTGCTCGAAGTGCGCGGCCTGGAAAACATGCTTGCGAAAGGTCTGCCCGCCGCCGAATCGGCGGCACTGGTTTCGTCCGACGGCACGCTGCTCGTCAGCCTGCACCGCGCGCCGGACGACAGCAACGACATCGGCCCGCAGGACACGCCGACATTTCGGAAAATAGCCGGTGCCGGACACGATGGACTGATCGAAGCGGCAGGCGGCGCAGACGATGCCGAACGCCTATTCGCGTATCGCAAATTTGATTACTACCCGCTGGTCGCGGTGTCGGCAATCGACAAAAGCACGCTGCTTCAGCCGTGGCGGCGGCGCACGATGCAGACACTGGCGCTGGCCATTGCCGGCACACTGATATTTTTGCTGCTGGCGCGGCACCTGTCGCAGAACATCAGCCGGCGCAAACGTGTTGAGCGCGCACTGGTTGCGCTCAACACGGACCTGGAGCAGCGCGTCAACGCACGCACCGCGCAACTGGCCGCCGCCAACACCGAGCTCGAAGCCTTCAGCTATTCGGTTTCTCATGACCTGCGTGCGCCGCTGCGCCACATTCTCGGATTCTCGCAACTCGCGCAGGAAATGCTCGCCGCCGATTCCGCCGCCGCGGCGCAACAGTATCTGGGCCGCGTCCACCGTGCCGCACACAGGATGGATGTGCTGATAAAAGACCTGCTGCAACTGGCCGGCGTCAGCCAGGGCAAGCTGCGAATGCAGCATCTCGACATTTCGCGGATGGCGCAGCAGACCGGCCGGATGCTTGCGGAATCCCGGCCGGCGCGACACGTCAACTTCACGGTTCAGCCCGGCATGACAGCGCGTGGCGACGCCGGGCTGATCCTCGTCGTCCTCGAAAATCTGCTCGGCAACGCGTGGAAATTTACACGCAACAGCGATGATCCGCGCGTCGAAGTGATGCAGCAGGGGCAGTGGTTCGTTGTCCGCGACAACGGCGTCGGATTCGAAACGAGAGCAGGTGCCGATCCGTTTGCGCCGTTTCAGCGCTGCCACTCGGAATCCGAATTCGAAGGCAGCGGCATCGGGCTTGCGACGGTGAAGCGCATCGTCGCACGCCATGGCGGCAACGTCCGTGCAACCGGCACACCGGGGAAAGGCGCCAGCTTCGGCTTCACGCTGGCGCCCACGGCGCATTCGAACCATTCGAACCATTCGAACACCAGTTTCGACACGACGGGACAGACGCCATCCGGCAAATCTTCCCTTCCGGCTGTTCCACGCGAACAGGCCGGCATCCGGACCTGATCGTCCGCTTTCGCCGCATGGCACACGCGACGCATCATCGCGCCGGCATCCGCCGCGCAATAACGGGTGCCGCGCTTCCTGGCGGCAAGCCTTGACACGCGCGCCGCGCGCAACCTATTCTGCAAACGCAGGTGCGACACGCATCCGTGCATCATACTGCCGCCGGTCCGGCGTAGCGGTTTTCCGCACGTCACCGGCAGATCGACAGCGAAGCAGCCAGCGGCCGCAGCCCTGCGACATGCGCAGCGTGCGATATAGGCGGCCGAATGCCAGGAGGAGCAGCGTGAAACTGACACAGGACCAGATCCGGCAATTCGACGACGACGGCTATCTTTTTTTTCCCGCGCACTTCAGGCCCAATGAAGTCGGCACACTGCTGCGGGAAGTGCCACGGCTCTATGCGCAGCACCGCCCCGAGAACGTGCGCGAAAAGGATAGCGATGCCGTCAGAACGAACTTTGCCGCCCACTTGTACAGCGCGGTATTCGCCAGACTGGCGCGGCATCCGCGCATGGTGGAACCGGTGACGCAGATTTTCGACGAAGACGTCTATATGCACCAGTTCAAGATCAACGGCAAGATGGCTTTCGACGGCGACGTCTGGCAATGGCACCAGGATTACGGTACCTGGAAAAACGACGACCTGATGCCGGAGCCGCGCGCGATGAACGTCGCAATCTTTCTCGACGACGTCAACGAATTCAATGGACCGCTGATGTTCATACCGGGCAGCCATAAGCTGGGCGTCATCGACGCCGAACACGATCTGTCGACGACCAGCTATCCGCTGTGGACGATCAGCAACGACCTGATCCGCAAACTGGTCGCGCGCGGCGGCATCGTCGCGCCCAAGGGGCCGGCGGGATCGATGATCATGTTCCATTCCTGCCTGGTTCACGCCTCGACATCGAATCTTTCGCCGTGGGACCGCGTGAACGTGTATCTCAGCCTGTGCGCGGTGTCGAACCACATCCGGCGCTTCAAGCGGCCGGAGTACATCGCGCATCGCGATTTCACGCCGATCGAATGCCTGCCGGACGACTGCCTGATCACGCCGTACGAGGTGGCCCTGCCATGGAAGGACGGCACGCCGGAACAGGCGCTGAAGCCGCTGTCCCAAGTTGCATAAGGTTTCGGCATTCGGCGCAGACAGCGCACGTCCGCTGACCGGTTTTCGCAAAGGAGCAAGTCAATGAACCTCTACACGCTGTTGCGCAAACGCGCCGCGCAACACCAGCCGCTGCGCATCGCGCTGATCGGCGCCGGCAAATTCGGTTCGATGTATCTGTCGCAGGTGCGCAAGACGCCCGGCGTGCACCTCGTCGGCGTCGCCGACCTGTCGCCGGATCGTGCACGAACATCGCTGACGCGTACCGGCTGGAGCGCCGAGCGCATCGGCGCCCGCTCGCTGGAGGAGGCCGCGCGCGCGGAAACGACGTGCATCGTCGATGATGCCATGGCGGTGATTGCGTCGCCGCACATCGACATCGTCATCGACGCCACCGGCAATCCCGCCGCCGGCATTCGTCACGTGCTCGCCTGCTGCGAGCACCGCAAGCATGTCGTGATGGTGAACGTCGAGGCTGACGCGCTGGCCGGACCACTGCTGGCGTACAAGGCGGCGCAGGCCGGCATTGTCTATTCCCTTGCCTACGGCGATCAGCCGGCGTTGATCTGCGAACTGGTGGACTGGGCCCGCGCCGCGGGATTCGAAATCGTTGCCGCCGGCAAGGGCACCAAGTATCTGCCCGAATATCACCGCTCGACGCCGGACACGGTATGGCCGTATTACGGTTTCACACCCGAGATGGTGGCACAGGGCGACTTCAATGCGCAGATGTTCAACTCGTTCCTGGACGGCACCAAATCGGCAATCGAAATGGCGGCGGTCGCCAACGCAACCGGCCTGCTGCCGGCGCCGGACGGACTGCACTTTCCGCCGTGCGGCGTCGACGATCTCGCGCGCGTGCTGCGGCCGCGCGAATGCGGCGGGCAACTGCATCATTGCGGTCAGGTGGAGGTCGTTTCCAGCGTCGAACGCGACGGGCGGCCGGTGTTTCGCGATCTGCGCTGGGGCGTGTACGTCACGTTTTCCGCCGACACCGACTACGTGAAAAAATGCTTCGCGGAGTACGGCCTCGTCACCGACGACAGCGGCCGCTACACCGCGATGCACAAACCGTATCACCTGATCGGACTGGAGCTCGGCATTTCGGTCGCATCGGTCGGCGCGCGCAGGGAACCGACCGGCGCGCCGCAGGACTTCGTGGGTGACGTGGTAGCCACCGCGAAGCGCGCGCTGAAGGCCGGCGAGACGCTCGACGGCGAAGGCGGCTACACGGTTTACGGCAGGCTCATGCCGGCGGCGGACTCACTCGCGCTCGGCGGACTGCCGCTGGGCCTGGCGCACAAGGTGAAACTGCTCAATCCGGTGGCCGCCGATGCACCGGTACGCTGGTCCGACGTCGCGTTCGACGCCAACAGCGACGCGGTGAAATTCCGGCGCGAGATGGAGCGGCATTTCGCCGCGGCGGTCAGCGGCCGGGCGGTGGCGGCGGATACTTCGGCTGATACTCGTTCGGCGGTGGCGGCGGCGCGTACTGCGGTTGGGGCTGAGCTTCGCCGTTAGGCGATGAAGAAATGAAACGGCCCGATACCGGAACCCGTTCGCCCTTCGCATACATGCACTGGATGTAGCTGGCGTCGTAGTTCTGCTGCAGCGCATAGCTCGACGTCTGTGCGGCGCCGGTACCCATCAGCGATCCGAGCAGCAGGCCGGCACCGGCACCGGCAGCCGCGCCGCGGCCGCCGTTGAACGCCGCGCCGGCCGCGGCACCGAGCGCGGTGCCGGCGACCGCGCTCGTCACGCCGCTGTTGGTCGCCGCTTCGGACGGCGTGGTGCCGCCGATCAGCGTGCTGGCGTATTGCCTGCAGTAGAAATCATCGGCGCGAAACTGGTCGAAACTCTTGCCGCTGCCGGGCAACGCCATTACGCTGGGACCACTCGGCATGGTCGTGCACGCCGCCACCAGCAGCAGCGATGCCGGTATCAGAACTCGAAAAGCGGGACGCATCATGGTAGTTCCCGATCAGATCACGATGGAGGCGGAGGCGGATGCGGCGTGATGCGCTGCCAGCCGCCCGGACATTGCTTCACGTACGGATAATAACGTTGCGCATCCGCACAGTAATACCAGTAATCGGACGATCCCGGCGCCGCGTTGTCGCCGTCGCGCTCGATGTAGACCGGCGGCGACGACTGCACCACGACAGCAGGCGGGTAATAGTACGAATACGGATAATACGGATACGGAGCGGGCCACGGGTCATACCAGAATCCCGGTGCACCGACGAACAGGCCGAAATGCACGTGTGAACCATGGTGCCAGCCGCCATGATGACCGCCGTGCCAGCCGCCGTGGTGTCCGCCATGATGGCCTCCGCCGTGGGCCAGCGCCGGCGCGCTTGCAGTGACCGCCAGCAGTATTGCCGCCAGCGCCAGCGTCGTTTTCGACTGTTTCATGACGCCTCCTTTGCGCTCGGTAGATCCGGAACAAGCCGACTCATAGTAATTGGACGAACGACAGCGCCATCCGTTCGCCGTGAATGCGTGGAAGAATGAATAGGCACCCGTTCAGACTCCCGGCATGATGCTTGATAGAATGCTATCAAATTCACGACACCCGTTACGTATTTAAGTGTTACAAAATGTGACTCCGACGCTGGTTGCCGCGCCATTGCTGCGCCGCTTCGTGGCGGCACTGTTCGAGCATGCCGGGATTCCGGCCGACGATGCCAGGACCGTTGCGGACTGTCTGGTGACCGCCAATCTGCGCGGTGTCGATACGCATGGCGTGTTCCGCGTGCCGACCTACCTCGAACGGGTGCGCTGGCAAATCGTCAACACGCATCCCGACATTCGCATCACGCCGGTAACCGGCGCCGTCGCGATGGTCGATGGCGACAACGGCATGGGCGCGGTGGTCGGCACGCGCGCGATGCAGCACGGGATCGGACTGGCGCGCGACGCCGGCATCGGTCTGGTGTCGGTACGGCGCAGCACCCACTACGGCATGGCTGCCTATTACGTGCTGCAGGCGATCAAGGCCGGCATGATCGGAATGGCGTTCACCAATGCGTCACCGGCGCTGCCACCATGGGGTGGCCGCGCCCCGTTCTTCGGCACCAGCCCGCTGGCAATCGGCGTGCCCGGCGGCAAGCGTTCCGATTTCGTGCTCGACATGGCAATGAGCGTGCTGGCGCGCGGCAACGTCTATATCGCCGCGCAGAACGGCGAGCCGATTGCGCCGGGTCTCGCGCTCGACGCCGACGGCTATCCGACCACCGATCCGCGCGACGTGATGTCGGGCGGAACGATGCTGCCTTTCGGTGGCGTCAAGGGCGCGGCGCTCGCAGCAGTGATGGACATTTTCGGCGGCGTGCTGTCGGGCGCCGCGTTCGGCGGTACCGTCGGCAATCCGCATACCGATTTCAGCCGATCACAAGATGTCGGACATCTGTTCATCATCATCCGGCCCGATCTTTTCATGCGACGCGACAGTTTCGCCGAAAGGATGGACACGCTGGTCGAACGCATGAAAGCGCAGCCGCGCGCCGCCGGCTTCGATGAGATATTGATCCCCGGTGAACGTGAGGCGCGCACCGAACGTGAACGCAGCCGCAACGGCATTCCGCTGAGCGCGGAAGTGACGGCCGCGCTGCAGGCGGAAGCGCAAACCGCCGGCATTGCGTTTCCGGAATCCGTCGCGCGGAATCCGCAACAGTGAAGGGAAAACCCGATGACCGCTCCTGCACTTTGCATATTTGATGCGTACGGCACGCTGCTGGACGTCCATTCGGCAGTCGCAAAGCACGCCACGCGCATCGGCCCGAAAGCCGACGCGGTTTCGGCACTGTGGCGCGCGAAGCAGCTCGAATACTCGTGGGTGCGCAGCCTGATGCGGCGGCACCGCGATTTCTGGAAACTTACCGGCGAAGCGCTCGATCATGCACTTCGCTGTTTCGACATCGACGACGACGCACTGCGTGCGGATCTGCTTGATGCCTACCTCGAACTGGCGCCCTACCCCGAAGCCGCCGATGCGCTTCGCGAACTGCGGAACAACGGCATCCGTACCTGCGTGCTGTCCAACGGCACGCCACAGATGCTGGAACGCGCGCTGCGCTCGGCCGGCATCCGTGACCTGCTGGACGGCTGCTTTTCCATCGAAGCAGCCGGAATTTTCAAACCGGATCCGTCGGTTTACGAAATTCCGCTGAAAAAAATGAACGTTGCGCTGCAGGATGCGACCTTTCAGTCATCCAATGCATGGGATGCAGCCGGCGCCGCGGCGTTCGGACTGAACGTATTCTGGATCAACCGCGCACATCATCCGGCGGAGTACAAAGACAATCACGTCACGGAAATTGCGAGCCTGTCGGCCCTGCCCCGGATGCTCGAACAGGGCGAGTCCGGCAATGCAACGAACCACCTGAACATCCACTGACAGATTGCCGAAAAAAGCGTGGCTGCCCCCAACCGGGTTCGGATATCAGCGACCTGTCAGGAGAAACCTCACTGTCGGCGCTCTGGAAGAAAGACAGGGGTGAGGGGGCCGCACCGTGTCATTTACGCTTCACACCTCACCCCTTACACCTCACGCCCCATCCTGTCAGGACAGTTCCTTGATCATCTCCGGCACGGCCTTGAAGAGGTCTTCGACGAGCCAGTAGTTGGCGACCTGGAAGATCGGCGCCTCCGCATCCTTGTTGATCGCCACGATCACCTTGCTGTCCTTCATCCCCGCCAAGTGCTGGATCGCCCCCGAAATCCCCACCGCAATGTAGAGATCCGGCGCCACGATCTTGCCGGTCTGCCCCACCTGGTAGTCGTTCGGCACAAACCCGGCATCGACCGCTGCGCGTGAGGCCCCCACCGCCGCCCCCAGCTTGTCGGCCAGTTCCTCCAGCAGCTTGAAGTTCTCGCCGTTGCCCATGCCACG
>DASSON010000162.1:0-8111 GCA_035700525.1 Burkholderiales bacterium
GAATACTGCTTGAACTGCACCACGTCGGCCGGCGACAGGTCGTGCGCGACCAGGATCGCGCGGTGCTTGCCGTCGCTGGCCGGCGGCGGCACGTGTCCCGGCAGCCCGAGCAGCGCCTTCATCACGCGTTCCGCGACCTGCCGCACGTCGGCCTTGCGCTCGCGCAGATAACCGTCGTCGATCTGGTCGAACTGCGTCAGCATCGCGTCGGCCTGCGTGCGCAGCGCCCATTCGGCGTTGCAGCGCTCGTCGGCGATGATCTGCCGCGGTGCCTGTGACAGCATCGCGTCATCGAGGATCATCTGGTGCAGGTTGATGAAAGCCTTGAACTCGACCGGCGCGGTCGGCGGAACGTTGCACTGCAATTCCTCGAGCTCGCGCCGTGCGGTGGCCACCGCGGCGCTGAAGCGCTGCTGCTCTTCCGCGATCTGTTCTTTCGGAATGGTGTAATGCGCGGCCTCGAGCCGGGCGTGCGACATCAGATGCGCGCGGCCGATCGCGACGCCGCCCGAGATGCTGATGCCGTGGAGGACGAAACTCATTGCTTCGCAGTGAGGCGTAAGGAGTGAGGTGTGAGGAGCGTAAATAATGCGGCGCGTTATACGCGCCGGATATTTTTACTCCTCACTCCTAACACCTCTCTCCTCACGTTTTTCACTCGCCTTCGCCGAAATAGTCCGCGATCAGCGCCGTGATCGCGGCCATTGCAGCCTGCTCGTCGGGGCCGTCGGTTTCGATGCCGATTTTCGTGCCCTTGCCGGCGGCCAGCATCATCACGCCCATGATGCTCTTGGCGTTGACCCGGCGTCCGTTGCGGGTCAGCCAGACGCCGCTCTCGAATTCACCGGCGACCTGCGTGAGCTTGGCGGAGGCCCGGGCGTGCAGCCCGAGCCGGTTGAGGATCTCAGCCTCCCGTCGCAGCATTCTTCACGGCAAGCGACGGGATGCGCAGCACTCCCTCGCAGCCGCCGCTGACCGCTTTCATCACGACCTCCGCCAGCGGCTGGTCGCGGTAGGTCAGTGCCCGGATCAGCATCGGCACATTGACGCCGGCAACGCCCTCGACCTTGCCCGGGATCAGCAGCCGGCCGACGACGTTGCACGGCGTCGCGCCGTAGATGTCGGACAGCACCAGCACGCCGCTGCCGTCGTCGAGCTGGCGGATGGTTTCACGCGCATGCGCGATCAGCAGCGCCGGGTCGTCGTGCGCGGTGATGCCGATCTGGCGCACCCGCGTCGGCCGCTTGTTGAGCACGTGGGTGACGCAGTGAATCAGGCTTTCCCCAAGCGTGCCGTGGGTAATAATCAGTATTCCAACCATGGATTTGCAACGGCCCCCTCGTGGCCGATGAGGATCAACAGCGCTATTTTACTGCAGCGGCGGGCATTCAGGCGATAGCCTTTTCGAGCGCATCGACGAACATTGCCGCCACGTCGAAACCGGTCTGATCGGTGATCTCGCGAAAGCAGGTGGGGCTGGTGACGTTGACCTCGGTCAGGTAGTCGCCGATCACGTCGAGCCCCACCAGCAGCAGCCCGTGCCGTGTCAGCTCCGGACCCAGCGCGACGGCAATTTCGCGGTCGCGGGTGGTGAGCTCGCGCGCGATCCCGGTGGCGCCGGCCGCCAGATTGCCGCGCGTCTCGCCCGGCGCCGGCACGCGCGCCAGCGAGTACGGCACCGGCTCGCCGGCGATCACCAGCACGCGCTTGTCGCCGTCCCGGATCTCGGGGATGAAGCGCTGCGCCATCGCGCTGCGCGTGCCGCGCTGCGTCAGTGTTTCGAGGATCACGCCGATGTTCGGATCGTTGCCGGTGACGCGGAACACCGACGCGCCGCCCATGCCGTCGAGCGGCTTCAGGATGATGTCGCCGTGCTCGGCGAGAAAACCACGCAGCCAGTCGCTGCGGCGCGTGACCAGCGTCGGCACCGTGAACTGCGCAAAGCGCGCGATCGCCATTTTCTCGTTGAAATCGCGGATCGCGCGCGGGCGGTTGAATACCTTCGCCCCCTGCGCTTCGGCCAGCTCGAGCAGGTAGGTGCTGTACACGTATTCCATGTCGAACGGCGGATCCTTGCGCATCAGCACCGCGTCGAAATCCGCGAGCCGAATGGTCCGCGCCGCGTCCGCGCGGTACCAGTCATGATCGTCGGGCTGCAGGTGCAGCCGCCGTGCGAGGCCGGCGACGCCGGCCTTGTCCCATGCCAGGTCGCCCTGATACAGCACGTGCACCTCGTAACCGCGGCGCGCCGCCTCCCGCATCATCGCGTACGAAGAGTCTTTTTCGGTCTTGATTGATTCGAGCGGGTCGAGGATGAAGGCCAGTCTCATGTTCTTGTTGGGGATCGGGAGACGGAAAAGTGAGGAGTGAGGCGTCAGGAGTGAGGAGTTGAAGTTTCCGGCGCGCTTGGCGCGCCGCATTATTTACTCCTCACACCTCACTGTTCGTGATTTACGATGCAGCCACCCGCTGCAGCGCACGGCCGGCATCGAATTCGGCCTGTGCCCGTTCCAGTTCGATCGCGGCGGCGAGCAGTGCCAGCCGCGCGATCACGCCGTACGCGTAGAAGCGGTTCGGCGGACAGCCCGGCTTGCCTTCGAGATCGGGTGTCGAGCACGGCGTTTCGAACGCCAGTTGTGCAAACTGCATGCCGGGCGCGTTGAGGTTCTGGTCGGCGCCGCGCTGGGTATGCACGCGGTAGAAGCCGCCGACGACGAAGTGGTCGATCATGTAGACCACCGGCTCGGCCACCGCGTCGTTCACCGTTTCGTGCGTGTAGACGCCTTCCTGCACCATGACTTCGGTGACTTCCATGCCTTCCTTGACCACCGCCATCTTGTTGCGCTGCTTGCGGTTGAGGCCGCGCACCTCGGACGGATCGTGCACCGTCATCACGCCCATGCCGTAGGTGCCGGCGTCGGCCTTCACGATCACGAACGGCCGCTGCTCGATGCCGTACTCCTTGTACTTCGCGCGCACCTGATCGAGAATCTCGGCGACGAAGGTGGCGAGACACTCCTCGCCCTCATGCTCCTGGAAATTGATCTTGCCGCACTTGCCGAAGAACGGATTGACCAGCCACGGATCGATGCCGAGCAGGCGCCCGAAGTTCTCGGCGACCTGGTCATAGGCCTGAAAGTGGTTCGATTTGCGGCGCGTCGACCAGCCGGCGTAGAGCGGCGGCAGCACCGCCTGCTCGATGCCGGTCAGGATTTCGGGCACGCCGCCCGACAGATCGTTATTGAGCAGGATCGCACACGGATCGAAGCCGTCGACCAGCACGCGGTTGCCCTGTCGCTTCAGCGGCTCCAGCGTCAGATGCGAGCCCGATTCCAGCGTGATCTCGGTGGGGCGCGTGATGTCCGGCAGCAGCGAGCCGATGTGCACTTTCATCCCGGCCTGGCGCAGGATGGTGCGCAGCGTCACCAGATTCTGCAGGTAGTATTGGTTGCGGGTGTGGTTTTCCGGGATCAGCAGGATACCGCGCGCGTCCGGACAGATTTTTTCGACCGCGCTCATCGCCGCCTGCACCGCCAGCGGATGCAGCGCGGGCGACAGGTTGTTGAAGCCGCCGGGAAACAGGTTGGTGTCGATCGGCGCGATCTTGAAGCCGCTGTTGCGCAGGTCCGTCGACGCGTAAAACGGCACCGCGTGCGCCTGCCATTCGCCGCGCAGCCAGTGCTCGATTGCCGGCATTGCGTCGAGAATTTTGCGCTCGAGATCCGGGACGGGCCCGGTCAGAGCAGTTGCCAGATGGGGGACGGCCATGCTCGCGGAAGGAGGGTTGGGAAACCGTCATTTTACCTGAAGCGGTTTGGCGGCGTCAGGGTGGGGCGGGATCGAGGATCGAGATCGAGTGCCAGGCCCGAGGCATCGCCTTTCCTGATCCCGAACCCCAAATCCCGCCTTACTCCACGCGTTCACCGTGCAGGCTGACGTCCAGCCCTTCGCGCTCTTCTTCCTCGCTGACGCGCAATCCGAGCGTGGCGTCGATCGCCTTGAGGATCGCGAACGACACGACGAAGCCGTAGATCAGCGTCGTGCATACCGCCAGCAGCTGCGCCAGCAGCGAGCCGTGTGCGCCGCCGATCGCCGGGCTGGCGAACACGCCGGTCAGCAGCGCGCCGATGATGCCGCCGATGCCGTGCACGCCGAAGGCGTCGAGCGAATCATCGTAGCCGAGCCAGTTCTTGACGTAGGCGGCGGCATAGAAGCACAGCACGCCGGCGATAATGCCGATGATCACCGCGGCGCTGGGGCCGACAAAGCCGGACGCCGGCGTGATCGCCACCAGTCCGGCGACCGCGCCGGAGGCGATGCCGAGCACGCTCGGCTTGCCCTTGATTGCCCATTCGGCGAACATCCACGCCAGCGCCGCGGCGGCGGTGGCGATCTGCGTCACCGCCATTGCCATGCCGGCGCGGCCGTCGGCGGCCACCGCCGATCCGGCGTTGAAGCCGAACCAGCCGACCCACAGCAGCGAGGCGCCGATCACCGTCAATGTCAGATTGTGCGGTGCCATCGGCTCGCGGCGATAGCCGATGCGCCGGCCCAGCACCAGCGCGCACGCCAGCCCGGCGATGCCGGCGTTGATGTGCACCACGGTGCCGCCGGCGAAATCGAGCACGCCGCGCGCTGCCAGCCAGCCGCCCGGTTCCCATACCCAGTGTGCGATCGGCGCATACACCAGCAGCGACCACACGGCGATGAATATCAGCAGCGCCGAAAATTTCATGCGTTCCGCGAACGCGCCGGCGATCAGCGCCGGCGTGATGATCGCGAACGTGAGCTGGAACATCGAGTACACCGATTCCGGAATGGTCGGCGCCAGATGCGACACGCTGACCTGGCCGGCGTCCTTCAGATAGGCCATGCCGTCGAGAAACACGCGCGACAGGCCGCCGATCAGCGGCGTGCCGGGCGTGAACGCCAGACTGTAGCCGATCAGCCACCACAGCAGCGTGACCACGCAGCATGCGGCGAAGCTCTGCATCAGTGTCGCCAGCACGTTTTTCTTGCGCACCATGCCGCCGTAGAACAGCGCCAGCCCCGGAATCGTCATCATCAGCACCAGCGCGGTGGAGGTGAGCATCCACGCGGTATCGCCGGCGCTGATCTTGTCGACCGGTACCAGCATCGGTGCGGTCGGCGCGGCGGCTGCGGCGGCGGCCTGTACCGCCGGCGCCGCCGCTGCAGGTGCCGAAGGCGTTTGCTGTGCCAGCGCGCTGCCGATGACGACCAGCATCGCGACGCAGGTCGCGATCTGCAAAAGTTTTTTGATCATCGCGATCTCCTTACAGTGCGCCGTCACCGGTTTCACCGGTGCGGATGCGGACTGCCTGCAGCAGTTCGCAGACGAAAACCTTGCCGTCGCCGATCTTGCCGGTGCGCGCGCGCTCGGTGATGGTCTCGATCACGTGCTCGAGCAGATCATCGGTGACGGCGATCTCGAGCTTGATCTTGGGCAGAAAATCGACCACGTATTCGGCACCGCGATAAAGCTCGGTGTGTCCCTTCTGGCGGCCGAACCCCTTGACTTCGGTGACGGTCATTCCCGATACGCCGAGCTGCGCCAGTGCTTCGCGCACTTCGTCGAGCTTGAACGGCTTGATGATGGCTGTAACAAGTTTCATGAATATTCTCTCCCGTTTCAAAACGTCTTCTGCGCCGACACGAACCACTGGCTGCGTCCGATGTTGGTGCCGAAGTTGTTGCGATAGATCAGTGTGCCGTCGCGCGCGGTGGCGTCGGCGTCGGTGGTGGTGTATGCCAGTCCGAAATTGATGCCGAACCATTCGCGATTGATCGCGAGCTTGTAGTCGGTATACGACAGGCAGCTGTTGGTGCAGCCGGACGCGGCTGGCCACAGGGCGGCGTTGGTGCCGCGGTAGCGCTGATGCCCGGCGTGTGCGCTGAGCGTGAAGCCGGTGTCCGCCAGCGGCACTGCGGCGGTGAGGTCGATGTAGTCGCTGCCGCGCGCGTCCTGCACGCCGAAGGTGTCGCCGAGGCTGTACGAATATTTGAGCGTGAGCCATTTCCAGCCCGCCGCGACGTAAAGCTCGTTGGTGTCGGGGCGCGTGGTGCCGGCGGCAAAGCCGCCTGCCGGTTCGTGTCCCGGATAGTTGTAGCGCAGGAAGCCGGCGTCCAGCGTGATGTCGTGCGGCAGCGCGAATTTCCAGCCGGCGTAGGTGTCGAGCTCCACCGAATAACTCGATCCGGGTGCGTAGCCGTCACTGATCCAGCTCACGTTGGAGCCCCAGATGCCGGCGTAGAAGCCGCTCGCATGCGAGTAATCGAAACCGCCCTGAAGCGCGGGGCGCTCGTCGGTCTGCGTCAGTCCGCGGAACACGTACTGGCTGACGACGCCAATGTTGGCGGTGAACGCATGCGGCGGCGATGCCGCGTCGGAATCGGCGAACGCCGGCGTGGCGCAGGCCATTGCCATTGCCGTTGCAATCCATTTTTTCATTCGTGGTGCTCCATGCGGGTTGAATGACGCTGTTTGCGCCAGCCTTTTCGCACGAGCCGTGCCAGAATGGAAAACGCAATGGAGTCAGACGCTTGCCGCCATATTGTCAGGCGGTGCCGGTTGCGACGGCACCGCCGCGAGGCGTGCTGCTGGCGTGGCGCACCATCGCTGTGCGGCAGTAGCGCCGCCATACCGTGCTAAACTTCAAGTGTTGCCGCGGAGAGAGCCGATGCTGAATCAGAAAGTTCTGGACGAGATCAACGACCGCATCAGGGGCGTCATCGACAACAGTCCGGCGAAGGACGTGGAGAAAAATCTGCGCGCGATGCTGGCCGGTTTGTTCTCGCATCTCGATCTGGTGACACGCGAGGAATTCGACGTGCAGCGCGAAGTGCTGACCCGCACCCGCGAAAAGCTGGCGGCGCTCGACGCCAGGATGAACGCGCTGGAACAGGCGCGACACGGCGACGCCGCCGCATAACAATCTCGACAACGCAGCCGCCCGTCCCGGCGGCTTTTTTTCATATCGTGTATGTCACTGGCCGTGCTGTACAGCCGCGCCCTGGCGGGCGTTGACGCGCCACTGGTGACCGTCGAAGCGCATCTCGCGAACGGTCTGCCGATGTTTGCGATCGTCGGTCTTCCGGAGGCCGAAGTAAAGGAAGCGAAAGACCGCGTGCGCGCGGCGCTGCAGACCGCGCGCTTCGACTTTCCGGTGCGGCGCATCACCGTCAATCTGGCGCCGGCCGATCTGCCGAAGGAGAGCGGCCGCTTCGATCTGCCGATTGCACTGGCGGTCCTCGCCGCTTCGGGTCAGCTTCCGAAGAACGGCCTGGAGCGTTACGAATTTGCCGGCGAACTGGCGCTGACCGGTGCGCTGCGGCCGATTCGCGGTACGCTGGCGATGGCGCTCGCCGCGCGCGCCGCGGCGCGCGCGCTGGTCGTGCCGTGCGCGAATGCCGCCGAAGGTGCGCTGGTTGCCGGCGTCGCGGTTTACGCGGCGGCATCGCTGCTCGACGTATGCGCGCATCTCGGCGGCCGCACGCCGCTCGAGCGCTTCACCGGCAGCCCCGAGGCCGCAGCCGAACATTACCCCGACATGTTCGACGTCAAGGGTCAGGCGCGCGCGAAACGGGTACTCGAAATCGCGGCGGCCGGCGGGCACAGCATGATCATGGTGGGGCCGCCCGGCAGCGGCAAGAGCATGCTGGCGGCACGGCTGCCGGGGATCCTGCCGCCGATGTCGGACGACGAAGCGCTCGAAACGGCCGCGGTGCAGTCGCTCGGCCATCAGGGATTCGATCCCGCGCGCTGGAAAAAGCGTCCGTTCCGCGCGCCGCACCATACCGCATCGGCGGTGGCGCTGGTCGGCGGCGGCAGCAATCCGCGGCCGGGCGAGATTTCCCTGGCGCAGCACGGCGTGCTGTTTCTCGATGAACTGCCGGAGTTCGAGCGCCGCGTGCTGGAAGTGCTGCGCGAGCCGCTGGAAGCCGGACGCATCAGCGTCGCACGCGCCGCGCGCCACGCGGAATTCCCGGCACAGGTGCAGCTGGTGGCGGCGATGAATCCCTGTCCCTGCGGCCATCTTGGCGATGTCAGCGGCAGATGCCGCTGCACGCCGGACCAGGTTGCGCGCTATCGC
>DASSON010000163.1:0-25215 GCA_035700525.1 Burkholderiales bacterium
CGCCCAGCACGCGCTGCTGCAGCACCGTCAGCCGTTGCGGAGAAGCAGCTACATAGCGCAGGTAGCCGGGGATCACGCCGGCGAGCGCGCGCGCCGGCGCCGCCAGCGCGTGTTGCGGATGGGCATCGGCGAACGCCAGCAACTTCGTTTCGAACCCGTGCAGCGCGCTGCCGATCGCCGCCGGCTGCGCCGCCGGCATGTTCGGCGTCGCCCCCAGCACGAACGGCGGCATCAGCAACGCCATCTGTTGAATGATCGGAAGTTTCTGTTGCTGATCGTCGGGCACGTAACTGTCCAGCGTGACCGCATTGGAAACCACCTTCAGCTTGCCAAGTCGCTGCGCCAGCGCGTCGGCATGCTGCAGGTCGGGTTCGAGGATGTCGATGCGGTACGGTGAGATCTCGCTGTTTGCCAGCAAATCCTCGAAGGTCTTCACCGCCTCGGTATCCATGTTCTGCAGATGGAGCGGATTGAAATCGAAATGCACGTTCAGAATGAGCGGGATGGTGCCGACCGCGATCACTGCCGCACCGATTGCAACGGTGCGCCCGTAGCGGCGCACCGGCAGGCGCCACAATGGAATCAGCGGCACGCGCCGCGCGCGCGGCGGCGTGCCCGGCATCAGGCTCAACAGCGCCGGCAGCACCGTCAGGTTGGCGAACAGCGCGATGAACATGCTGGTTCCCGAAATAAGGCCGAGATCGACAATGCCGGCATAGCTGGTCGGCACAAACGAATAAAAGCTGACCGCCGCCGCCACCGCCGCCAGACTCAGTGCGCTGCCGATGCCGGCGGCGGTGCCGCACAGCGCCTTTGGCCGTCCGCCATGAATTGCGTATTCCTCGCGATAGCGCATGCAGAACTGGATGCCGAAGTCGACGCCGAGGCCGACGAACAGCACGACGAACGCGATCGAGATCAGGTTCAGCGGCGCGGTCGCCAGCAACGCAAAGGCCGCGGTCCAACTCAATCCCATCAGCAGCGTGACCAGCGTCGCAATCACCAGCCGCGCCGAATGCAGCCCGAGTATCAGCAGCACCAGCACCATCCCGATCGACAGCCCGATCGCCAGGCCGGTGCCGTGCGACACCGTACGCAATTGCTCGTTGTCGAGCGCGGCGGCGCCGGTGATGCGCACCCGCACGCCGTGCGCGGCATCCAGCTGCAGCGCCCGCATGCCCTCGCGCACGGTATCGAGCGCCCGCTGCGCCGGCTGCATCTTGTCGTAATACAGACGCGGCTTGACGATCACGAACACGCGCCGGCCGCCGGTTTTCGCCACCTCTCCGGTGATCAGCTCGTCCCACGGGATGGCGTAGTAGCGGCCCCGCTGCTGCGCCTGCATCACATTGCCGAGGTCGGTGAAGAGCGTGCCCAGCCCCGCAATCTGCGGCCCGCCGCCGGTGGCCCGATCCAGCCCCTGCTCCAGCAATGCGATCATGCCGGGCAGCGTCGGGTCCCGCGCCAGCTGCGAAATCAGCGGCTGGGCCTGCGACAGCCGATCCGACAGCGTCCACAGTTCATCGGTGCTCAGATAGAGCAGTCCGTTGCGGCGGAAAAATTCGCCGCCGCCGGGCTGGTAGGTGTCTTCGATAGGGTCATTATGCTGTTGCAGCCATTGCGTGAGGCGGCGCGCTGCATCGCTGGCGAGGCCGCTGGTCTGTCCGTCGATGACCACCAGCATGGTGCCGTCGAGCTGCGGAAACGCATGATCGAAGCGTTCCTGCATCTGCCGGAACGGGAGATCGCGCGACAGGGCCTGACTGGTGTCGGTGGTAATCGCGAAATGGTCGATCGCGTAATAGACCGACGCGGCGCTCAGCAGCACGCCGGCCACCACCACCCACACGGCGCGGCGGCTGCAAAACTCGACCAGCCGGATCAGCAGTTCGACGTATACGCGGGCCAGCCGGGACAGCGCATCCGAACGCCTTCTGTCGCTACGCGAGTTCACTGAAGCTGATCATCCGGATCCCGGACGCGGTCAGCGCGGCGCGCACGCGCGGACTGACGAGCGCCCACAATTCGGCTTCGCGTCGGTCGAACGCCGGCCGGCCGGTTCCAGTGGTGCACGCTGCCGCCGCCGGATGAAAATAGATTTCGCTCACGCCTTCGGGCAGCCCTTGCACGATACGCAGCACGACGTCCTCGGTCATCCCGCCGGTCGTGCTCAATCCGAACACGTAGTGATTGAACCGGATCCCGGCACGGCGCATGCGCCGCCGCAGCAGGCCGTTCCACGGCATCAGCAGCGCGGCGGACAGCAGCGGCCCGAGGCGCCGTGCATGCAATCCGCGCAGCGCGCGAATGGGCTCGTACGGCAGGCGCATCGCACGCACGCCGAAGTCGCGGCCGATTTTCAGAATCAGGCTCAACACGGTCGGATGCAGATGCATGTGCTTGTGCACGTTGACGTGATCGAGTGCCAGTCCGGTCGCGGCAAACACCTCGAATTGTGCGCGGATCTCCGCTTCCAGCTGGCGGCGTACGCGCGGCACGAAGAAAAAGCGTATGCCGGAACGCAGCAGCTGCACGCCGAAACGGCCGTCACGATCGACCAGGTCCGGCACCCTGGCCGCCGGCAGCACCGGCCGGCCGTCGACCACCACGACGTGCAGGCCGACGCGCAATTGCGGCAGCCGCCGTGCGCGCTGCACTGCGTCGCGCATCGCCGCGCCGCCCACCATCAGGCTGGCACAACGCAGCACGCCGTCGCGGTGCGACCGCTCAATCGCCTCGTTGACGGCGGGCGACAGGCCGAAGTCATCCGCGGTGACGATGACCTGCCGCGGCGCCACTAGCGGTGCCTGAAAAACCGCATGAATTCCACGCCTTCGCGCAGACGCCGCGACATCATCTGCGGGCTGCGCAGCATCTCGCCGGTCATCTCCGCAATCTTGCCGGCGCGGAAGTAGAAGCGCTTGTAAAAGGTTTCGACCGAATCCAGCACCTCGGTATGGTTCAGATGCGGATAGCTCAGCGGCGCCAGTTGCATGCCGCGCTCGTTCACGAGCTGGCTCTCGTCACTCTCTTCGAGCCAGCCGTTTTCAAGCGCCTGCTGGTAGAGCCGCGTACCGGGGTACGGCGCCGCGAGCGAAACCTGGATCGTGTGCGGATTCATCTCCTGCGCGAAGCGGATGGTTTCCTGTATCGTCTCCTGCGTTTCGCCGGGCAGCCCGAGGATGAACGTGCCATGGATGACGATACCGAGCTTGTGGCAGTCCTGCGTGAAACGGCGCGCGAACTCGACCCGCATGCCTTTCTTGATGTTGTAGAGAATCTGCTGATTGCCGGTTTCATAGCCCACCACCAGCAGGCGCAGGCCGTTGTCCTTCATCACCTTCAGCGTGTCGTACGGCACGTTGCCCTTGGCATTGCACGACCACGTGACCCCCAGCTTGCCGAGACGCCGTGCGATCTCTTCCGCGCGCTGGGTGTCATCGGTGAAGGTGTCGTCGTCGAAGAACACTTCCTTCACCTGCGGGAAATAGCGCTGGATCAGCGCGACCTCGTCGCTGACATGGCCCGCGCTGCGGGTGCGGTAGCAGTGGCCGCCGACGGTCTGCGGCCACAGGCAGAAAGTGCAGCGCGACTTGCAGCCGCGGCCGGTATAGAACGACACGTACGGATGCTGCAGATAGCCGATGAAGTAGTCTTCGATGCGCAGATCGCGCTTGTAGACTTCGGTCACGAACGGCAACTCGTCCATATTCTCGAGGATCGCGCGATTCGGATTGTGGACCACCGCGCCCGCTGCGTCGCGGTAGCTGAGTCCGTCGATGTCGCCGAGCGCACGGCCTTCGGCGACTTCCTTGATCGTGAAGTCGAATTCCTCGCGCGCCGCGAAATCGATCGCCGCGGAACGCTGCAGCACGCCGGTGGGATCGACCGCAACCCGGGCGCCGACAAACCCGATCAGCAGCTTGGGATTCGCGCGCTTCAGCGCTTCCGCCGCCTTGACGTCCATCGGAAACGACGGCGAGCTGGTGTGCAGCACGGCCAGCTCGTAATCGCCGGCAAGCGGCAGGATCTGTTCGAGCGACATGCCGGCCGCAGGGGCGTCGATCAGCCTGCTGCCGGGCACCAGCGCCGCCGGCTGCGCCAGCCATGTCGGATACCAGAACGAGCGTATCTCGCGCTTGGCCTGGAAGCGGGACCCCGCCCCCCCGTCGAATCCGTCATAGGACGGGGGATGCAGGAACAGTGTTTTCATCATCGCAAAGACTCCTTGTCCACTTGCATGAGCCCCCCCAGCTGCACGGCCAGCTTGCGTTCCCGCCACGTGACGCGGCGTCCGAGAAAGCTGCCAAACCAGATCACAAAGGAAAGAATGTCGCGGAACGGAACGAGCCACGCGACAGCAGGACCGGACAGCTGCAGGCTCGTACGCGCCGCATAATGTAGCACAAGCCTCAGGCCGATCGCGGCCAATGGCAGCACCACCGACCACGGCAGGCTGTGGATCAGCGCGGAGCCGATGATGGCCGCCGCAACCGCGTGCGTGATCCACAACCCGGCATAGCCCCACGGCTGAACCACACGGATGGTGCGCGCCCAGCGCAACTCGTGTGCCAGCAGCACGCCGGGACCCGGTTCGTTGACGACGGTTTCCACCACGTACGGTGACAATACGGTGCGCAGGCCGCGGCGGCGGGCGAGCGCTCCTATCATGTAGTCGTCGGCAAGGTGCGACGCCAGCGCGCGAAAACCGCCGATGTCGTCGAGCACCTGGCGCCGCAACGCGATGGTGGAACCGAACGTGAACGCGCTCGAGCCGAACGCCCGCGCGATCAGCACCGACGGCACGAACCATTCGTTGATGAACAGCGCACCCAGCCGCGACCACAGCGAACCGCGCGGCTGCGCACGATACAGACAGGTCACCACGCCGACCGACGGATCGGCCAGCGGACCGACAATGCAACGCAGGTAATCAGGGCCGACGCGGATGTCGCTGTCGGCGAGCACCAGGTGTGGATGGCACGCCTGCGGCAGCATGTTTTCGAGGTTGCTGACCTTGTAGTTGCTGCCGCTCACGCGGTCGTTCACGACCAGCCGCAGATCGAGTTGCGGAAACTCGACCATCAGCCGCCGCACCACCGGCACCGCGGCGTCGCCGGCATGGCGCACGCCGAACACCAGTTGATAGTCCGGATAATTCTGGGTGCAGAACGTGCGCAGATTGTCGTAGAGTTCGGGCTCCAGCCCGCACAGCGGCTTCAGGATTGTCACCGGCGGCAGTACATCCGCCTCCGGTACGCGGCGCCGCGTCCAGGCCAGCAATACGCCGATCGCCGCAACGGTATACGCCAGCGGCGCGATCGCAAGCACCAGCCCGAGCACGAAGATCGCGTGCTGCAGCACGATCAAGCCGGCACGCTGCCCGGCCGCCGAGTGCCTGCGGCGGGCCCTGTAAAGCGCTGTGGAGCGTCAGTAAAAATGGCGCCTTTCCTCGAACGATAACGGGCTGCGACAAGCGCGGCCCGTGGCGGATGCACTGCATGAAACCGGTCCGGCAGCACGCGGCGACCACATGCCCCGGCAGAATCCATGTTCATCCAATACGAAGGATAATCCAAACGGACGCTCAGTTCGATGGCATCATCATCTTGGGCGCCGCTTCAACACGCATTACCCATGAAAACGGCGTCGCCATTATCGGGCACCGATGAGCGCCCGCAAATCCATTCGAACAGACTTCGGCCGGAAAATTGCACAATCCGGGGCTGTCGGGCAAACATTGAGCACAAGCGGTACAATTGGCGTCATTGGCGCTGCGGACCGGAATGAACCCGCAGGTCGCCATGCTGTCGAAGAAAAATTGTAAATCGTTACAATATTTTTTGCCGCGGTGCGGGGGGACGCCGGGCGGAGGGTGCATGCGGTGAAGTGGGTCATCGTCGGCGTTTACGCCGCTTCGATCCTGTATGTGTATCTGCGCGGCAGCGTGCGGCTACGCTTTTTTCGCCAGCTGTTCGACCATTCGTCGATCGTGGCGCCGATCAACTCGCTGATGTACCTCTTTTCGGCGGTGCCGCCATCGCGTCCGTACGTACCGGTCGGCCGCTTCCCCGGTCTTGCGACGCTGGGCGCAAACTGGCAGACGATTTCCGAAGAGGCGCTTCACTTGCGTGAAATGGAACGGCTGCGCGCCTCCGAGAAGAACGATGACGCCGGCTTCAATTCCTTTTTCAAGGCCGGCTGGAAACGTTTTTACCTGAAATGGTACGAGGCCGCGCATCCGTCGGCCGAACAGCTCTGTCCGAAGACCGTCGCACTGCTGAAAAACATTCCGGAGGTCAAGGCAGCGCTGTTCGCCGAGCTGCCGCCAGGCGCCAAACTCAATCCGCACCGTGATCCGTTCGCCGGCTCGCTGCGCTATCACCTCGGTCTCGTCACGCCCAACGACGACCGCTGCTTCATCGAAGTCGACGGGCAGCGTTACAGCTGGCGCGACGGCGAAGGCGTCATTTTCGACGAGACGTTCATTCACTGGGCGCACAATCAGACCGACTGCAACCGCATCATCCTGTTCTGCGACGTCGAGCGGCCGATGCGCTACCGCTGGGCACAGGCGGTCAACCGCTGGCTTGGCCGCCGCGTGATGACGGCGGCAAGCTCCCCCAACGATGCCGGCGACCAGACCGGCGTGATCAACCGGCTCTTTTACTGGGTGTGGCTCGGCGGACGCTATCGGCGCCGGCTCAAGAACTGGAACCGCACGATGTACTACTGCGTGAAAGGCAGCCTGATCGCGGGGGTCGTGCTGCTGATCGTTTTCGCCTGATCGCTGCCCGCGACGGCAACGCAGCGCCTGCGCGTCACCCTATTGCGGGTATCAGCACCGTATCGCTGATTTCGCGGCCGGTTTCGTCGCCGTTGGCGTCGAGCTCGACGATGCGCAGATCGACGACGCGTTCGGTCGTGTCGCGAAAACTCCTGACCGCGAGATCACGCGCCACCTGCAGCATGTCATGCAGGCTGGGCGCCGCGACACTCTCCAGAACCACGCGGCGGTCCACCTCCCCGACGGTCAGGTGAATACGGTACAGCAAATAGGTTTTCTTCTGGCTCATCATCATATCGACTCCCTGAGCGCGTTCCCTCCCTCGTGCATGCAAAAAAGAGGCCATGCCGAACGACGCGGGAACCGCGAATATACCCGGGCACGGCGGCCGAATTCGTCAAGTAGTCGACAGCTGCGCGGGAAACCGGTCATTTCAGCCCGCGTAATACCCACGGGCCATTGCACCGCCGTGCCGGCGGCCCGAATAGCAGCCAACGTGCAACGTAATCCGCCCGCACTGGTCGTATCTCGAAAGGCCGTGCGTACGGTGGCGCTGCTACGGCAACGCGCAGCTGTCGCCCACGGCCGCCCGTCTTGAACAACCCCGGAATCCCGCTCATGGACACTCGGATCACCTTGCAGATCGACGGTACGCGGCATTCGCTGATTGTCGACACCCGCATCACGCTGCTGGACGCGCTGCGCAACCGGCTCGGCATCATGTCGCCCAAAAAAGGCTGTGACCATGGCCAGTGCGGCGCCTGCACGGTGCTGCTCGACGGACGGCGCGCCACCACCTGCCTGGCACTGGCTGTCGCCCATGACGGCGCAACGATCACCACCGCGCAAGGACTCGCCGACGGCAATACGCTGCATCCGCTGCAGCAGGCGTTCATCGATCACGACGGCTTCCAGTGCGGATACTGCACGCCGGGCCAGATCTGCTCCGCGGTCGGCATGCTGGACGAAGTGAAGGCCGGTCATCCCAGTCACGTCACCCGCGACCTGAATGGCCCGGTAACCTTGACCGACGATGAAATCCGCGAGCGCATGAGCGGCAACCTGTGTCGTTGCGGCGCCTACGTCAACATCGTCGCGGCGATCCGCGAGGTGGCGGCACGATGAAGCCATTCGAATACGAGCGCGCGGCCGATGCAGCAGGCGCGGTCGCGCGCGTGTCGGCACGGCCCGGTGCGGCGTTCCTCGGCGCCGGCACCAATCTCGTCGATCACATGAAGCTGGGCATTGCCAGTCCCGATCTGCTGGTGGACGTCAGCCGCCTGCCGTTCGATCGCATCGAGCAATTGCCGGGCGGCGCCGCGCGCATCGGCGCCGCAGTGCGCAACAGCGATCTCGCCGCCGATCCGCTGATTCGCGCCCGTTATCCGGTATTGTCGCAAGCGTTGCTGGCCGGCGCATCCGGGCAGTTGCGCAACCTCGCGACCACCGGCGGCAACCTGCTGCAGCGCACGCGCTGCGTTTACTTCCAGGACATCACGACGCCATGCAACAAGCGCGAACCGGGAAGCGGCTGCTCGGCGATCGAAGGTTTCAGCCGCTATCACGCGATCTTCGGCGCGTCCGAACAGTGCGTCGCCACGCATCCATCGGACATGGCAGTGGCGATGATGGCGCTCGATGCCGCCGTCGCGGTACTGGGCACGGATGGCGAGCACAGCATTCCGCTGACTGATTTCTATCGCCTGCCCGACACGGAGCCACAGCGCGATACCGTGCTGCGGCACGGTGAACTGATCATCGCCGTCGATCTGCCGCACCTTCCGTTCGCCGCCCGCTCGCTCTATCGCAAGGTGCGTGACCGGGCGTCGTACGCATTCGCGCTGGTTTCGGTGGCGGCGGCGCTCGACGTGCAGGACGGCGTGATTCGGGATGTTCGCATCGCACTGGGCGGCGTCGCACACAAGCCGTGGCGCGCGACACGCGCCGAGGCAACACTGCGTGGCACGGCGCCCACGGTGGAACATTTCCGCCAGGCCGCCGACGCGGAACTCGGCGATGCACGCCCGCTGCGCGGCAACGCATTCAAGGTGCCGATGCTGCGCAACACGCTGATCTCGGTATTGCACGAACTGGCCGGGGAGAACCCGCAATGAACGATCCGCTGCAGCCGATCGCCATCGGCACCGCGCTGGCACGCCTCGACGGCCATGCCAAGGTGACCGGAACGGCCCCCTATGCGTTTGAATATCCGGTTTCCGAGCCGCTTTACCTGCATCCGGTGCAAGCCGCCATCGCGCGCGGCCGCGTCACCGCGATCGACACCGCGTCGGCACGCGCACTGGACGGCACGGTCGCGGTCATCACGCATGAAAATGCGCCGCGGCTGGCATCCGACAAGAACCGCGAGCTGTGGATACTGCAATCCGACGAAATTCACTTTCGCGGCCAGTTCATCGCAGCCGTCATCGCCGAGACCGCGGAAATCGCGCGGCATGCCGCCAGCCTGATTCAGGTGGAATACGCGCCACAGCCACATGACGTGGCGTTGCGCGCAGACCGTGACGACCTGTACGCCCCGGACAAGGTGGCCGGCTTCCCCGCCCGGCGCAGCCTCGGCGACGTCGACACGGCACTGAAATCGGCGCCGGTGACGATCGATCACTCCTACACCACACCGCCCGAATACAACAACCCGATGGAGCCGCATACCACGACCGCGATCTGGGCGGACGGCATGTTCACGCTGTACGACTCGACGCAGGGTGTGCATGACGTACGGGCGACACTGGCACCGGTGTTCGGGCTCGATCCGGCGCAGATACGGGTGATCGCAGCTTACGTCGGCGGCGGCTTCGGCTCGAAAGGACTGCCGCATGCGCACAACGTGCTGGTGGGACTGGCCGCGCAGTTGGCCGGTGGCCGGCCAGTCAGATTTGCGCTGACGCGCCAGCAGATGTTTTCGCTGGCCGGCTATCGCACACCGACCATTCAGCGGCTGCGGCTCGGCGCCGGCCGCGACGGACGCCTGGCCGCGATTGCGCACGAGGTGGTCGAACAGACGGCACGGATCAAGGAATTCGGCGAACAGACCGCCATCTGCAGCCGCGTGATGTACGCGGCGCCCAACCGCCGTACCGCCCATCGGCTGGCCGCGCTCGATCTGCCGGCCAATTCATGGATGCGGGCGCCGGGCGAGACGCCCGGCATGTTCGCCGCCGAAGTGGCGATGGACGAACTCGCGGTCGCCTGCGAACTGGACCCGATCGAGCTGCGGGTGCGCAACGAACCGGCGGCGCATCCGGAATCGGGACGCCCATGGTCCGGCCGCAATCTGCTCGGCTGCCTGCGTGAAGGAAGCCACCGTTTTGGCTGGCAGCCGCGCGATCCCGCGCCGGGCGTCCGTCGCCAGGGCGGTTGGCTGGTCGGGACCGGTGTGGCGGCTTCTTCCTACCCGCATTTCGAAATGCCGGGCTCGGTCGCAGCGATTCATTACGGTGCGGATCGGCGCTACACGGTGCGCATCGGCGCGGTCGACATCGGCACCGGCACCCGTACTGCACTCACCCAAATCGCAGCCGACGCACTCGGCTGCCCGCTCGACGCCGTCCGTCTTGAAATCGGAGATACCGACCTGCCGATGGCTACCGTCGAAGGCGGTTCCACTGGCATAAATTGCTGGGGATCGGCAATTGTCGCGGCGGCGCGCGTGTTCCGCGACCGGCACGGCAGCGCGCCGGAGGCCGGTGCCAGCGCCGAAGCAAGCTCCCCCGAGGACAGCGACGCCAAAAAATTCGCGGTTCATTCGTTCGGCGCGCAATTCGCAGAAGTGCACGTGCACGCCGATACCGGCGAAGTGCGCGTGCCGCGCATGCTGGGCGTGTTTTCGGTGGGCCGCATCATCAATCCGCGCACCGCGCGCTCGCAGTTCATCGGCGGCATGACGATGGGGCTGTCGATGGCACTGCATGAGGAGGGCATCATCGATCCGCGCTTCGGCCACGTCGTCAATCACGATTTCGCCGGCTACCACATCGCCACCCACGCCGATATCAACGACATCGAAGCGATCTGGCTCGACGAAAGCGATCCGCACGCCAACCCGATGGGCGCACGCGGCATCGGCGAGATCGGCATCGTCGGCACTGCCGCCGCCATCGTCAACGCGGTGTACCACGCGACCGGCGTGCGCGTGCGGAATCTGCCGGTCACCCCGGACAAGCTGATTCATGCCTGAGCGGCAGGCCGGCGTCGTTTCAGTGCGCGAAATACGGCACATCCCCGACGTTCGGGCCGTTGGCATCCATTTGCGACATGCCGCAAAACGCCGGCACGACCCCGTTCCACGGCGGCGCGGCAGACCGTAACCGGAGCGGCACTTTTTTATCTTTTGGCGTCGGGCTGCTATACTTGCGCACCAGAACAATTTTTTACGAATCAATGCGATACTGTTTGAACCCCGGAATGCAGAAGGCGCTGCCGACGCGTGCCTCAGGATGGCGCCGGCGTGCAGTCCACACCCGCCAGCGGGTTGAAACGGCTGATCGCGTCATGTTATTTTTTGTTCCATGAAAAGCATCGTGGCGGTCCTGCTACTGGGACTCGCGCTGGCCGTGCCGTGCTACGGCCAGGCTCAACGGCTGCTGCCAAAGAATGCCGAGCGCGGCACGCTGGGCACGCAGCAACCGGCGCCGCTGGTCGACATCGACGGCAGCATATTGCGGCTCGCCCCGGGCGCACGCATCGTCGATCAGAACAACCGCTCCATCGTCCAGGGCCGGCTGCCATCCGGCGCCGACGTCTTGTACCGCAAGAACCGCAACGGCCAGGTTTCGCAGATCTACATCCTGACACCGCGCGAAGAGGCGGCGCTCGACCGCGCCGGCCGCTAGTGCAGAAGGTTTTCCGTGCCCGGTAAAGTCTATATCCGCACGTTCGGCTGTCAGATGAACGAGTATGACTCGGCCAAGATGGCCGACATACTGCACGCGACACAGGGCATGGAGCCGACCGACGACCCGGCGGCGGCCGACCTGATTCTGTTCAACACCTGCTCGGTGCGCGAAAAAGCCCAGGAAAAGGTGTTCAGTGATCTGGGGCGCGTGCGTGCGCTGAAGCGTGACAAGCCGGAGCTGCTGATCGGCGTCGGCGGCTGCGTTGCGAGCCAGGAAGGCGCGGCGATCGTCAGGCGCGCACCGTACGTCGATCTGGTGTTCGGGCCGCAGACGCTGCACCGGCTGCCGCAGATGATCGAGGCGCGCCGCGCCACCTGCCGCCCGCAGGTCGATATTTCGTTTCCCGAAATCGAGAAATTCGATGCGCTGCCGCCGGCGCGCACCGAAGGCGTAACAGCGTTCGTATCGATCATGGAAGGCTGCAGCAAGTACTGCAGCTTCTGCGTCGTGCCGTACACCCGCGGCGAGGAAGTCTCGCGCCCGCTCGACGACGTACTGACCGAAGTCGCCGAACTGGCGCAGCAGGGCGTCAGGGAAATCACGCTGCTGGGGCAGAACGTGAATGCCTACCGAGGTATTGCTGAAGACGGAGAAACAGCCGACTTCGCGCTGCTGCTGGAATATGTCTCCGAAATTCCGGGTATCGAACGCATTCGCTACACCACTTCCCATCCGCGCGAATTCACGCAGCGCCTGATCGACGCCTACGCCGGCCTCCCGACGCTGGTGAGCCACGTGCATCTGCCGGTGCAGTCGGGTTCGGATCGCGTGCTGGCGGCGATGAAGCGCGGCTACACCGTACTGGAATACAAGTCGATCATCCGCCGCCTGCGGCGTGCGCGGCCCGACATCTCGATTTCGTCGGATTTCATCATCGGCTTTCCGGGCGAAACCGACGCCGATTTCGAGGCCACGATGAAGCTGGTCGGGGACGTCGGCTTCGATGCCAGCTTCAGTTTCATCTACAGCCCGCGCCCCGGCACACCGGCAGCGGACCTGCCGGATGATACGCCGCATCGTGTCAAGCTCGAACGGCTGCAACGCCTGCAGGCGACGATCGACGCACAGGCACAGGCGATCAGCAACGCGATGGTCGGCAGTCGCCAGCGTGTGCTGGTGACCGGATCGTCGCGCAAGGATGTTGATGAACTGAGCGGCCGCACCGACAACAATCGCGTCGTCAATTTCGCCGCGGCACAGGAACTGAGCGGCCGTTTCGCCGACGTCGTGATCACCGCAGCCCTGCCCCATTCGTTGCGCGGCGAACTCGCCGCCGCGCGCTAGCACGCGGCCCGTTCCGCTCACGCCGTTGAAGCCCGTCGAACTTTCATTCACCCCGGTCGACAACCAGCGCCTCGCCAACCTGTGCGGCGCGCTCGACGAAAATCTGCGTCAGATCGAAGCCGCGCTGGACGTCGGCATCGCGCGCCGCGGCGAGCGTTTCGCGCTCAGCGGCGAACCGCAGCAGACGCGGATCGCGGCACAGGCGCTGCAGAATTTCTATGACCAGGCGGGAAAAGGGCTGACGGTCGAGGACGTGCAACTGGGCCTGATGGAAGTCACCCATCCGCATCATGCGCCGCCCGCCGACAGCGACGAACCGGTGCTGCTGACACGCAAAACCGAACTGCACGGCCGCACGCCGCGCCAGGTGCAGTACCTGAAGCAGATCGTTGCGCATGATCTCACGTTCAGCATCGGCCCCGCCGGTACCGGCAAGACCTATCTTGCCGCGGCGTGCGCGGTAGATGCGCTGGAGCGCGACCAGGTCAAGCGCATCGTGCTGGTGCGACCGGCGGTCGAAGCCGGCGAACGCCTCGGATTCCTGCCCGGCGACATGGCGCAGAAGGTCGATCCCTATCTGCGGCCCCTGTACGATGCGCTGTATGATCTGATGGGCTTCGACAAAGTGGCGAAGCTGTTCGAGCGCGGCGCGATCGAAATCGCCCCGCTGGCATTCATGCGCGGCCGCACGCTCAACCATTCGTTCATCATCCTGGACGAAGCGCAGAACACGACGCCGGAGCAGATGAAGATGTTCCTCACGCGTATCGGCTTCGGCAGCCGTGCCGTGGTCACCGGCGACGTGACCCAGATCGACCTCGCGCGCGGCCGCAGGAGCGGGCTGGTCGAAGCGCAGTCCGTGCTGCGCGACGTGCGCGGTGTCGCATTCACTCTTTTCGAAGCCGAGGACGTGGTGCGCCATCCGCTGGTGCAGCGCATTGTCAATGCCTACCAGAAACACGAAGAGCAGCGCCGCAAGGAAACCGCGGATCAGCCTGACAGTGCAGTTCGCAATCCGTCCTGACGACGCGCCGACGCGCACCCAGTTGCGCCGCTGGGCCAGTGCCGCGCTGCAGGGCGACGCCGAGGTGACGCTGCGGCTGGTCGACGAAGTCGAGGGCGAAGCGCTGAACGGCAGTTTTCGCGGACGTCGTCACGCCACCAACGTGCTGACGTTCGCCTATTCCAGCCAGGCGCCGTATCACGGCGACATCGCGCTGTGCGCGCCGGTGGTCAGCCGCGAAGCGCGCGCGCAGCGCAAAAGCACCGAAGCGCATTACGCGCACCTGGTGGTGCACGGCATGCTGCACCTGCAGGGCTACGACCATGAAACCGCGGCCGAGGCGGCCGTGATGGAAAAACTGGAATCGCGGATCGTCACCGGGCTCGGCTATCCGGACCCTTATACGGTGAGGAGTAAGGAGTGAGGAGAAAAAGCACGATGAACACGAAACGCACAGATCACCCCGGCGCCGAGCTTTGTGGGGTTTACCCCTCACCCCTCACGCCTCACTCCTCACGCCTTTAACACAATGGACGAACCCCACCCCAAACCGCGATGGCTGGAACGCATCAGCTCATTGCTGATGCGCGAGCCCGAAGACCGCGATCAACTGCTGGCGCTGCTGCATTCCGCGTACGAACGCACGCTGCTCGATGCCGATGCGCTGGCGATGATCGAGGGCGTGATGCAGGTGTCGGAACTGGCGGCGCGCGACATCATGATTCCGCGCTCGCAGATGGACGTGATCGACATCCGCGAATCGCCGGACGCGTTCATCCCGCTGGTGATCCAGACCGCACACTCGCGTTTCCCGGTGATCGGCGACAACAAGGACGACGTGCTCGGCATTCTGCTGGCGAAGGATCTGCTGCGCCACTATGCCGGCGAAGAGGAATTCAACGTGCGCGAGATGCTGCGGCCGGCGGTGTTCATCCCGGAATCGAAACGGCTCAACGTGCTGCTGAAGGAATTCCGCCGCAGTCGCAACCACATGGCGATCGTGGTCGACGAATACGGCGGCGTCGCGGGACTGATCACGATCGAGGACGTGCTGGAACAGATCGTCGGCGACATCGAGGACGAATTCGACTTTGACAGCGCGGAAGACAACATCGTGCCGGAAAAGAACGGCTTCTACCGCGTCAAGGCATTGACCGAAATCGCCGATTTCAATGACGCGTTCGGCACTTCGTACGGCGACGACGAATTCGACACCGTCGGCGGACTGGTACTGGACCGCTTCGGACGCCTGCCGAAGCGCGGCGAACAGATCAGTTTCGACAATCTCAATTTTCGGGTGCTGCGCGCCGACAGCCGCCGGCTTCATTTGCTGCAGGTACAGAAAAAGGAAGCGGTGAGTGGTACGTAGCGAGCGGGGGAACGGACGTTGGCCCGCGCGCTAATCTTCGCCGCCGTCCTCGGCGCGTTGACCGTCGGCGGCTTCGAGCCCTTCGGCTTGTTCTGGCTGCCGGTCATCACGCTGGCGCTTCTGATCGGACTGTGGCAGCGGCATCCGACGCCGCGCGACAGTGCTGCGCTCGGTTTCGCATTCGGGCTGGGACTGTTCCTGTGCGGCGCATCCTGGGTTTACGTGAGCCTGCATCAGTTCGGCGCGATGCCGGCGGCACTGGCGGCACTCGCGACGCTGATATTCTGCGTGATACTGGCACTGTTTCCGACGGCGGCAGGCTGGCTGGCCGCGCACAGCGGGCTGTCCGGCACGCCGTACGCGCTGCTCGTCGCGCCGGCGCTGTGGGTGCTCTGCGAATGGACGCGCGGCTGGTTTCTGACCGGCTTCCCGTGGCTGTCGGTCGGCTATTCGCAGGTCCCGCGCAGTCCGCTTGCCGGCTTTGCGCCGGTGCTCGGCATTTACGGCGTGTCGCTCGCCGTCGCGCTGAGCGCGGGCGCGATCGTCACGCTGTTCAACGTCGGCGCGCGGAAAACGGCACCGGGCGGGCCACTGCGCGCGATCGCGGCCTTCATCGTCCATCCGTCATTATCGATCCTGCTCGTTCTGTGGATCGGCGGCTATCTGCTGCAGCAGGTGGCGTGGACCACATCGACCGGCGCGCCGCTTACGGTCAGCCTGCTGCAGGGAAACATTCCGCAAAGCCTGAAGTGGAAACCACAGGCGGTGCGCGCGACGCTGGAAACCTACTATCGGATGGTGATGGCATCCGACGCACGGCTCATCATCCTGCCCGAAACCGCGTTGCCGATGTTCTATCGGGACGTGCCGAAGAATTATCTGGCGGCGCTGACGACCCACGCGCGGCTCAACGGCGGCGATCTGCTGTTCGGCGTGCCCGAGCACACCGACGGCAGCGTTTATTACAACAGCGTGGTGAGCATCGGCAAGTCGCCGTCGCAGACCTATCGCAAGCATCATCTGGTACCGTTCGGCGAATTCCTGCCGTTCAAGCCGCTGTTCGGCTGGGTGCTCGACGTGCTCGACATTCCATTGTCGGACTTCACGCGCGGCCCGTCCTATCAGAAGCCGATGGCGGTCGCTGGACAGCAAGTGGCAGTCGATATCTGCTACGAGGACGGCTTCGGCGGCGAAATCATCCGCCAGTTGCCGCAGGCGACACTGCTGGTCAACGTCAGCAACGATGCCTGGTTCGGCCATTCGATCGCACTTGACCAGCATCTGCAGATGTCGCAGGCGCGCGCGCTGGAGACCGGCCGCTACATGCTGCGCGCGACCAATACCGGCATTACCGCGGTGATCGACACCAAGGGCCGCGTCGTCGCTCGGGCGCCGGCATTCACGCGCGCGACGGTCAATGACATCGTCAGCGGCTATCAAGGCGCAACACCGTTCGTGCAATGGGGCAACCCCGCCGCGATCATTCTGTGCCTGCTGCTCACGGTCGCCGCGGCCTGGCTCGGCGTGCTGCGGCAAAACCGGTAAAATACGCGTCTTTGCGACAGCTCCTGCGCGGCATGCTCACTTTCCAGCAGCTCATTCTCACGTTGTGCCAGTACTGGGACCGCCACGGTTGCGTACTGCTGCAGCCCTATGACATGGAAGTGGGCGCCGGCACTTTTCACACCGCGACCTTTCTGCGCGCGATCGGCCCCGAACCATGGGGCGCTGCCTACGTGCAGCCGTCGCGCCGGCCGAAGGACGGCCGCTACGGCGAAAATCCGAATCGCCTGCAGCACTACTACCAGTACCAGGTGGTGATGAAACCATCGCCGCCCGATATCCAGGCGCTTTACCTCGGCTCACTGGAAGCGCTCGGCATCGACCTGCGGCAGAACGACGTGCGCTTCGTCGAGGACGACTGGGAATCACCGACGCTGGGCGCGTGGGGACTGGGCTGGGAAGTGTGGCTGAACGGCATGGAAGTGACACAATTCACCTATTTTCAGGAAGTCGGCAGCCTGCCATGCAAGCCGGTGCTCGGTGAAATCACCTACGGGCTGGAGCGGCTGGCGATGTATCTGCAAGGCAAGGAGAGTGTGTTCGACCTGGTATGGACGCCGGGCGTCAGCTACGGCGACGTGTTCCTGCAGAATGAAAAAGAGCAGTCGGCATACAACTTCGAGCAGGCGAACGTCGAGCTGCAGTTTCGGCTGTTCGACGATTTCGAGCGCGAGGCGCAACGCCTGGCCGACGCGCAGCTCGCACTGCCGGCATACGAGATGGTGCTGAAGTGCTCGCACACCTTCAATCTGCTCGACGCACGCGGCGCCATTTCGGTGACCGAGCGCGCCGCCTACATCGGCCGCGTACGCGCACTGGCGCGGCGCGTGGCGCAGGCTTATTACGATTCGCGTGAACAACTCGGCTTTCCGCTGTGCGTTGCGGAGTCAAAAGCGGCATGAACGCGACGCTGCTGGTCGAACTCGTCACCGAGGAACTACCGCCGAAAGCGTTGAGCGTGCTGGGCGACGCATTCGGCAATGCGATCCGGGACGGCCTCGTCCGCGAGCGATTGACGGGCCGCGGCTCCGCAATGCGGATCTTCGCCACTCCGCGCAGGCTCGCGGCCATCATTTCCGACGTATCCGACAAAGCCGCCGACCACGAAGCCGACGTGCCCGGTCCGTCGCTGAAAGTCGGTCTTGATGCCGCCGGCAAGCCGACGCCGGCACTCGCCGGTTTCGCCAAAAAAAATGGCGTCACGATCGAATCGCTGCAACAGCGCGACACGCCCAAAGGCAAGATCTTCGTAGCACGAGTTCGGACCGCAGGCGCCGCGCTGGACGGCACGCTGGCGGCTATCGTGGCCGAAGCGGCGAAGAAACTGCCGGTTCCGAAACTCATGCGCTGGGGCTCGGGCGCGGCGCAATTCGTACGCCCGGTACACCGGCTGGTGATGCTGCACGGCGCGCGCGTGGTGCCGGGCGACGTGCTGGGGCTCACATCCGGCAATCGCACGCTCGGACACCGTTTCATGAGCGCCGGCGACATCGTGCTCGCAAATGCCGATGAGTACGAGCAACGCCTGGCAGCCGACGGTCATGTGATTGCCGATTTCGCTGCGCGCCGCGCCGTCATTGAACGCCAGCTTCAGGCACAGGCACGGCAGCACGCTGCAAGCCTCGGTGATTACGGCGACCTGCTCAATGAAGTCACGGCGCTGGTCGAGCATCCGACCGTTTACGCCGGCACCTTCGATTCGGTGTTTCTCGACGTGCCGGCCGAGTGCCTGATTCTGACCATGCAGCAGCACCAGAAATATTTTCCGCTGTTCGGCGCGGACGGAAAGCTGCTGCCGCAATTCCTGATCGTCAGCAACATGCAGGTGGACGACCCGCGCACGATCATCGACGGCAACCAGCGCGTAGTCCGGCCGCGGCTGGAAGATGCGCGCTTCTTCTTCAACCAGGACCGCCGCACGCGGCTGGAGGCGCGCGTGCCGCAGCTCGGACGTGTCGTCTATCATCGCAAGCTTGGCACCCAGCTGGCGCGCGTCGAGCGTCTGCAGCTTGCCGCCGGTGACATCGCGCGCGCGATTCATGCAGACGCCGCGGTGGCGGAACGCGCCGCGTGGCTGGCGAAAGCCGATCTGCTTACCGGCATGGTCGGCGAATTTCCGGAACTGCAGGGCGTAATGGGCCGTTACTACGCACTCGGCGACGGCGAGCCGGCCGCGATCGCGGATGCAATCGAGGCACACTACCGGCCGCGCTTCTCGGGAGACCAGTTGCCACAAGGGGCCATTGCCTGCGCCGTGGCGCTGGCCGACAAGCTCGATGCGCTGGTCGGACTGTTCGGCGTCGGTGAAATTCCAACCGGCGAGAAGGATCCGTTCGCACTGCGGCGGCACGCGCTGGGCGTGATTCGTCTGCTGATCGAGACGCCACTCGAGCTCGACCTGTCCGAGCTGATCCGCATCGCAGCCGCTGCGTTTCCCGCGGATCTGATCACGCTCGACGCCAACCGGCTGCGCGAATTCTTTCGCGACCGGCTGCGCAATCACCTGCGTGAAAGCGGCGAGGACACGCTTCACGTCGAAGCGGTGCTGGCACAGCTCGGCGGCGAGATCTGGCAGGCGCCGGCGCGGCTGGCAGCGGTAAAGAAGTTCACCGAACTGCCGGAGGCACGCGACCTGGCCGCGGCGAACAAGCGCATCCGCAACATCCTCAGCAAATCGGCGCCGCCTGACGGCGAACGCTTCAGTGCATCGCGGCTGGTGGAGGATGCGGAAAAAGCGTTGTACAGCCGCTTCACCGAAGTCGATGCGCGCGCCGAATCCAGTGTTGCCGGCGGCCGCTTCACCGAAGCGCTGACTTCTCTGGCGGCGCTGAAAGGGCCGGTCGATGATTTTTTCGATAGCGTGATGGTCAATGCCGACGACGCCGCGCTGCGCAACAACCGGCTGAACCTGCTGCTGCAGCTCGATCACGCGATGAACCGCGTTGCCGACATCTCGAGGCTGGCGGCGTGATGGCAAGTAAGGCAAATCCCTCCCGGCCCCTCTTTTTCAAAGGGAGGAGAATGGACCATATCGTTTGGGCAGATTCTGCTTGGGCTCAGCGCAAGCGCGCTCCTCACTCCTCACGCCTCACACCTCACCGCGAAGCGCAATGAAACTCGTCATCCTCGACCGCGACGGCGTGATCAACCATGACCGGCCGGATTTCGTCAAAAGTCCGGAAGAATGGCAGCCGATTGCAGGCAGCCTCGAGGCGATCGCCGAACTCAACCAGGCCGGATTTCGCGTGATCATCGCGACCAATCAGTCCGGCGTCGCGCGCGGGCTGTTCGACATGGCCACCGTCAACGCGATCAACGAGAAAATGCACAAGGCACTGGCGCAGGCGGGCGGACGCATCGATGCGATCTTCTATTGCGCGCACGCGGCGGATGAGGACTGCCGCTGCCGCAAGCCGAAACCCGGCATGCTGGAAGACATCGGGCAGCGCCTGAACACCCCGCTCGACGGCGTGCCGCTGGTCGGCGATTCGCTGCGCGACTTGCAGGCGGCGGCAGCAGTGAATGCGCAACCGATCCTGGTGCTCACCGGCAAGGGCGAAACAACCGTCGAACAGGGCGGGCTTCCCGCCGGCACGATGGTATTTTCGAATCTCGCCGAAGCGGTCAAGTTCATCATCCGATGACCGGAACCGTCGGCGTTTTCGTGCGCTCGACGCTGTTCGCGCTGGCACAGGCCGTGGCGACGCCCGTGTTCTGGGTGATCGCGATGCTGACCTTCCCGCTGCCGCTGATCGCCCGCTACCGTGTCATCAGCACCTGGTCGCGGCTGATGATTTTTCTGGCGCGAACCCTATGCGGCATCCGCTACCGCATCGAGGGGCGCGAACATATTCCGCAACAGCCGTGCATCGTGCTGTCGAAGCACCAGTCGGCGTGGGAAACCCTGGCATTCCAGATCATCTTCCCGCCGCAGGTGTGGGTGATCAAGCGCGAATTGCTGCGCGTGCCGTTTTTCGGCTGGGGATTGGCCATGCTGAAACCGATCGCGATCGATCGCGGCGCTGCACTGCGCGCGCTCAGGATGATGGCGGCCCAGGCGCATGACCGGCTGGAGCGCGGCTTCTGGATCGTGGTGTTTCCGGAAGGGACACGCACCGCGTCGGGCACGCACGGCAAGTTTCACGTCGGTGGTGCATGGCTGGCCGCGCAAACCGGCGCGCCGGTGCTGCCGGTCGCGCTCAACGCGGGCGAGCTGTGGGGGCGGCATGCATTTCTCAAATACCCCGGCACCATTACCGTGCGCATCGGCGCGCCGCTTGCACCGCAGACGCGCAAGGCCGACGACCTGAACCGCGAAGCGGAAAGCTGGATTCGCTCGCAGACGGACGACCTCACTGGAATGGCACGTGACCGCACCCGCACAGCTTGAGCTGCCATTCGATGCGCAGCCGCGCGAACCGCGCGCCGGCGGTACGCTGACGGTGCTGAACGGACAGATCGTCGAATACACGATCAGGCGCGCGCGGCGCCGGCGCAGCATCACGCTGACGATCGACGAGCACGGGTTGCGGGTCGGGGCGCCGCTGCGGGCAAGCGGCCGGGAAATCGAGGCGGTGCTGCAGCAGCACGCACGATGGGTGCTGCGCACGCTGGCGCGCTGGAGCGGACGGCGCCCCGCCCCCTGCAGCTGGCGCAACGGCGAAACGCTGTTTCTGCTGGGCACAGCGCTGCGCCTCGAACTGCGCGCGGCGGCGGGCGCGGTCGAACGGCACGGCGATACGCTGACCGCCGGCGGCGATGAGAATGCGCTCCGGACAAAGGTCGCCGAATGGTATCGCCACGAAGCACTCGTCTGCTTCGAACAGCGCATCGCGCGTTACGCCGGCGCGCTGAATGTCCGCGTCTCCGGGCTGCGGTTGTCACAGGCCAGGACACGCTGGGGCAGTTGCGGCCCGGACGGCCGCGTGGCGCTCAACTGGCGCCTGATCCAGATGCCGCTGACGCTGGTCGATTACGTCGTGGTGCACGAACTGGCGCATCTGCATGAAATGAATCACTCGCCACGCTTCTGGCGCGTGGTCGAAAACATCCTGCCGGACTACGCTGAACGGCGGGCGGCGCTGCGGCATGATGCACACCGCTATCTGCGGCTGTGAGCCGCCGAAGACACAGGCGTCGATATGCTAAGATGCCACGAATTCCGAAAGCCGACAACATGCGCCGCCATCTTGCAATTACAGCGACCATCACGCTGCCGCTGCTTCTCCTGCTGTCCGCCTGCGGCTACAAGGGACCGCTCTATCTGCCGCCGCCCAAGCCGGCCGCCGCGCCGCCGGCCCCTGTCCAAAACTCTGTGACACCATCGTCTCCCCCGGCGGCCGCGCAGCCGTCGCCGACTCAAAAGCCGAGCGAGGAACCCGACAAGCCGTGAGCCATTTTCACTTCGAGGACGGCGAACTGTACGCCGAAGCCGTGCCGCTGGCACACATCGCCGAACGCTACGGCACGCCCTGCTACGTCTATTCGCGCGCGGCACTCACCGAAACCTTCCATGCCTTCGACCGCGCGTTCGCCCGCCGCGATCATCTGGTGTGCTATGCCGTGAAGGCCAACTCCAACCTGGCGGTGCTGGACGCATTCGCACGGCTGGGCAGCGGCTTCGATATCGTTTCCGGCGGCGAACTGGCGCGTGTGATCGCGGCCGGCGGCGATCCGGCGAAAACCGTATTCTCCGGCGTCGGCAAGACGGCAGCCGAAATGCGCGCGGCGCTGCAGGCCGGCGTGCTGTGCTTCAACGTCGAATCCGCGGCCGAACTGGAGCGGCTCGATCGCGTTGCCGCCGCCATGCGGACACCTGCGCCGATCAGCCTGCGCGTCAATCCCGATGTCGATGCCGGCACCCATCCCTACATCGCGACCGGCCTCGACAAGAACAAGTTCGGCATTCCGTACCGCGACGCATTCGATCTTTACCGCAAGGCACAGTCATCGCCGCACCTGGCAGTAACCGGCATCGACTGCCACATCGGCTCGCAGCTTACCGAACTGGCGCCTTTTCTGGCCGCAGCCGAAAAAATCCTGGCGCTGGTGGAGCGGCTGGAGAGTGCCGGCATCATGCTGTCGCATATCGATTTCGGCGGCGGCCTCGGCATTCGTTACCGCGATGAAGTACCGCCGGCGCCGGGCGACTATGCACGCGCGCTGCTCGCCTGCCTCGGCGAACGGACGCAGACGCTGCTGCTCGAACCCGGCCGCGCACTGGTCGGCAACGCCGGCGTGCTGCTGACGCAGGTCGAATACCTGAAGCACGGCAACACCAAGAATTTCGCGATCGTCGACGCGGCGATGAACGACCTGATGCGCCCTGCGCTCTACGATGCGTGGCACGAGATCGTCCCGGTCAGCGGCAGCGATGCACCGCGCACGATTTACGACGTCGTCGGCCCGGTGTGCGAAAGCGGTGATTTCCTGGCGCGTGATCGTGCACTTGCACTCACGGCGGACAGTCTGCTCGCGGTGCTGGGCGCCGGCGCCTACGGCATGAGCATGAGTTCCAACTACAACACGCGTCCGCGTGCGCCGGAAGTGATGATCGACGGCGCGGACGTTCATCTCATTCGCGAACGCGAAACGCTCGCGCAACTCTACGCACTCGAAAAACGGTTGCCGTAATCTGCGTTCGTGCACGCGATCAGACGCACAACACGATCGCTCATTTCGTCGATCACGCGAAAAATCCGGTGTTGTGAAGATGCATCATCCGCGACTTTCGCGATGAATTGACAGTGAAAACTGTTGCATTGTTTTTTGACAGTGGAATAGAATTGGCGCACCGGGCATGATTTCTCTCGAAAAATTCGAGAACGAACGATGCGACGATCGTGCGGCGGATGTTCGGGAGTACAGCAAAAAATCTGTACGTGAATGATGCCATGTCAACCATAGAAGGAGATGCCAATGGCAACAAAGAAAAAAACTGCCGCGGCCAAAAAGCCCGCCGCAAAAAGAAGCACTGCTAAAAAGCCCGCTGCAAAAAAAACGGCAACCCGGAAAACTGTAGCGAAAAAGCCGGCCGCGAAGAAAACGGCTGCGCGCAAGACCGCTGCGAAAAAGCCGGCTAAAAAAGCAACTGCGCGGAAAACCACGGCCAGAAAGCCGGCCGCCAAGAAAGCGACCCGCAAGACCGCGGCACGGAAACCGGCGAAAAAAACGGTTGCCCGCAAGACGGCTGCAAAAAAACCCGCTGCAAGGAAAAAACCCGCAGCGAGGAAATCGGCCGCAAAGAAGCGCTAGCGACTGTCCGGGAATGATGGGGCCGGGTTCACCGGCCCCATTTTCAATTCAGGGACGGACGCGCCCCCATCCGCTTCCCGTCATTTCCTGCCGTTGCTGCGGGACACCGCAACTCATGGCATTCACGATTTCCGTCACTTCGCCGATTCTGCGTTACGCAGCGCGGTAAACCGCTGCCGGCGCGGATGTGCGCCGGCGAAATGAAATCCGATCCGGACGGCCAGCAGCAGCGCGAATATCGCCGCATAAATCAGCGGCTCGGTGATGTCTTTCTTGACCTCCCACCAGAAGTGGATCACGCCGCCGATCGCGATCAGATACACCAGCCGGTGCAGTTGCTGCCAGCGCCGTCCGCCCAGCCGCCGCGCCATCGCGTTGGTGGAGGTCGCCGCCAGCGGCACCATCAGCACCAGGCAGGCAAACCCGACCGTAATGAACGGCCGCTTGATGATGTCTTTCAGGATCGCGTCAAAGTCGAAGAACTGGTCGAGGCCGATGTAGGCGACGAAATGCAGCACCGCGTAGAAAAATGCGTAGAGCCCGAACATGCGGCGCAGGCGCACCAGCCATTGCCAGTTGAGCAGACGCCGCAGCGGCGTGACACTCAGCGTGATCACCAGGAAGATCAGGATCCAGTCTCCGAGAGTGTGCTCGATGAATTGAATCGGATTGGCGCCAAGCCCGTCATTGAACGCCAGCCACACCAGCCGCGCCAGCGGCCACAGGCATGTCACGAACACGGCCACCTTCAGCCACTTGAAGACGCACGGATCGATGCGAGAGAAACGCATCAGAAATACTTCCGCAGATCCATCCCGCTGTAAAGCTGCGCCACCTGCTCGCCGTAGCCGTTGAACATCAGCGTCTTGCGGCGGAAAAATTCGCCGATGCGGCGTTCGGTCGCCTGGCTCCAGCGCGGATGATCGACATGCGGATTGACGTTGGAATAGAAGCCGTACTCGTTCGGGCCGGCCTTGTTCCAGGTCGTTTCCGGCTGCTTTTCGACGAAGCGTATTTTCACGATCGACTTGCCGCCCTTGAA